>JBBRCF010000001.1:0-108438 GCA_038205135.1 Rhodobacterales bacterium
GAACCCGAACCCGAACCCGCGCCGGCGCCGAACGTGATCCGCGGCACGTCGCTCAACGACACGCTGATCGGCACCAGCGGCAGCGACGCGATCTATGGCGGCGGCGATAATGACCGTCTGACCGGCGGTGCGGGGGCCGACTTCTTTGTCTTTGGGGCCGACGCGCGCGACCGTGACCGCGACCGCGACGTGATCACTGATTTCAACGCCGCCGAAGACACCATCGTCTTTGAACTGGGCGTGACGATCCGTTTCGTCGAACAGGTCAAGAACAACCTGCATATCCAGTTGAACGGCGACCGCGACCTGATCGTGGTTCAGAATGCCGACATCGGGATCGTCGCGAACTTCGAGTTCTCGGACGGCCTGTTTCTGGCGTAATCGGTGCTGACGGGCCGGGCTGCCTTTTGGGCGGCCCGGCACGACCGCCCGCCTAGACGCTGCCCCAGATGTCTTGGGCGCAGCGCACTACCAGTTCCAGCTTGCGCTTCTGGTCATCTTCGGTGATCGCGTTGCCTTCTTCGGTCGAAGCAAAGCCGCATTGCGGCGCGATGCCCAACTGGTCCAGCGGTGCAAATTTCGCCGCCGCGTCGAACTGGCGTTTCAGGTCGTCCATCGTTTCCAGCGGCGCGGTTTTCGTCGTGATGAACCCGGGCAGCACGCGCTGTTTGCCCTTTGCAAGGAACGACAGCGGTTCCAGCCCGCCCGCGCGGTCGGTGTCGTATTCCATGAAAAACACGTCCACCCCGGTCTGGTTAAACACTACATCCGCGACCGCATCATAGGCGCCCGTCGCGGCATGGGTGGACCGGAAATTGCCCCGGCACATGTGCATCCCGATCACCATGTCGGCGGGACGGTCCTTGATCGCCTGATGCATCATCCAGGCATAGCGGCCCACCAGCCAATCGGGGTCCTGCCCCTGCGCCTGTTTCGCGGCACGATGTTTCGGGTCACAGAGATATGCAAAAAAGATGTCATCCATCTGCAGATAGCGGCAGCCCGCATCATAAAACGCCTGCACAGCTTTTTTATAGGCGGCGGCGATGTCGGCGGTCAGAACCTCTATGTCCTGATATGCGGCCGCCGTGATATCGGCCGGGGCGGTGCGGAAATGACAACACGATGGGCCGGGGATTGAAATTTTCGGGCAGACTTTGGTGTTTTCTGCCACGAATTTGAAATGCGCCAAATGCGGATGATCGGCGGGAAAATCCAGCTTGCCGGTGATGGTCGGGAACATCGGTCGCAGTTTCACGCCGGCGAATTGCACGCCCTGTTCCGGATCGCGTTCCACCACTGCAAACCCGTCCAGCCCGTCCATGAAATCGTAGTGCCAGAACGACCGGCGCTGTTCACCGTCGGTCACCACAGGCAGGCCGACCTGTTCCTGCATCCCGATCAGGTCGCGGATGGCGGCGTTTTCGACTGCGGCCAGACCCGCGGCATTCAGGCTGCGATCCTCGAAATGGGCCTTGCGGGCGGCCTTTACGGACGCGGGGCGCAGCAGACTGCCGACATGATCGGCGCGAAAGGGCGGTGTGGGCATGGCGGGCACTCCTGTTACGCAGCGACCATACCGCGGCGGCGGTGATTGGCAATGTCCATCACCGTTCAGCCGCGCAGCCCGGTTTCCTCCAACATGCCGCGCCGTTTCGCCTCGTAATAATAGCCCCGCGAATACCATTTCACCGCGTTGTCATGGCTGCCATCCGACAACAGCCAGGCGCCGCGCAGATATTTCACGGCATATTTCAGGTTGGTTTCCGCATCCAGCAGCCCGGCGGGTGTACCCTGAAACCCCATGCTCCGCGCAGTCGCAGGCAGGATCTGCATCAGGCCGTAATAGGGCCCATTGCGCGCCTTTGGATTGTGGGTGCTTTCGCGTTTCACCACGCGGTGCACCAACGTTTCCGGCACATCATATTCGACGGCATATCTGGTGATCAGCGCGCGCAGTTCCGGGGTTTCATTGGCGTGCAGCGGCGGGTTGAACGCCGGACGCGCGGGTGATGTGGCGGGCGCAGGTGCACCACAGGCCACCAGTCCAAAAAACAGAAATACGGCAATGATCAGGCGCAGCATGGGGTTCTCCGGTCAGACCGCATGGGTTTGACCCGGTTCAGGCCCGCGCAGCAACCCCCTTGGGTGACAATGCGCGGCCAATTGCCGATCGCGACGGCCTATTGCCCCCAGGCCACATCCTGCATTTCGCGCAGCCGGCTGGCGGTGCGGGCAAATTCGAACACGCCCTCGCCTTCCAGGTACAGGAGTTCCGGTTCCGCCTGCGCGGACGCGATCACCCGTACCTTTGCCTCGTACAACGCGTCGATCAGCGTGACAAAGCGTTTGGCCGGGTTGAAATTGGACCGCGACAGCGCAGGAATATCCTCGATGATCAACACCCTGACCGCGTCGGCCAGCGCCAGATAATCGCCGGGGCCCAGCGGCTGGCTGCAAAGGTCATGAAACGTTGCCCGCGCCACGCCGTTGCGGAACGCGGGGATGTCCACCCGCCGCCCGTTGACGGTCAGGTGCAGGGGTGTTCCCGGTCCACCCGCCAAATCGGCCCAGATCGCGGCGATGGCGGCGCGGCTTTCCGGGCCGATGGGGGTGAACCAGACCCGTTCGCCCGCCAGACGGTTTTGCCGGTAATCGGTCGGGCTGGTTAGTTCCATCACCTGCATCCGGTCCTTCAGCAGTGCGATGAACGGCAGAAACAGCGCGCGGTTCAGGCCGTTCCTGTACAGGTCATCCGGCGCGCGGTTCGACGTGGTCACGATGGTCGCGCCGGCCTTGAACAGCGCCTCGAACAGGCGGCCCACGATCATCGCATCGGCAATGTCGGTGATCTGCATTTCGTCGAACGCCAGGATCCGCAGGTCGCGGGCCACCCCGGCGGCTACGGGGGCCAGCGCATCCTGCACCCCGGTGGCCCGTGCCGCATGCAGCCCGGCATGGATTTCCTGCATGAACGCGTGGAAATGCACCCGGCGTACCGGCACTTCGGGCATGTCCGACAGGCTTTCGACGAACAGGTCCATCAGCATCGACTTGCCGCGTCCGACCCCGCCCCACAGATACAACCCCTTGGGCGCCTCTGGCACGACGCGGCGGAACAGGCTGCGTTTCACCGGCTGCGCCAACCCGTCATGGATGCGGTCGAACGCCGGCAGCACGCTGTGCTGCGCGTCGTCGGGCCGGATCGTGCCCGCCGCCACCCGGGTCTGGTAAAGCTCGCGCATGCTGGTCATGGCCCGGTTTAGCCCGGCAAGCCCGCAAGAGGAAAGGGTCCTTGACCCTGCCGTCGGATCGGCGAAACTCGGCCCGCGCCCAGGAGTCCATCATGACCGTCAAACCCTCGATCTTTACCCCCGTGCTGATCGCGGGGTCGGTGGTCATTATGATCTCGTTCGCGGTGCGGGCGTCCTTTGGCATGTTCCAGATCCCGGTTGCGACGGAATTCGGCTGGCCGCGCGCCGAATTTTCGCTGGCGATCGCGATCCAGAATCTGGCCTGGGGGTTCGGGCAGCCATTCTTTGGCGCGTTCGCCGAACGGTTAGGCGACCGCCGCGCGCTGATCATGGGCGCGTTGATGTACGCAGCCGGTCTGGTGCTGACGTCGTTTGCTGTCACGCCGCTGGAACATCAGCTGTATGCCGTTCTGGTGGGTTTCGGCGTGGCCGGCACCGGGTTTGGCGTGATTCTGGCGGTAGTCGGCCGCGCCAGCAGCCCCGCGAACCGGTCGATGTCGCTGGCGATTGCGACGGCGGGGGGGTCTGCCGGGCAGGTCTTCGGTGCGCCGCTGGCCGAATGGCTGCTGACGCTGATGCCGTGGCAATCGGTGTTCATGGTGTTCGCCGGGCTGATCCTCGCGTCGCTGATGGCGTTGCCGTTCATGCGCGCGCCGATGGCCTCGCGCGCCGAACTGGAGGCATCCATGGGCACGATCCTGAAGCGCGCCCTGCGGGACCCAAGCTTCACGCTGATCTTTCTAGGGTTTTTCTCCTGCGGCTATCAATTGGGCTTTATCACCGCACATTTCCCGGCCTTTGTCACCGAAATGTGCGGCCCGATCATGGATGGCAGTCTTTTGGCAAACATGGGCGTGACCACCACTTCGGCGCTTGGCGCACTCGCAATCGCGCTGATTGGCCTCGCGAATATCGCAGGCACCCTGACGGCGGGATGGCTGGGCAATCATTACCCCAAGAAATACCTGCTGGCCGCTATCTATACCGGGCGCACGATCATCGCCGCGTGGTTCATTCTGGTGCCGATGACGCCGGTGACCGTGGTGGTGTTTTCGGTGCTGATGGGGACGCTGTGGCTGGCCACCGTGCCGCTGACCTCGGGCCTGATCGCGCATCTGTACGGGCTGCGCTACATGGGTACGCTCTATGGCATTGTGTTCTTTTCCCACCAACTGGGGTCGTTTCTGGGCATCTGGCTGGGCGGGCGGCTGTATGACGCCTACGGCAGCTACACCGCCGTCTGGTGGGTCGGCGTCGGCATCGGCGCCTTTTCCGCCATTGTGCATCTGCCGGTGCGAGAACGGGTGGTGGGCCAGCCCGCCTAGGCGCGGTAGCCCGCCGAATTGGGAACGCGTGCCGCGTTCGCCTCGCGCAGTTGCGCGGCCGCGTCATCGTACAGGAACGGCAGGAACGCATAGCGCGTGCCGGACGTCACCTTGGACACCGCATGCAGCAACGAGCACGAAAAGATCACCGCCGTACCCTTGGGGGCCTTGAACCCGTGCGGGCTGTATTCCGGGAAACTGACCGCGCCACCCTCGAAATCGTCGTTCAGGTTGATCGACACGGCAAAACGGCGGTGCGCGGTGCCCAGCGTGGTGTTGTCGCGATGCGCGCGGAAATGCCCGCCTTCGTTCGCCGGATAACAGCCGATCATATAGCGTTCCATCCGCGTGCATTGAAAGAAATGGACCCGCGCGATTTGCGGGATCACCTTGCGCATCACGCGCGCCTGCGTGGCCTTGATCAGCTCGGGGTCAGACAGGGTATAGTCGCTGCGCACCTTGAAACCGGCATCCATCTTGGCCACGGTCTGGCCGCCTTCGTCGCGCATGAAGCCGGACGGCGTGCCGCCGTCGGTTTGATAAAGCGACACCAGATGATCGCAAAACTCGGGCTCGAACACATCGGGCAGGATCAGGATGGGCGGTGGCACGGCAAAGCCCATGAACCGGTCCGGCGGCGGTGCCGCGCGGACATGGTCGATGACCTGCGCAATGCAGGCCGCATCGGGGCGCATCAGCACAACGTGGCGCAGTGTCAGGGCCGGGTCGATCATCATCCACATTGCGCGCGGGGGATCGACCGCCCCGGAGCCAACGGCCACGGCACCATAAAGCTGCGATACCGCAAGATCATCGTCGCGAAACACGCGGCGGCCCGGCACGACGTCTTTCAGACGTCCTGTCGCCTCGTCCTCAGGGTCTGTAGTGACGATGAACAGGCAGGCATGGTCATCATCGAACAGGGTTTCCGCCATCGCGCGTTGCACCGCCTCGGCCAGATCGCCGCCCGCAGATGGCACAAAACCCAGCACGATCCAGCGACCCCCTACGCTGTCAAAGGTGAAACGCGGATTGGATTTTGTGCGGGCCTTGAACAGTGGCACGCGGTCGCCCGGTTGCAATGTCTTTAATGCCTGCGCCATGCGTCCTCCCTTGGTGCTCGGGAAAACTACCAAAGGCCGCGCCACGGACCAAGCGTTTTTTGACCCACGTTCGCGTCAGGCGCGAAACCGGTCCAGAATATGGCGTGCCGTCATGAGGTCCAGATGCGCGCCGCCGCCGTTCTTGAACAGTGTGATCTCGGTGTCTGACCGGCGTTGAAACGCGTCCAGATTATAGTAATCGGCGATCACGTCGGCATCGGTGATCACACCCTGTTCCAGCGGCGTTTTCAACTCGCCGATGTGATGCATGACGGTCTGGCGGTTATCGACGAATATGCGGGCGCGCCGCAGCGCGGTATCGTCGGTTTCGCGCATGTCGGGGCGGTAGGCGCCGATCAGGTCCAGATGGGTTCCAGCGCGCAGCCAGTCGCCCAACACCACGGGCGCGGTCGCCATGGTGGCGCAACTGACGATATCCGCCGCACGCACGGCGGTTTCCAGATCATCGGCCAGCCGCGCGCCGGTCGTATCCGCCAAAGCCTGCGCATTGGCCCGGGTCCGGTTCCACACCGTGAACCGCGCGCCAGGAAACGCTGCACCATAGGCCGCGATCAGCGACCGCGCCACGGTGCCCGCGCCGACGATGAGTATCTCGCGGCTGTCCGGCCGCGCCAGCCGACGTGCGGCCAGCAGGCTGTCACCGGCAGTTTTCCATTTCGTCACCAGATGGAAATCCACCAGCGCATCCAGCATCCCGTCGCTGTCACGGTATAGCGTCACGCCGCCGTTCACCGTGGGGTCGCCCCGCCCGGCGTTGCCGGGAAAGATCGTCGCGGATTTGACGGCCAATCCCAGCCCGTCGATCCACGCCGCGCGGTTCAGCAACGTATCCTTGCCGCGATACAGAAAGGTATCGGCGATTTCCGCACGCGGCAGGCGGTGTCCGGCGGCCAGCGCATCGGTCAGGCCCAGCCAGTCCAACCGCGCCTCGCCTTCTGCAAAGGAAATGAAGGTGATGGTCATGTGTGCGCTTTCATACGTTTTCCGGCATCAACAGGCCCGAATCCACCAGACATCTGGCCCAGCCCCCGGCTCCTTCGAACAGATGGACCTGCCACCCGCGGGCGCGGGCGGCGGCGATGTTTTCGGGGCGATCATCGGTGAACAGGATCCTGGCGCCGCGTGTCATCACGGCCTCTTCCAGCGCCTGATAGATTGCCGGATCGGGTTTGATCAGACCGATGCGGCCCGACACCACGGCACCGTCAAACTCGGTCAGGAACGGGTGGTCGATGCAGGAAATCTCGTAGGGTTCCTCGCCAAAGTTGGTCAGGGCCCAGACCGGCACGCCGCGCGCCTGCAACGCCCGCATCAGCCGGATCGAGCCGTCGATGCGCCGGTCGGTCAGCCGCGACCAGCCGTCATGCCAGAACCGGATTTCGGCGGCATAGGCGGGGTGATCCTCGACCAGATCAAGGATGGTGCTGAACCGCGCGCCGGCGTCCACACCCAGATGAGCGCGGTGGATCGGCACATCGCAAAAGAAGGCCGCCGCGCGTTCCGGCCCGAATTCTTCGGCGTAGGTGCGTTCCGGCTGCCATTCGACCAGCACATTGCCGATGTCGAACACCACGATTTCCGGAGTTTTCAACGTAACTGGCCGCATCATGCCCCCTTTGCTGACCTGACCGCCCGTTCCAGCGCATCCAAAAAACGCGACCGGTCGGCCTTTGTAAAGCCCTGCCCGCGTCCTTGATGAAACGGGTCGGATGCGCGCAGGTCAGTCATCAGGTCGCGCATCGCCAACGCTTCGCGCACATTCGCCTCGGTCAACGGCGTGCCATCATGTTTCAGCACCTTTGCACCAGCGGTCACACACCGCGCCGCCAAGGGGATATCGCCCGTCACCACCACATCGCCCGGCCCGGCGCGGTCGGCGATCCACATGTCCGCCACATCGGGGCCATCCGGCACGATCACCATATCCACCAGCGGATTACGCGATGGCCTGAGGCCGCCGTTCGACACAAACGCGATGCGCAGCCCATGCCGTGTGGCCACACGTTCCGCCTCGTCCTTGACCGGGCAGGCATCGGCATCAACGTAGATCACAGGTCCGCACCTAACCGGATCAGGTTACCGTCCGGGTCGATCACCGCCAGTTCGCGCATCCCCCAAGGCTTGTCTTCGACCCGGATCAGGCGGGGGACGCCGGTGGCGGGCAAATCCAGCGCGCCCCATTCCGCGTCCAACGCAGCAGTGTCCATCAGCCGCAGATAGGCCCCGGCATAGCAGGTGGCGGGGTCATGATCCGGCGCGCGGAAGAAATGCAGCTCCACGCCGTCCCGGTCGAGGATCAGGTAGTCGGCATGATCCCTGTCGCCCTTGAACCCCAACGCGGTCCAGAACAACTGCGTCACTGCCAAATCGCGGGACGGCAGGATCGGGCATGCAGCGGTCAGGGTCACCGCCACAGTGCCTCGGCGTGGAAATCGACGTGATCCTGCATGAACGACGCCACAAAGAAATAGCTGTGGTCATAGCCATCCTGCATCCGCAGCGTGCAGGGCAGGCGGCGTTCCAGCGCGGCCAGCGCCAGCGCCTCGGGCATCAGGTCGGCGATATAGGGATCGCGGGTGCCCTGATCGACCAGCAATGGCACCGATAGCCCCTCGGCCCGCAGCATCAGGGTCGCGTCATGGCGCAGCCAATGCGATTCTTGCGGTCCCAGATAAGCCGCCAGTTGCTTGCGCCCCCAGTTCGACGCCGTGGGATGACAGATCGGCGCAAAGGCCGATACCGACCGGAACCGCCCCGGCAGCCCCATCGCCAGCGTCAATGCGCCATGCCCGCCCATCGAATGGCCGGTGATGGCCTGCCGGTCCATGTCCAGCGGGAACCCTGCGGCCAGAACGGCCGGCAGATCGTCGGCCAGATAATCCCACATGCGGAAATGCGGGGCCCATGGCTGTTCCGTCGCGTTGACGTAGAACCCGGCGCCCTGGCCCAGATCATAGGCCGGGTCATCCGCCACGCCCGGCCCGCGCGGCGAGGTGTCGGGGAATACCACCGCGATCCCCTGTTCAGCGGCCCAGCCCTGAGCACCCGCCTTGACCATGGCGTTTTCATGCGTGCAGGTCAGGCCCGACAGATACCACAGCACCGGGACCGGGCCGTCCTGGGCATCATTCGGCAGGAACAGGCCAAATGTCATGTCGCACCCGGTGGCGGTGGATGCGTGACGGTACACGCCCTGTGTGCCGCCGTGGCAGCGATTTTCCGAAAGGGTTTCCATGCGAGTCTCCTGTGGTTGTCCAGCGACCTTGCCGCAGACCGGTAACACTCAAACGGGTGGCGCGACCTGGACCCAGGCGATTACGGCGGATACGGTCAGGATCGACACGGCGGTCGAAATCAGGATCGATGCCGATACCCGCTGCGGGGCCACGCCGTAATGCTGCGCCAGAATATAGATGTTGCCCGCCACCGGCAGCGATGCCGCCGCGATCATCACTGACGCGGCATAGGGTTCGACCGGAAACAGCACCAGCGCCGCCAGCGCGACAAATGCGGGGTGCAGCACCAGTTTGCAAAACGACAGCCAGCCCGCGATCTGCATCCGTTCGGCGGATTTCGACGCCAGCGATGCGCCGATGGCAAACAGCGCGCCGGGCGTGGCGGCGGCACCCAGCGTGGTGACGAATTCATTTATCGGCGTGGCCAATGGGATGCCGGTGGACGACCATGTCAGCCCCAACACGATCGCCACGATCATCGGATTGGTCGCCAGCCCCTTGCCCACGGTGAACAGGATACGAAACGACATCCGGCCATCGCGCGCCCCGGTGATCAGGATCACGATCAGCGATCCGAACACGATCAGATCGACCGCCAGCACCATCATCACATGGCCGACCGCCTGTTCACCCAGCAGCAGCGCCAGCATCGGGATGCCCAGAAACCCCACGTTGCCGATGGCCGCGCATTGGCCTTCGATCGCGGCCTCTTCGACTCGCAAGCCGCGCAGGAACGCTACCGCCATGGCAATGCCATAGACGAACGCCGTGCCCCACAGATAGGCAGTCAGAAACCGCAGATCGACCAGTTCACCCAGCGACAGGTTGGCGGAAAACCGGAACAGCATCGCCGACAGGGCAAAGTAGAACACGAATTTGGTGACAGCCGCCGTAGCCTCTGCCGAAAAGAACCGCGTCTTTCCCGCAAGGTAACCCACGCCGATCAGCGCGAAAAACGGCAGGGTTTTCAGCAGCACCTCGATCATGCTGTCTTGGTAACACGGGGGCGCGCGAGGTCAATGGCGCCCCCGCCGGATCACGCTTTTGGCGCGTTCAACAGCCCGCTGCGGAACAGCACGCCCGCCGCTACGCCGCCCAACACGGGCGCCAGCACGAACATCCAGACCTGCGCCAGCGCATTGCCGCCCACCACGACGGCCGGCCCGATCGACCGCGCCGGGTTTACCGACACGCCGGTGATGTTGATCCCGACCAGATGGATCACCACCAGCGTCAGGCCGATGGCCAGCCCCGCCATGGCCGATGGCGCCCCGGCGCCAGTGGACCCAAGGATCACGGTCACGAACAGGAAGGTCGCGACCATTTCAAACACAAAGGCAGCGATCAGGCTGTATTCGCCCAGATACCCGGGCCCCCAGCCGTTCTGGCCCAGCCCGTTTGCGGCGACCTCGTAGCCCGTCTTGCCCGACGCGATCAGGGCCAGTACCAGCGCCGCCGCAATCGCGCCCGCGATCTGCCCGCCGATGTAACCGATGGCCTCGGACACGCCCATCCGCCCGGCGGCGACCACGCCCAGCGTGACGGCAGGGTTGATGTGACAGCCCGACACCGGCCCGATGCCATAGGCCATCCCGATCAACGCAAGCCCGAAAGCAAAACTGATCCCGGTCAGCCCGATGTCCGCACCGGCAATCACCGCTGCACCGCAGCCGAACAGGACCAGCGTGAAGGTGCCGATGAACTCGGCAAGGATTTTCTGCATGATGATAAAATTCCCTCTTTAACAACCCGAAGCCCGGGCGAGGCAGATCATGCCATCCTCCCACGATCCGGAAACGGGGAATTCACGCTGCGCGGTCCCTGCCGCGCCAGCAAAAAAGGCCCCGGCGTTTCCACCGGGGCCCTTTGTCACCTAGCGTCAGCCGATCACTCGGCGTTGGCGTCTTCTGTAGTCAGTTCCAGACCTGTGGCCTGATCGACCATCTTCATCGCCAGCCGCACCTTGCCGCGCTCGTCAAAGCCCAGCAGTTTGACCCAGACCTCCTGGCCTTCCTTCAGCGCATCCGACGGATGGTTGAGGCGCTTGTTCTCGATCTGGGACACATGCACCAGACCGTCACGCTTGCCGAAAAAGTTCACGAAGGCGCCGAAATCGACCAGTTTCACGACCGTGCCCTTGTAGACCTTGCCCATTTCGGGCTCGGCGACGATGGACCAGATCATGTCATAGGCTTTCTTGATCGCATCGCCGTTCGAGGACGCGATCTTGATCACGCCGTCGTCGTTGATATCGACCTTGGCGCCCGACAGTTCGACGATCTCGCGGATCACCTTGCCGCCCGACCCGATGACTTCACGGATCTTGTCGGTGGGGATCTGCATCGTCTCGATCCGCGGCGCATGGACCGAGAACGCGTTGGCCGAGGTCAGTGCCTTGGACATTTCATGCAGGATATGCAGCCGGCCATCCTTGGCCTGCGACAGCGCCTGCTTCATGATCGCGGGCGTGATGCCGGCAATCTTGATGTCCATCTGCAACGACGTGATGCCGTTTTCGGTACCAGCCACCTTGAAATCCATGTCGCCGAGGTGATCCTCGTCGCCCAGAATGTCGGTCAGCACGGCAAAGGAACCGTCTTCTTCGAGGATCAGACCCATGGCGACGCCCGCCACCGGGGCTTTCAGCGGAACACCCGCATCCATCATTGCCAGCGATCCACCGCAAACCGACGCCATCGAGGAGGACCCGTTCGATTCGGTGATCTCGGACACCACGCGTACGGTGTAGGGGAAGTCGGTCGGGGCCGGCAACACGGCCTGCAACGCACGCCATGCCAGCTTGCCATGGCCGATTTCACGCCGTCCCGGTCCCGACACGCGACCAACCTCGCCGACCGAATAGGGCGGGAAGTTGTAATGCAGCATGAAGTTTTCGCGGTAGTTGCCGTGCAATGCATCGATGATCTGTTCATCGTCGCCCGTACCCAGCGTGGTGACGACCAGCGCCTGAGTTTCGCCGCGGGTAAACAGCGACGACCCGTGAGTGCGCGGCAGCACGCCGGTTTCACAGACGATCGGGCGAACGGTGGTTGTGTCGCGCCCGTCGATGCGACGGCCATTTTTCACCACGTCGCCACGCAGCACGGCGGCTTCCAGCTTCTTGATCGCCGGGCCGAGGTTCGAATCGGCCAGTTGATCGGCGGTCATCGCAGCCTTGATCGCGTCCTTGGCAGCGCCCAGCGCGGTCACGCGGTCCTGCTTGTCGCGGATGGCATAGGCCCCGCGCATCGCATCTTCGCCCGCCGCTTTGACGGCTGCATACAGATTGGAATAATCCGGTGCAGAAAAGTCGAACGGTTCCTTGGCAGAGGATTCGGCCAGTTCGATGATCAGGTCGATCACCGGCTGCATCTGTTCATGCGCGAACACCACGGCGCCCAGCATTTCATCCTCGGACAGCTCGTAAGCCTCGGATTCGACCATCATAACGGCGTCTTTGGTGCCGGCGACGACCAGATCCAGCCGCTGTTCCGGGTTGGCGCGCAGCTTGGTCATGTCATCGCAGGACGGGTTCAGCACATAGGCCCCGTGGGCAAAGCCGACGCGGGCACAAGCAATCGGGCCACGGAATGGCGCGCCGGAAATCGTCAGCGCGGCCGACGCGGCGATCATCGCCACGATATCAGGGTCATTGACCAGATCATGCGACAGAACGGTGCACATGATCAGCACTTCGTTCTTGAAGCCTTCGACGAACAGCGGGCGGATCGGCCGGTCGATCAGGCGCGCGGTCAGCGTTTCCTTTTCGGTCGGGCGCGCTTCGCGCTTGAAGAACCCGCCGGGAACCTTGCCCGCCGCATAGTATTTTTCCTGATAATGCACGGTCAGCGGAAAGAAATCCTGCCCCGGCTTTTGTTCCTTGGCAAAGGTCACGTTCGCCATCACGCTGGTTTCGCCCAGCGTGGCGATGACGGTGCCATCGGCCTGACGGGCAATCTTGCCCGTTTCCAGCGTGAGCATCTCATTGCCCCACTGGATGGATTTTTTGACTTCGTTGAACATCTATCGTTTCCTCATGGAGCTACTCCCGGCCCTCCGGGTGCTCCGTTTGCATGGCGGCCCCATTGCCGCCGCCCCCCGAATCCTTCGCATGCGCCCGGGGGCATGGACTCACGTCGCAGATCGTCGCGCCTTACAGGAAAACGGCTGGGTTGGAAAGCGGCGGGTTCTGCACCTGCATTCAGAACACCTTGTGCGCCCCGCGATCATCGGCGGCGTCACCGCGCAGGATCGCGGCGTAGTGATCCGCCAGCGTGTCGGTGCCAAACTCTGGCGTCGCACCTGCGTCATACCGTCCGGTGGCAGGATCCAGCACCAGCATGGATTCGGTGGCGTAATAGCGCCCGATGCGTGCCAGTTCCGCCTTGGCCTTTATGGCGCGCGACAGACGGCCCAGCACCGACAGCAGACCAATGATGCCATCCATCAACGCGATTGGCACCTGTTTGACCTTCACCGGCTGTCCCGTCAGCCGTTCCAGCAGCATCACCTGATCGCGGGACGTGATCGCGGGGCCGGGGCCGCCGATGGGAAGGATACGGTCATGGGTGGCGGGATCCGTCAGGCACAGGGCCAGAAACCGCCCCAGATCCGCATCGGAAATCGGTTTGCAGGCGGTCAGCCGCCCGTCACCGAACACCAGCCACGGTTTCCCCGCCTGCACCCGCGCCACCTGCCCCGACAGCGATTTGAAGAACGCCGTGGGTCGCACGATGGTCCAATTCAGGGCTGCCGCCTGCAATTCGGCCTCGAACGCCAGCTTGGCCTGTTGAAACACCAACAGCGGCTTTTGCACACAGATGGCCGACAGCAGCACGAAATGGCGCACCCCATGCGACACTGCCGCCTGCAACGCCCGCGATTGCGCGCGATGGTCGATGGCCCATGCATCATCGGGCGCACCGGTGCGGCTGGCCAGACAGGACACCACCGTGTCGCAGGGGTGCGCGGCCAGAACCGCCGCCACCGTGCCATCCTGCGTGACATCACCAATCTGCAACGTACAACCCGGTAAGGCGGTGTTGCCGCGTACCAGCGCCACCACCCGGTGCCCGGCGGCGACCAGCGCGGCGGCGGTGGCCCGCCCGATTGTGCCGGTGCCGCCCAGTAAAAGCACGGTTTGGGGTGTCTGGGTCATCCGCGCCTCCGCAACAGAGGTCACAGCCTAGCAAGCCGCGCTCAAATCGCCAGTGCCAACGCAAAACGCCCGCCGCAGGTGCGACGGGCGTTAGGATCACATGCCGATCAGTCTTAGCGGCGCAGGCCCAGACGTTCGATCAGCGACGCATAGCGCGCGTTATCGCGGGATTTCAGGTAATCCAGCAGCTTGCGGCGCTGGGCGACCATCATCAGCAGGCCGCGACGGCCATGGTTGTCTTTCTTGTGCATCTTGAAATGTTCGGTCAGCGTCGCGATACGCGACGACAGGATTGCAACCTGCACTTCGGGCGAGCCGGTGTCGCCTGTCTTGGTTGCGTATTCGGAAATCAGGCGGGCTTTGGTTTCAACGGTGATCGACATCGGGGTCTCCTGTCGGTTCGGGTTTGGGCCACAGCCGGGATGTCGTCCAGCAGGGTCCGGCCCCGCATGGTTGGCGGGGATGGCGGCTATTAGGGGAAATAGCCCGAAAAGGAAAGGCGATTCGCACCGGTTGATTGTTGCGGGTCACAGCGTTTCCGATGATCGGACGCCCGTCAATGAGTGCGGCCGTGGTCGCGGGCGTGTTTGCGCTGTCGCTGATTTGAACCGCCGGGTCGGTCGGGCCGGATCAGACCTGCACCAGCCGCACCGCTGCCGTGTCCAATACGGCCAGACCCGGAAAGGCCGCGATCATATGACCATCCGCCCACAGCGTGGCCCCTTCGGGCCCGGTTTGCAGGGTCAGCACCGGGATGGCGCCGGCATGCATCATCACCAGTTCATCGGCCTCGCTGTCAAAATCATCGATGATCACCGGCGCGGCACTGTCGGCGCGCAAGTGAAACGCATCTGCGCCCGTGCCGCCATTCAGCCAATCGTCGGCCCCGCCGACCAGGGTATCCGCGCCGTCGCCGCCGTTCAGATAGTCGCGCAGGGCGTCATCGCCACCCGTCAGGCTGTCATCGCCCGAACCACCGAACAGGGTGTCGGCCCCATCGTCACCCGCCAGCGTGTCATCACCGAAATTGCCGTGCAGCGCGTCGTCACCCGCGCCGCCAGCCAGCACATCATCATCCGCCCCGCCCGACAGGATATCAGCGCCGTCATCCCCCAGCAGGGTATCGTCACCGAACCCGCCTGCCAGACTGTCATCCCCGGCTCCGCCCGACATTTCATCGGCACCGTCGCCCCCGGCCAACGTGTCGTTGCCATCGTCGCCGGTGATCGTGTCGGCGCCCGCCATGCCATGCAGGTCGTCGTCACCTGCCCCGCCGGACAGATTGTCCGCACCGTCGTAGCCGGCGATCTGATCTTCGCCATCGCCCCCGGCCAGCAGGTCGTCACCGGGCGTTCCGGTCAAGGTGTCGTTACCATTCAGCCCGCCATCGCTGTCAATATCCCCGTCAATTTCAACGTCAGGATCACTGCCGGCAGGGTCGGACGGCGATTTTGTGAACAGATCCGACAGGTCTGCAACCGCCATGCCGGCAACGAACAGGCCCAGAAACCCTGCGAGGAACAGCATGGACCACGCTCCTAATCACGACACGCCAGCGTCACGATAACCACGTTTCGCAATGGTTGGGCAAAGCCTGACTGGAAAATTGGTTAACCGATACGAACGGTGCGTTACTGACGCGCGCGGTTGATTTCGTCGACGATGCGGACGGCCCATTGGCCGATCAGCGGCAGGAATTCGAACTGCGCCACCCACCAGCCCAGAATTGACACCAACAGTGACGCGCCCAGCACCGACCCCAGACCAAAAGCAAGCCCGCGCATCAGGTTCGTTCCCAGCATCCGCAGGAATTTTTCGCGCCGGTTCAACAGCGCTACCTCGGCGGTCAGCCGGTCAAGCGCAGCGCGCAAATCATCATCTGGCATAGTGGCCTCCGAACCAGGGCAGGGGCTGTTGCGCATAGGCGACATACAGCGGGTGGCGCGGGTGGGCGTCCTGTGTCAGGCCCAGATGATGCACCGCGCAGCCGCTGTCGCGCAACAGCCGTTCTACCGTCGCGCCGCGCCCCAGATGTGCGCCATGCGTGCCCCAGGCGGCAACGATGGTGTCGGCCCAGGTGGTGCTGCCATGAATCGCGGCGTCATTGCCGGGCCCAACGGGATCGGTGGCGGCGCGCATCGCGCGTGGATCGGTGTCGCGCCAGGCAAAGATGTTCGTCACCCGAAACCCGCCAAACCCAAGCGCCCGCGCCCGGCGTTCGCAGCGTTCGACCGTCGGATCATTCTGCGTCTCGGTCGCGGTGGACGGGTTCAGCATGATGAACAGAGCCTTGCGCCCTCCCGCATCCCACACCCGCGTCAGCAGATAGCGATAGCGTTCGCAGGGCGAATAGACCGCCACAGAATCCGCGTCACCCTTTTGATGGCTTCGGGTGATCATCGATCAATCCAGATTGAAAACGCGGGTCGGGTGCAATTCACCGCCCTGCACGCGCCCGATGGCCAGAGGGCGGCCCTGATGGCTGGCCCAGGCCTCGGTGCCCCATTCGATGCTGTCCAGTATCTGCCCCGGATTGCCATTGCGCAGCCGTGCCGCACCTTCGGCATTGGCGCGCACCTGCGGCAGGTCGGCCAGCGCCGATTCCAGCGGCAGCACCCGTGCAAACAGGTCCGGAGTGCGCGCCAGCCGGTCCACATCGTCAAGGCTGATGCCCTGTTCGACGCGGAATGGCCCGGCCCAGGTGCGGCGCAGCCATTGCACGTGCCCCAGACAGCCAAGCATCGCGCCCAAATCGCGCGCGATGGACCGGACGTAGCCGCCCTTGCCGCAGACCATTTCCATCAACGCGGTATCCGCATCGGGGGTGTCGATCAGGTCCAGCCGTTCGACCCAAAGGTCACGGGCGGCAAGGTCCATCTCGGCGCCTTCGCGGGCCAGATCATAGGCGCGCTGGCCGTCCACCTTGACGGCCGATACCTGCGGCGGCACCTGTCGGATGCGGCCGCGGAATGCCGGCAGGGCGTCGGCGATCTGGGCGGGGGTCGGACGGGTGTCGGATGTGGCCAGAACCGCGCCGGACGCGTCATCGGTGCTGGTCGCCGCGCCCCAGCGTACGGCAAAACGGTAGCATTTCAGCGCATCGGTGGCATGCGGCACGGTTTTCGTCGCCTCGCCAAGCGCAATCGCCAATACGCCGGTGGCATCGGGGTCCAGAGTTCCGGCATGGCCGGCCTTTTGCGCTTCCAGCGCCCAGCGCACCTTGTTGACCACGGTGGTCGAGGTGATCCCCGCCGGTTTGTCGATGATCAACCAGCCCGACACCGGATTGCCCTTGCGCTTGCGGCCCATGCACTTGTCCCTCGCGATCAGAGTGCGGGGGTAGCAAGCGTCACCTGAACTGTCAAACCGTCCTCACGGATTCAGGCAATCCGCCAATGTCTGCGCCAGCGCGCGCATGGTGGCGGGGTACAGGTCCGGACCCGGCGTCTGTGCCGCGCCAAACGTGTCCAGCACGGCGATCTTCGCCTTGTCCCCGGCGACGGCAGCGATCAGCCTGTCATCGAATTCCGGTTCCGAAAACGCGCAGATCACGCCCTGATCCACGATTGCCGCCTGCAAGGTGGCCAGCCGCGCGGCCGACGGCGGCGACGCATCGCCAACCGAAATCGCTCCGGCGGGGGTCAGGCCAAAGCGGCCTTCCAGATAGCCGTACGCGTTGTGAAACACCACATAGGGCCGCCCGGCCAACCCGGTCAGCAGGGCGGTCATGTCGGTTTCCAGCAGGGCCAGTTCGGCATCGGCGGCGGTGGCATTGGCGGCGTAGGCCGCGGCATTGGCGGGGTCCATCTGCGCCAGCTCAGTGGCGATCAGCCCGACCCAGGCGCGCGCATTGGAGGGATCCAGCCAGACATGCGGGTCCAGCCCGCTGTGGTCGTGGTCGTCATGACCGTCGGCGGCTTCAGCCTTCGCGGTCGCGTCGGTGGCATGATCGTGGTCGTGGTCGTGGTCATGGTCGTGGCCGTGATCATGCCCGGCTTTGGCCTTCGCCTTGCTGCCATGGTCATCGCCGTGCGACTCGGTTTCGGCAAAGGCAGACCCCTCGCGGAAATCGCGCTGCACGGGTGACAGCGGCGCCAGTTCCATGATGCGGGCACGGCCCGCCAACGCGTCCAGCGGCCCCTCCAGCCAGGGTGCCAGCCCGTGCCCTACCCAGATCACCAGATCGGCGTCCTGCAGCGCACCGGCCTGCGATGGTTTCAAGGTAAAATGATGCGGCGACGCGCCGGCGGGCACCAGCAGATCGGGTGTGCCGACACCCTGCATGACGCGGGCGGTCAGGCTGTGAACCGGCAGAATATCGGTGACCACACGCGGCACATCGGCGAGCCCGGCCATGGGCAGCAGGGCCATGGGCAGCAGGGCCATGGGCAGCAGGGCAAAGGTGGCGGTCAGAAACAGGTTGCGCATCGGAAACTCCATCGTCGGGGCCGGATCATCTAACGCAATATGTTATACTATATCAAGTGTGATGTCATAACATTGCAAACTTGCCCAGGCCACGCTAATCAGACTACATGAGCAACCCCGGTTTCCACCCGCACGACCACCACCGCTGCATCTCTGACGCGATGACGGCGGCCGAGGCGCATTGTGCGGCCAACCGGTTGCACCTGACTCCGGTGCGGCGGCGAACCCTGGAAATCCTGCTGTCCGAACATCGCGCGCTGGGCGCCTATGACATTCTGGCGCGTCTCGACGCGGCCGGGTTTGGCGGTCAGCCCCCCGTCGCCTATCGCGCGCTGGATTTCCTGACGATGCATGGTTTCGTCCACAAGATCGAGGCGCTGAATGCCTATGTCGCCTGCGCCATCCCCGGCGGCACTATTGCGGGCCATGCGCCGGCATTCCTGATCTGTCGCGCCTGCGGCAAAGTCGAAGAGGCCGAAGCCGAACCCGCAAAGGGACCGCTGGCGCGCGCCGCCCGTGCCGCCGGTTTCGACATCGAACGCGCGGTCATCGAGGCGCAGGGCCTGTGCCCCGGTTGCAAGGAGGTTCCGGCATGACCCTGATATCGCTGCGCGATGTTTCGGTGCGGCTTGGTGGGCATCCTGCGCTGCGCCATGTCGATCTGGACCTGTCCAAAGGTGAAATCGTCACCATCGTCGGGCCTAACGGGTCAGGCAAATCCACCCTGCTGCGCGTGATCATCGGCGCGGTGATCGCGCAATCAGGGCAGGTGACGCGGGTCCCCGACCTGCGCATCGGCTATGTGCCGCAGACACTGGCGCTGGACCCGACGCTGCCGATGACGGTGGCACGGATGCTGTCGCTGCCGATCTGGCGCAAACCCGCTGCCATTGCGCGGGCGCTGACGCAGGCAGGGGTGCCCGATCTGGCGGGGCGGCAGTTGGCCGAACTTTCGGGCGGGCAGTTTCAACGCGTGCTGTTGGCGCGCGCGCTGATGGATGCGCCGCACGTACTGCTGCTGGATGAACCCACACAGGGGCTGGACCAACCCGGCGCAGCGGCGTTCTACAGCCAGATTGAACAGGTGCGCCGCGACACCGGCGTGGCGGTGCTGATGGTCAGCCATGAATTGAACGTGGTGATGCGCGCGTCCGACCGCGTCATCTGCCTGAACGGGCATGTCTGTTGCCACGGCACACCCGAAGTGGTGGCATCCGACCCGGAATACCGCGCGTTGTTCGGCACCGGGGCGGCGGGCGCGCTGGCGCTGTATCGGCACGACCATGATCACGCGCATGACGGCGATTGCGACCATGATCACCCGCATGCCCATCCGCACGGAAACGTTGCCTGATGCTGGACGATTTTCTGACACGCGCGGCGCTGGCCGGGGTGGGTGTGGCGCTGGCGGCCGCCCCGCTTGGGTGTTTCGTGGTCTGGCGGCGCATGGCCTATTTCGGCGATGCCACGGCACATGCCGCCATTCTGGGCGTCGCGCTGGCGTTGGCGCTGAACATCCCCATCATCTGGGGCGCGGCGGCGGTGGCGCTCGCGATGGCGCTGGTGGTTTCTACCCTGACCGGGCGCGGTTTCGCCATGGATACGCTGTTGGGCGTGATGGCACATTCGGCGCTGGCGTTCGGTCTGGTCGCAGTGTCGTTTCTGGACCGCGTCAACATCGACCTGATGTCTTACCTGTTCGGCGATATTCTGGCGGTGACGCGGGGCGATCTGGCCGCGATCTGGGGTGTGGCGGCGGTGGTCGTGGCCCTGATGGCGTGGCGGTGGCAGGCGCTGCTGACCGCCACGCTGGGTGCTGATCTGGCGCATGCGGCGGGGCTGAACCCGCGGCGCGAACAACTGGTGCTGACCATCGCGCTGGCACTGGTGGTCGCGGTATCGATCAAGGTGGTGGGCGTGCTGTTGATAGTCGCGCTGCTGCTGATCCCCGCCGCCACCGCGCGGCCATTTTCCACCACACCCGAAGCCATGGTGGCCCGCGCCGCCGTCATCGGCAGCCTGTCGGCGCTGGCGGGTCTGTGGGTCAGCTACACCGCCGACACCCCCGCCGGCCCGTCCATCGTGGCGGTCGCTGCAGTGGCGTTCATGCTGTCAACGGCCACGGCGGCGCTGCGCCGCGCCTGATCAGGTCTTGGCCACCATCCGGCCCAACACGCGTCCGCCCAACACATGCACATGCAGATGCGGCACCTCTTGCACGCCTGCTTCGCCTGCGTTGGAAATCAGCCGGTAACCGCCATCGCCATCGCCGGGGCGCACGGCGGTCATCCGGCAAACCTCGCCCACCGCGCGGGTGAAATCGGCGATCTCGGCATCCGTCGCATCAGACGCGAAATGGTCGAAATTCACATAGGGGCCTTTGGGGATCACCAGAACATGCACTGGCGCCTGCGGGCCGATGTCGTGAAACGCCAGACTGTGCGCAGTGTCCAGCACCGTCTTGTTCGGGATTTCACCGCGCAGGATGCGGGCAAAGATGTTCGTCGGATCATAGGTATAGGGCATGGGACAACCTTTTCGATGGGCGATGTTTCGGGCTTTTGGGCGGGCTTTTGCGGGCTGGGATCAATCCGCGAACAGGTAATCCATCGCTGCGATCTCTTGCGCCTTGTCCACCGGTATGGCCAGAAACTGCGACAGTTTCGCGGCGTTGACGGCCACGGAATCAACCTCGCGCATGCGGGCGTAACCTTCGAATTCGGCTTCGCGGATGCGGTCGGCCTCGAAGGTGATGTCGTTGCGGATCGTGGGCAACAGGCGTTCCATGGTCGGACGCGGCGTGTTTTCACCGGCCAGACCGACCCGCATCGCATGCCCGATCAGATAGTCGTCGGAAAACCGGCATTCGATTTCCAGCACCCGGGTTTTCGCCCGGTCACCGCAGAAATCGTTCAACAGATCGATGTTGGCGGGGTCGATGCACACGATAAGCCGGTCGGTTTCATAATAATCGAACAGCATCCGCATCAACGCACGCCGGTGCCGGGTGCGTTTGGCCAGCGTCGACTGGATGCCGCCCAGATCGGGCAGGGGGGTGGCTTCCTCGTTGAACAGGTAATCGATTGCCGGCACGTTCAACACCTGCCGGATGCGGTCCTGCAACCGCTTGGCGACATGCCATTTCTTGCAGACCACGATCATCAGCTCGCGGTCCCGCCCGATCGAGCTTTCGGTTTCCCAGAACCGCGGCGCAAAGCGGCGGCCGATGCGGCCGCGGCCCGACAGAAACTTGAACAGGCTTTGGCCTTCGCCTGAAATGCGGAACACGGTATCCGTGCTGGCGTACAGCCGGGCCAGACGGTCGCGCAATTCGGTCGCCTCGAGGCTGATCTTGCGCGCGAACAGGAAATCCTGACCCAGCAGCAGGTCGTAGTGGTCGTTGTAGAACACCACCGGCATGCCGTATTCGGTGAACATCAGAAACGTCAGCGTGCGGCTGCTGATCTGGGATTCCGGCACCAGATGCCGCACCAGCGTTTGAAAGAACGTTTCATCCGGGATCCACGTCGTGCGGAAAAACGCCATTATATCAGGGCGTTGCCGGGAAAATTCCAGGATCCATTCTACGGTTCTGCGCCGCAGGCACCACCATTGGCTGCCGATCTGCACCTGAATGTCTGCAGGCACCTCACGCTTGAGGCCCAGCCGCCGCTGCATGTGATAGGACCAGTAGAACCAGCGTTTCCGGGTGCGTTCGTTGAACCAGTGGCGATAGATCAGCCGGTCTTCGCGCATGCCGGTCTTGATCCACTCGCTTTCAAAAAAATCATAGCTTTCGATGTAATCGACGTCGGAAGCATTCAGAAAATCATGCGCATATTCTGCTGATTTGATCGCCATGCAATCGCCCGACAGCATGTAGAAATGCGTGGCACGCGGAAAGGCCGCGACCGCAGCTTCGATCGCCAGCAGCGTGGCGTCCACAAGGCTCCATTCCCCCCAGCCGCATTTCAGGCGCCTGCGCGCAAACGTGACGTTCGGATCGTCATGCAGCGCGTCATGGATCGTCTGGAAATGTTTGGGGTTGGCGCGGCCGTCGAAATGGATCGCGACATAGTCGCCTGCCGCGGTCAGACCCTGAGCCTGACGAATGATCGCCTGCGGGTCCTTGTGGCACAGCAGGATGAAGGCGATTCTGGCCATGGGACGAACGAAACCCTGTGTTTACCGATCTGCGATAGGCAGATAGACGTTATCGGACGTTGAAGGAATGACGCAGTTCTGGTTTTTTGTGGCAGGCAGATCGTCGGCGCGCAAGACGCCGAAGCCTCGGGCAGGTTCGACCGGGGTCGGCAAACGGAGGTGAGCATGGGATTTCCAGGAACCTGGATGACGGAAAGCGAAACGATGGTCTACCGGGTGGTGCCGAAATGCGCCTGTTCGACCATCGGGCAGATCATGTTCTATTCCGACCATGGCCGGTTTTTTGAAGGTGACATCCATGATGCGACGGCGGATCTGCACAAATGGGCGATAGATGCTAGCCAGCCTTTGATCGAGGCCAACGTCAAGGCGCACAAATCCTACGCCTTTACCTGCGTGCGCAACCCCTACACCCGCATCCTGTCGTCGTTTTTCGACAAGATCTGCGGCATCCAGCGCAACGGCAAACGTTATCGCGGCAATCTGGTCCCGCTCTTGGTGCAGAAATATGGCATCGAGGTCGGCGGCGATGACGGCAAGGACGAGTTCGACCAGATCAAGTCGTTCCGCCGGTTCCTGTTGTTCACCCGCGACTCCATCAAGTTCCGCCGTCCGATGGAACCCGACATCCACTGGTCGGCGATGTCCGGCCATGTGTCCACGTTCATCGTGAACGGCGGGAGATATGACAATATCTTCTGGACCGAAAAGTTCGACGAAGGCATGGCCGAGGTGCTGAAGGCGGTCAAGCCACCGAAAAAGGTGAACCTCAAGACGATCCCCCGGTTCAACGAATCCGAAGGCCACGGCCCGAAACGCGCCAACCCGGTCGAGGATTTCTTTGACGATCTATCGATGCATCTGGTCTATGAAATCTACAAACGGGATTTCGACCTGTTTCGTTATGATTTCGAAAACCCCGCCAACAAGATGCCGGTGGGCGAAATCGATCTGGACGAGGTTCACGCCAAGCTGGGCGAATAGACGCTAGTCGATCCGCCGCACCAGCATCTGATTGCCGGGGCCGCGTTTGGTCTCGAATATCTTCAGGTCGGCGACCAGATCGGACAGTTTTTTCTTGCCGAATGACCGCGCGTCGAAATCGGGCGTTGACGCGGTGATGAACTGTCCCAGCGGCCCCAGCGCATACCATTCGTCCTCTTGTTCGATAGTATCCATCGCCTTCAGGATCAGGTCGCGCGCCTCTTTCAGGTCGCGCGACAGCGCCTTGACCTCGGTCTTGCTGGCGGGTTTGGCGGGGTCTTCGCTGCCTTCAAGGTTTTCCAGAAAGATGAACCGCTTGCAGGCCTTGCGGAACGCGTCGGGGGTTTTCTGCGCGCCGATGCCATAGACCGCCAGCCCCTGTTCGCGGATGCGGCTGGCCAAACGGGTGAAATCGCTGTCGGACGACACCAGCACAAAGGCGTCGAACCGCCCCGAATGCATCAGGTCCATCGCGTCGATCACCAGCGCGATGTCGGACGCGTTCTTGCCCACGGTATTGGCGGGCTGGTGGAACGGCACCAGACCGAATTCCGCCTGCACCTTGTTCCAGCCGTTCATCTGGGTGGATGAAAAATCGCCATAGACCCGCCGCACCGATGCTTCGCCCAGGCTGGCGATTTCATCAAAGATCGCCTTGGTCCAGCGGGGCGACGTGTTGTCGGCGTCGATCAGGACGGCCAGCAGGGGGGCGCGGTCGGTCATGTGAATTCCTTTTCTCTTTTATGGCAGCGCCAGCAGGAAAGGAAAAGGCGGGTGAGGATCACCCGCCCCGTGACGATCATGCCTTGGCGATCTTGTCCTGAGTCTTTGTCTCGAAATCAGCGGCGCTGTGGCGTTCGTGCAGTTGCAGTTCCGGTTCGCCAAACGCCCGGTTGACCATGCGGCCACGTTTCACCGCCGGGCGCGCGTCGATCTTTTGCGCCCACGCCATCACATGGGTGTAGCTGGCGACATCAAGGAATTCCGCAGCGCTGTACAGCCGACCCAGCACAAGTTGCCCGTACCACGGCCATATCGCCATGTCGGCGATCGAGTATTCGTCGCCGGCGATGAACGGATGCGCCGCCAGTTGCTTGTCCAGCACATCCAGTTGCCGCTTGGTTTCCATGGCGAACCGGTCGATCGGATACTGCCATTTCTGCGGGGCATAGGCGTAGAAATGCCCGAAACCGCCGCCCAGATAGGGCGCTGATCCCATCTGCCAGAACAACCAGTTCAGCGTTTCCGTCCGCACCGGGCCGGAGGGCGCGAGGAACGCGCCAAACTTCTCGGCCAGATGCATCAGGATCGACGCGCTTTCGAACACCCGCACCGGGGTGTCGCCGGACCGGTCCAGCAGCGCGGGGATTTTCGAATTCGGGTTGATATCGACAAAGCCGGACCCGAATTGATCGCCGTCCCCGATCTTGATCAGCCAGGCGTCGTATTCCGCGCCCGCGTGACCGGCGGCCAGCAGTTCCTCGAACATCACCGTCACCTTCACACCGTTCGGCGTGGCCAGCGAATACAACTGGAACGGATGGTCGCCCATCGGCAACGGCTTGTCCGATGTCGCACCCGATATGGGCCGGTTGATGGACGCGAAATGCCCGCCAGAGGGGACTTCCCAGGTCCAGACCTTGGGCGGGGTATAGGTGTCGTCGGTCATTGCGCGCTCCGATTTTGCGGTAAGCCGCAAGTCTAGCGCGACCCTGCCCGCGATGCCATGGGGCCGGGCCATTTGTCCCGCACAAAGCCCGCACAAAGCCCGCACAAAGACTGTGCATCTTTGAGGGGCTGTGTGCCCGCAGGGCGGTCGATCCCGCCGCCATCAGCCGATGCGCGCCATGGTATTGACCAGCGCCAGCAGCTTTGGCCCCAGTTCTTCCTGCAAGCGCGCGCGCGACATCACGAATGCCGGCCCCCCCAGAGTGAACGCCAGCAGGGGCATGTCGCCCTGCGGGCTGCGATAGGGCACGGCGACCGAATTCACATCCGGCTGCCATTGCGCGATGTTGACGTAAAACCCCCGCGCGGCGATCTGTTCCGCCGCATCCGCGATGCCATCGCGGAGCGCCGGCCAATCGGCGGGGCTGCGTTCCGCGATCCGGTCCAGAATCTGCGCCCGTTCGGCCGTACCGCAGCCGGCGATATAGGCCCGCCCCATCGCCGACCGTGCCAGCGAAATCCGCGACCCCACATTCAGTTGCAGCGAAATCATCCCGCGTTTCGCCCGCGCCGCCGCGATGTAGGACATCGTCATGTCGTCGCGCCCACCCAGCGCTACCAGCACGCCGTCGCCGCAATCATCGGCCAGCTGCTGCATGTAGACCTGCGCGGTGTCGCGCATCCGCATGCCGCCCAGACAGGCATAGCCCAGCGACAGCACAGGCACCCCCATGCGATACCGCCCGGTGCTGTCGTCATACACCAGATAGCCGAGCTTCAAGAGCGTATAGGTCAGCCGCGACACGGTGGAATTCGGCAATCCCGTCCGGTCCGCCAGATCGCGATTACCCAACCCCGCCTTGTCCTCGGGGGTAAAGGCGCGCAGGATATCAAGGCCCCGGTGCAGGGCCGTGACGAACTGCCGGTCACCGTCATCGGCATCAAGGGCGTCAAGACCGGGATCGGCGGCACGTTTTCTCATATCGGGTCACTCCCGTATTGCGTGGCCAATAGTGCGGTGCGGCGCGCAGGGTCAAGGGGTGGGCCCGGTATCTTGCCCTGCGTCATGCCTGGTATCATGCCGCGCCCCCGTCTGCCCGCGCCTGATCCTGCAGCACCCGCCACAGCACCTTGCCCGCGCCGGATTTCGGCAGGCTGTCGGTAAACACCACGGATCGCGGGCATTTGTAGGCGCTCATCCGGGAATGGCACCATTGGATCACGCCCGCCTGCGTCAGATCGGCCCCGCCGCGCGGCACCACATGTGCCTGAACGGTTTCGCCCAACCGCGCATCCGGCACCCCGATCACGCAAGCCTCGCTGATACCGGGATGGCCGAACATCAACGCCTCGACCTCGGCGGGCCAGACTTTGTAGCCGCCGGCGTTGATCATCCGTTTAATCCGGTCGACCATAAAGAAATAGCCGTCCGCATCGACATACCCCAGATCGCCGGTGCGAAAGTACCGCGCGCCGTTGCGGGTCAGAAACGCGGCTTCGGTCGCCTCTGGGCGGTTCCAGTACCCCGTGAACACTTGCGGCGCGGCGGTGATGATCTCGCCCACCGCGCCCTGTGGCAGGTCTGCCAGCGTGTCGGGGTCGATGACCCGGCTGTCCACACCCTGCACCGGAATGCCAAGGCATTGCCGTTTCGGGCGATGTGGCGGGTTCACATGGGTGGCGGCCATGGTTTCCGAAAGCCCGTACCCCTCGATGTAATCCAGCCCCGTCAGGTCCTTCAGCCGGGCTGCCACCGCCTCAGGCATCGCGGCCCCGCCGCCGCCGATGGCGCGCAGACTGGACAGATCGAATGTCCCCGCGTCGGGGTCGTTCAGCAGGTCGATAGCCATGGTCGCAATCGACCGCCACCGGGTGATGCGATGCCGCGCGATCAGCGTGGCGGCGGTGCGGCGGTCCCAGCGCGTCATCAGCACCATCATGCCGCCCGAGATCAGCGTGCCGTTCATGCCTACCTGCATCCCGGTGACGTGAAACAGCGGCAACGATACCAGATGCCGGTCGGTGTGGTCCGCGCCCTGCCATTGCAGCCCGCCCGTGATGACCGCCAGCGTGCTGCGATGGGTGTGCATGCAGCCCTTGGGCGCGCCGGTCGTGCCCGACGAATAGGGCAGCACCGCCAGATCCCCGGGTCTGGCCTGCGACGGGGGCGGCGAATGCCCGGCGGCAATTGCGTTGTCCCACAGCGTCACGCGCGGATCGGTGATCTGGTCGGGGTGCAACCCGTCCAGCCCGGCGGGCAGCGGAATGTCGCGGGCGGGATCGGCGGCTTGCGCGTAAGTGGCGGCCAGCAGCACGCCGATGCGGCCCTGATCCAACAGCGGCACCGCATGGTCCAGCAGTTCCTGCCCCGCCAGCATCACCCGCGCGCCGGTATCATGGGCCAGATGGTCCAGTTCCGCCGCCCGGCTCATCGGGTTGACGGGCACCACAACCGCATCCGCCCGCAGGATGGCGTGATACCCCTCGATGAATTGTGGGCTGTTTTGCATGTACAGCAGCACCCGGTCGCCCCGCGCCACGCCCTGCGCCGCCAGCCATCCCGCCAGCCGCTCGATCCGCGTCCACAGCGCGCCAAAGGTCACGCTTTGCCCGTGATAGATCAGCGCGACCCGGTCCGGATGCTGCGCCACGGTCGCCGCCACGGCATCGGACAAGGTGATGTCCGGCAGGGTCAGGTTCTGCGGAACGCCGGGCGGCCAGTGACGATGATGCAGCATGGTCATGACATACCCCCCGCATGTCAGGTTACACGAACCGCCCGGGCGATCAACGGCATCGGAATGCCCTTCCGCAAAGCGGGATTACCGCCGCATATCGGCGCCAGTTCATTTCGTCACGGAACCGCGCTAAGACACCGTGACCAATAGGAGTGTTCATCATGTCCCTCGCCCCCCTCGACCCGATCCCCGCGGCCCTGCGCCCCGTCCTGACCGCGCTGTGCACCGTGGGCCGCGATCTGGCGCGCATCATCGCGCGCGGCCCCATTGGCATGGCGATGGCCGAAGCGGTGGGCGAAAACGCCGGCGGCGACGGGCAAAAGGCGCTGGATGTGCTGGCGGATGACATGTTTGCGCACGCGTTGGGCGCGGCCGGCGTGCGCTGGTATGCGTCCGAAGAACAGGATCACGCGGTGGAACTGAACCCGGCAGGCGCGTTCGCGCTGGCCATCGACCCGCTGGACGGGTCGTCCAACATCGACTGCAACGTGTCCATCGGCACGATATTCTCCATCCTGCCCGCGCTGCCCACGGCGGACGCCAGTTTCCTGCGTGTCATGTCGGACCAGATTGCGGGTGGCTATATCGTGTTCGGCCCGCAATGCGCGCTGGTCGTCACATGGGGCGATGGCACGCATATGTTCGTGATGGACCCCGACACCGGCGTGTTCACACTGGTGCCCGGCGCGCTGTCGATCTCCGAGGAGACCCGCGAATACGCCATCAACGCGTCCAACCGCCGCCACTGGCCCAGCCCGGTGCATAGCTATGTGCAGGCGCTGGAGGCGGGCGATACCGGCCCGCGCGGCAAGAATTACAACATGCGCTGGGTGGCATCGCTGGTTGCTGAAACCCACCGCATCCTGTCACGCGGCGGCGTGTTCCTGTACCCGGGCGACGCGCGGGCGGGCTATGCGGCGGGGCGGTTGCGGATGCTGTACGAATGCGCACCGATTGCGTTTCTGGTGGAACAGGCGGGTGGAGCGGCCACCAACGGCCCCGCGCGGGTGCTGGATTTGGGCGTGGACAAGCTCCACATGCGGACGCCGTTCGTGTTCGGGTCGGTGCGGGAGGTGGAGGAGGTGAGGCGGGTGTGGGGGTGAGGCGGCGAAAGGGCGGTGAGCAGTCTTTTGCTGCGCTGGCCAAAAACGTCAGTTATGCATAGATGGACGTGGGCTTGCTTGGATAGCCCAGCCATTCCTGATAGTTTTGGGGCATTCTATTGGTCTGTATGCTACTCAAAGAGGCGATTGACGGCGTGCGGTGAAGTCTCATCGTAAATGCTACTTACGCTTGCACAAAGACATCCTTCCTATACAATCACACATTCATAGGGTAACTGGCGGGGGGGGTCATCCCGAAAGTCGGGATATTCGACAGACAAGTTTGCGATTCGTTTTTGAAAATCGCTGCTGGCGTAGGGACCACGCTCTCAACAGTCCTTCTTTTCGTGAGCATACCAGACGACTGGAAGCTATACTAACTTGGCGGCTTCGCGGCGGTTCTAGCAATCATCTACCTTGCTATATGGTGGCGCTCCAATAGTCTGAAAGAGGTGACTATCAAAATAGATGGCACAACGGTAACAGTAAAGGCAGGAGATATCTTCAATGAAGAAGGTTTGAAAGCTATCGCTTTCAACGAATATTTCGACACCGTGGTGGATAATTCTTTTATAAGTGAGCGATCCCTGAATGGGATATTTCTCCAGTCGAAGTTGAATGGGACCATTCAGGAATTGGATGCGGAAATTGAGCGCTATTCGTTTGAGGAGGGAGAAATCTTACAGAAAGAGGTTCCTCGAAGCTCCGGAAAATCTGTTAAGTTCAGGCTAGGGACAATTTTTGTCAAAGGTGATTATTTGTTGACCGCAATGTCCAAGTTCGACTCCAGTAATAAAGCTAATCTCACAATGCCAGAATACTTGGATTTTTTGATAAGCTTTTGGGATCGGGTGAACAAAGTGTATGCCCAACGCTCTGTGGTGGTGCCTATATTTGGATCGGGAATAACACGTATTCGTGGGCACAGAAACATAAGCGACGAAGATCTTCTGAAAATAATGCTATGGACTTTCCGTATTAGCGAAATGCGGTTCAAGTATCCTGCCAATCTTACAATAGTGGTTCACGAGAGCAAGATTGATCAGGTAAACTTGCTCGAATTAAAATCTTTGCGGAATGGTGTATAAATGTGGCCTCGCAGCGTAGAGGCGAAGATGAACTGCGAACGTGCATGATGTAGATTGAGGCCGCTATGGTGAACCGAACTGGAACTTACGTCGATTTTGACGGACTCGGACAGCAAAATCCGACGCAATCCGATTTCAGGTATTACGCAACGATCCAAGGGTGGAGTGCCTCAAAGAGCTCCGATTTTCGAATTACTAATAGCCATGATAAGGCAATCGCTGTTAGGGATAGCAGTAAACTCGCTACTTTGCAGGCAAGCATCAGACAGAGGCTTCAAGCTTCCAAGAATATGTTGATTGTGCTATCGAATGATACTCGAAAGAGTGGTAGTGTACACGCATGGGAAATAGAGAAAGCTGTGGATAGCTACGCCCTCCCATTAATTATTGCACATGCGGGTTATGATTCTGTAATGGACCCCGAAGGATTATCAGGACGTTGGCCGACATCTTTGGAACAGTTAGGTTGAGAAACGGATCAGCAAACGCGATACACGTGCCGTTCAAGCGAGACGCAATTTTCAACGCCATTGAGCGCTTCACAGTAAATGGAGAGAAACTGGATGGACCCTTCAATTACTTCAATGAAGCGGCAAATAGGCAGTGGGGTTATATCTAACAAGTTTCCGAGGTCAGGCCCCTCCACCACCCCCCTACCCAACCCCCGCAAACCCGGCTAAAACCCCTCGCGACCCCACCCAACCCGGAGATGCCGTCATGGCCCTGATCACCCTGCGCCAGTTGCTGGACCATGCCGCCGAGCATGACTACGGCGTGCCGGCCTTTAACATCAACAACATGGAACAGGGGCTGGCGATCCTGCGGGCGGCCAAGTCGGTGGATGCGCCGGTCATCCTGCAGGCGTCGCGGGGCGCGCGGCAATATGCGGGGGATGTGATCCTGAAGCATCTGATCCTGGGCCTGTCGGAAATGTACCCCGACATTCCGATCTGCATGCATCAGGATCATGGCAACAACGATGCCACCTGCCTGTCGGCGATCCGGCACGGGTTCACCTCGGTGATGATGGACGGGTCGCTGGCCGAGGACATGAAGACGCCGGCGGATTACGATTACAACGTCGCGATCACCGCGCGCGTCACGCAGGCGGCGCATTGGGTCGGCGCGTCGGTCGAAGGCGAACTGGGCGTGCTGGGGTCGCTGGAAACCGGCATGGCGGGCGAAGAGGACGGGTCGGGCGCCGAAGGCGTGCTGGATCATAGCCAGTTGCTGACCGACCCCGATCAGGCGGTGGATTTCGTGCGGCGGACCAAGGTGGATGCGCTGGCGATTGCCTGCGGCACCAGCCACGGCGCGTATAAATTCACCCGCCAGCCGGATGGCGAGATCCTTGCCATGGACACCATCCGCCGCATCCATGAAAAGCTGCCGAACACGCATCTGGTGATGCACGGGTCGTCGTCGGTGCCGCAATATCTGCAGGATCTGATCAACGCCCATGGCGGACGGATGCCGCAGACCTGGGGAGTGCCGATCGAGGAGATCGAGCGCGGCATCAAGATGGGCGTGCGCAAGGTGAACATCGACACTGACAACCGCATGGCGCTGACCGGCACATTCCGGCGGATCGCAACCGAGCATCCCGAAGAGTTCGATCCGCGCAAATGGATGGTCCCGGCGATGGCGGAAATGCAAAAGCTGTGCCGCGACCGGTTCGAACGGTTCGGCACCGCCGGGAACGCGTCAAAGATCAAGCCGATCGGGATGGATGACATGGCGGCGGCCTATGCCAAGGGCAAGCTGGACCCGGTCATCGCCTGAACGCATCTGTAACCCTGCGGTAAATTCCCATGGACCCGTGACGGGAATCGGGAAACAGTGATGCCAAGCCGTCGTGGGCAAGGCGGCATCACCATGGGGAGATACCGATGACATTCGCACCTGTTCGCACATTCGGGCGTAGCGGCCTGTTCAGTCTGCTGGCCCTGACCGCCAGCATGGGTCTGGCCGAGGCCAAGACCGACATCGTGGTCGGCATGCAGTTGGAACCACCACATCTGGACCCGACATCGGCAGCAGCAGGGGCTATCGATTCGGTGCTCTATGCCAACGTGTTCGAAGGATTGACGCGGTTCGCCGCCGATGGATCGGTGATCCCCGGTCTGGCGCAAAGCTGGGATATCTCTGCGGACGGCATGACCTATACGTTCAAGCTGCACGCCGGTGTCAAATTCCACGACGGCACCGACATGACGGCAGATGACGTCAAGTTCAGCCTCGACCGCGCCCGCGCCGCCGACAGCCAGAATGCGCAGAAGGCGCTGTTTGCGGGTATCGCGGATGTGGCGGTGGTGGATGCGACCACGGTCAAGGTGACGCTGTCCGCGCCGAACGGCAGTTTCCTGTTCAACATGGCCTGGGGCGATGCGGTGATCGTGGCGACCGAGTCGATCGAAGGCATCAAGCAGAAACCCATCGGCACCGGCGCGTTCCGGTTTGACGCCTGGGTCCAGGGCGACAAAATCGATCTGGTGAAAAACGCCGATTACTGGGGCACGCCCGCGAAACTGGACAAGGTGACGTTCAAGTTCATCTCCGACCCCACTGCCGCCTTTGCCGCCGTGATGGCCGAAGACGTGCACGCCTTTGCGGGCTTTCCCGCGCCGGAAAACCTGCCGCAATTCGCCGCCGATCCGCGGTTTCAGGTGCTGGTCGGGTCCACCGAAGGCGAGACGATCCTGGCGATGAACAACAAACTGCCGCCGTTCGACAACCTTATGGTCCGTCAGGCGGTCAGCCATGCCATCGACCGGCAGGCAATCATCGACGGCGCGATGTTCGGCTATGGCACGCCCATCGGCACCCATTTTGCGCCGCACAACCCCGATTATCTGGACCTGACCGCGCAGTCGGCCTTTGACCCCGCAAAGGCTAAGGCGCTGCTGGCCGAGGCCGGGTTTGCCGACGGGTTCACCACCACGCTGAAACTGCCTCCGCCGTCCTATGCCCGGCGTGGCGGCGAAATCATCGCGGCGCAACTGCGCGAGGTCGGCATCAAGACCGAAATCACCAATCTGGAATGGGCCCAGTGGCTGGAAGAAGTGTTCAAGGGCAAGAATTTCGGCCTGACCATCATCAGCCATACCGAACCCGCCGACATCAACATCTATGCGCGCGAGGACTATTATTTCCAGTACGGCACACCGGCGTTTCAAGCGTTGATGGCGGATCTGAACAACGCCACCGACCCGGCTAAACGGTCGGATATCCTCAAGACAGCGCAGCAGACGATCGCCGATGATGCGGTGAACGCCTATCTGTTCCAGCTGGCGGCGCTGTCGGTGGCCAATGCCAAGGTGCAGGGCCTGTGGGTCAATGCGCCGACGCAGGCGACCGACCTGACGGCAGTGTCTTGGGCCGAATGAAGGTCTTGCTGATCTGCGACGGGGGGGCGCTGCCCCCCCAATCCCGTCGGGGAAATCTGGCTCAGGATGACCGGAAACGCTGTCGCGCGTGTGCTGCATGCTGCGCTATGTGCTGAAACGGTCGCTGTCGCTGCTGGTGTCGTTGCTGATCGCATCCGTGGTGATCTTTGCTGCGGTCGAGGTCGTGCCGGGCGATCCCGCCAGCTATATGTTGGGGATGAATGCACAGGCCGACACGCTGGCGGCGCTGCGGGATGAACTGGGCCTGAACGGATCGCTGGTGCAACGGTATCTGGGCTGGCTCGGCGGCATGGTGCAGGGCGATTTCGGCATCAGCTACACCTACCGCACGCCGGTAGCGGGCATGGTCGCCGACAGGATGCAGGTGTCGCTGCCGCTGGCGTTGTACGCCTTGGCGCTGTCAACGCTGATCGCGTTTCCGGCGGGCATCTGGGCCGCCGCGCGGCGCGGGCAACCAGGCGATCTGGCGGTGATGGGGGCCACGCAACTGGGCGTGGCGATCCCGAATTTCTGGTTTGCCATGCTGATGGTGCTGGTGTTTGCGATCAATCTGCGCTGGTTTCCGGCCGGCGGTTTTGTCGGCTGGGACAAGGGGCTGTCGGCGGGGCTGCACAGTCTGACCCTGCCTGCCATCGCGCTGGCCCTGCCGCAGGCGGCAATCCTAACGCGGGTCATGCGGTCGGCGCTGATCGACGCGCTGTCCGAAGATTACATCCGCACCGCGCGCGCCAAGGGGCTGACCCGCGGGCAGGCATTGCGCCGCCACGCGCTGCGCAATGCGATGATCCCGGTGCTGACGATCATCGGGATGCAGTTTTCGTTCCTGCTGGCCGGCGCGATCATCATCGAAAACGTGTTCTACCTGCCGGGGCTGGGGCGGCTGATATTTCAGGCGATTTCGGCGCGCGATCTTATCGTGGTGGAATCCGTGGTGATGATCCTCGTCTTCGCGGTGATCATGGTGAATTTCGCCGTCGATCTGGCCTATGCGGCGGTCGATCCGCGTCTGAGGGCGCGAGAATGAGGGGCCTGTCTTTCCGGTTCGGGCTGGCGCTGGTTGTCCTTGTGCTGGGGGCCGCCGCTGTCAGCCTGTTCTGGGTGCCGCAGGACGTAAACAGCCTGAACATCGCGGCCAAGCTGAAATCGCCAAGCTGGGCGCATCCGATGGGCACGGATCATTTCGGCCGCGATATCCTGTCGATGATCATGGTCGGCGCGCGCACCTCCATTTTGGTGGCGCTGGTGGCCGTCACAATCGGCATGGGTATCGGCGTGCCGCTGGGTCTGGCAGCGGCGGCGACCCGGGGCGGCTGGCTGGACGAGATCATCATGCGCGGCAACGATCTGGTGTTCGCCTTTCCGTCGCTGGTGATCGCGATCCTGATCACCGCGACCTTTGGCCCGTCGGCGATCAATGCGATTCTGGCTATCGGCATTTTCAACATCCCGGTGTTTGCGCGGGTGACACGGGGCGGTGCGCTGTCGCTGTGGACCCGCGACTGGACGCTGGCGGCGCGGGTGGCGGGCAAGGGGCCGGCGCGGATCAGCGTCGAACATATCCTGCCCAATGTCGCCAACCTGTTGATCGTGCAAGGTACGATCCAGTTTTCATTGGGCATTCTGGCCGAAGCGGGCCTATCCTACGTCGGGCTTGGCGCACAGCCACCAACGCCAAGCTGGGGCCGGATGCTGGCAGAAAGCCAGACGATGATTTCGTTCGCGCCGCATCTGGCGATCTTTCCGGGGCTGGCGATATTATTGACCGTTCTGGGGTTGAACCTGTTGGGCGACGGGCTGCGCGATGCGCTTGACCCGCGGTTGCGGCGGTCGCGATGACATTGCTGGTGATCGACAACCTGCATATGGCCATCGCCGGGCACCCGGTGCTGCGCGGCGTGTCATTGTCATTGGCCCCCGGCGAAGTACTGGGCGTGATCGGCGAAAGCGGGTCGGGCAAATCGATGACGGCGTTTGCAGTGATGCAACTGCTGCCGGATGCGGCGCGGTGCAGCGGGCGCATCCTGCTGGATGGGCAGGACGTGCTGCGTCTGAATGAACCGGCCTTGTGCGGCTTGCGCGGGCGCGATGTGGGCATGGTGTTTCAGGAACCGATGACGGCGCTGAACCCGCTGAAAACCATTGGCGATCAGGTGGCGGAAACCATCCTGATCCATCAAAATCTGTCCCGGTCCGATGCGATGGCGCGCGCCGCCGATGCACTGACCCGCGCTGAACTGCCGCCCGACCGGTTTCCGATGACGCGGTTTCCACATGAGTTGTCCGGCGGGCAACGGCAGCGCGTGGTGATCGCAATGGCGATTGCGCTGCGGCCCAAACTGTTGATTGCGGATGAACCGACCACCGCATTGGACGTGACGACGCAGGCGCAGATCCTTGCGCTGTTGACCCGGCTGGCGCGTGAGGATGGCATGGGCCTGATGTTGATCACTCATGATCTGGCAGTGGTGGCCGGCATGGCGGACCGCATCGCGATCATGAAGGCGGGTCAGGTGGTGGAAACCGGGCCTGTTGCGCTGTTGTCGGGCGGGCTGACGCACCCCTATTCCCGCGCGTTGCTGGCCGCATCCACGCATCAGCCTACGCGCGACGGCGGCGACGATGGCGAGGTGATCCTGCGCGTGCAGGACGTGGTGCGTGAATATCCCGGGCGGCGGCATCTGTGGGGGCGCACCGCGCCGTTTCGCGCGGTGGACGGGGTCAGCTTTACGATCCGGCGCGGCGAAAGTCTGGGGTTGGTGGGCGAATCCGGTTGCGGCAAATCCACCCTGACCCGCGCCATTCTGGGGCTGGAACCGGTGCAGGGCGGTGCAATCACCTTTCGCGGCCAGCCGGTCATGCCCGGCATGGGCAATGACCTGCGCGCCGGCATGCAGGTGGTGTTTCAGGACCCTTACGGCAGTTTCAACCCGCGCTGGCGGGTCGACCGTCTGGTGGCCGAACCGTTCCACCTGATGAAGGTCGCCCCCGATCAGGCGCAGGACCGCGTCCGTGATGCGTTGCAGGCGGTGGGCCTGCAGGCGTCCGACATGCACAAATATATCCACGAATTTTCCGGCGGACAGCGGCAGCGCATCGCGATTGCCCGCGCGTTGATCACCCGGCCCGATCTGATCGTGCTGGACGAGGCGGTGTCGGCGCTGGATGTATCGGTGCGCGCGCAGGTGCTGGACCTGCTGGCGGATCTGTCCGACCGGCTGGGCCTGACCTATCTGTTCATCAGTCATGATCTGACCGTGGTGCGCGCCATCACCGACCGGGTGATGGTGATGCAGGCGGGCCGCATCGTCGAAGAAGGTCTGACAGCGCAAGTGCTGACCAACCCCCGCCATCCCTATACGCAGCAATTGATTGATGCTGCGCCGACATTGCCAACAGGAGTTGCCGCATGACCGACCTAGCGCTTTGGTTCGACCCGTCGAAATGCTTGATTGGCGGGGAATGGGTCGCAGCCTCTGGCGGAACCTTGCCGCTGTTCGACCCATCGACGGGCGCGGAAATCGGCGCGATCGCGCGCGGTCAGGCGGCGGATATCGACGCCGCAGTTGCGGCGGCAGAGGCGGCGCAGCGCGGCCCTTGGGGCCGGATGACCGCCACCGAACGCGGGCGCATCCTGACGCGGCTGGGCCGGCTGGTCGAAGACCGCGTCGACGATCTGGCCCGGATTGAGGCGTTTGACGTCGGCAAGCCGCTGAAACAGGCGCGCGCCGATGCGGTCGCCTTGGCGCGGTATTGCGAATATTACGGCGGCGCGGCGGACAAACTGATGGGGGAAACCATCCCCTATCTGGATGGATATACGGTGTATACCATTCGTGAGCCGCATGGCATCACAGGCCATATCGTGCCCTGGAACTATCCGATGCAGATCATCGGCCGGTCGGTGGGCGCTGCGCTCGCCACCGGCAACGCCTGCGTGTTGAAACCGGCCGAGGATGCGTGCCTGACCGCGCTGGCATTTGCCGACATGGCGCGCGCGGCGGGGCTGCCGGACGGCGTGCTGAACGTGGTCCCCGGTCTGGGGTCCGAGGCGGGCGCGGCCCTGACCGCGCATCCGGGCATCCACCACATAAGCTTTACCGGGTCCGTCGGCACCGGCATGGCGGTACAGGCGGCGGCGGCGCGCAATGTGGTGCCCGTGACGCTGGAACTGGGCGGGAAATCCCCGCAGGTGGTGTTCGATGATGCCGATCTGGACCGTGCGCTGCCATTTCTGGTCAATGCGGGCATCCAGAATTGCGGGCAGACCTGTTCGGCCTCGTCGCGCATTCTGGTGCAGCGCGGCGTTTATGATCAGGTGCTGGCGCGGATGGCGGAACGCTACAACGCGCTGCGCGTCGGGCCGGCGCTGGATGATCTGGACGTCGGCCCGGTGATTTCCGCCCGACAGCAGCGCATCGTCACAGGGTTTCTGGCGCAGGGCGCGGACCTGGAGGTGGCGGGTCGCGCAACGCTGGGCGATCTGCCTGCGGGCGGCTATTACATCGCGCCCACATTGCTGGCCGGCGTCAGCCCCAGTCATGCACTGGCCCGCGACGAAATCTTTGGCCCGGTGCAGGTGGTGATCCCGTTTGCCACCGAAGACGAGGCGGTGGCGATTGCCAATGGCACGGATTACGGGCTTGTCGCGTCGGTCTGGACTCGTGACGGTGGCCGCCAGATGCGCCTGGCCCGCGCCATTCGGGCCGGGCAGGTGTTTCTGAACAATTACGGCGCGGGCGGCGGAGTGGAATTGCCGTTTGGCGGCATGGGCAAATCCGGGCATGGCCGCGAAAAGGGCTTCGAGGCGCTGTACGGCTTTACGACTCTGAAAACCGTAGCCGCGTGGCACGGATAAAATCAAAAAAGGGAGGGACAATCATGAGACTGCAAGGCAAGACTGCCATCGTGACCGGGGGCGCATCGGGGTTCGGCGCGGGCATCGTGCGGAAATTCGCGGCCGAGGGCGCGCATGTGTTGGTGGCGGACATCAACGCCGACGGTGCGGCGGCGATGGCAACCGAGGTGAACGGCCTGTCGATGGCTACCAACGTGGCCGACAAGGCCAGCGTCGGCGCGCTGGTGGATTTCGCGATGGAACGGCTGGGGCGGGTGGATATCCTGATCAACAACGCCGGGATCACCCACTTGCCCATGCCGATGGAAGACGTGGGCGACGACGAATTTGACCGCGTGTTCGCGGTGAACTGCAAGTCGGTCTACCTGTTTGCCCGCGCGCTGGTCCCGCACATGAAGAGCCATAAATCCGGCGCGATCCTGAATATTGCGTCTACAGCGGGCTTGTCACCGCGGCCCCGGCTGAACTGGTACAACGCGTCCAAAGGCTGGATGATCACCGCGACCAAGGCGATGGCGGTGGAACTGGCACCCATCGGCGTGCGGGTCAACGCGCTGTGCCCGGTGGCCGGCGAAACGCCGCTGCTGGCGTCGTTCATGGGGCAGGACACGCCGGAAATGCGGGCAAAATTTCTGTCCACCATCCCCCTGGGCCGGTTTTCCACGCCCGAAGACATGGGCAACGCCGCGTGTTTCCTGTGTTCCGACGAGGCCAGCATGATCACGGGCGTGGCCATGGAGGTGGACGGCGGGCGCTGTATCTAACCGGCCCGCACCGCGGTCACGATCAGGCTGGCGACCGGTTCGCCCCGGTCGTGGCGCAGCGTGGCGGGGGTCAGCAGTGGCACGAACCCCGCCGCGGTCAGAACGCGCATCAGATAAGGTGCCGCATGGGCATAGCGGCTGGTGGGTTGTAAAGACACCTCGCCCTCGGCCAGCGCCTCGACCGTAAAGGCCAAAAGGCCGCCCAGCGCAAGGTTGGAGGCGGCCCACCCGATGATCGCGTCCAGCGCCCCCAGATAGATGAACACATCGGCGGCCAGGATCAGGTCATAAGGTGCGTCCGCCTGCGGCATCTGCGCGATGTCCTGTTCCCACAGCCGGTCATACACCCGCTTGTCTGCCGCCAGCCGCAGCATGCCGGGCGACAGATCGCAGCCCGCCAGCCACCCGGCATCGGGCCGGATCGCCACCCCCATCAACCCGGTTCCGCATCCAAGATCCAGCACGCGGGCAAACGGCGCGTGCCCGAGCACCGCCTCGCGCAGCATGTCCGGGCCGCGATAGCCCAACGCATCGACCAGCGACGCCTCGAAACCGGGCGCGTAACTGTCATACAGCGTGCGGATAAAGGCTGGCGGCATGGTGGCGGACCTGGGCACATCCCGCGTCAGATCGATTCTTACCCCGGCCCCCAGCGGATCGGCGGGGTCCAGCGCCAGCACTCTGTCCCAGGCCGACACCGCGCCTGCGACATCGCCCGCCGCAATCCGCCATTCGCCCAGCCGGAACCACCCGGCGGGCCAGCCCGGCACAAGGTCCAGCGCCTGTGCCATCAGGTCGGCGGCAGCGGCGACATCACCGGTGGCGGCCAACCCCTCGGCATAGGCGGCACGGCGGTCGGCAATCGGATCGCCCGAGGTCAGGCGCAGCGGGGGCATGGGCATGGCATCTTCCGTAGCAACGCTGCCGCATTGCGCCCCGAGGATGGCGGCTGTCAAGCGCCGCCGCACCCCAGGTTACGCGGTCCTACGTATTGACAGGTGCGGGTACCGAGGCAGACAAATCAGGCGGGGAAACTGCAAGACCGCGCGCGACCTGCGCGCCGCATCAGGGAGGAACACGCATGAAACGGAACATACGGTCCAGCATGGTTTCGGCCATCGCTTTGGTGCTTGCGATGACGGTCCCGGGCCGGGCCGACATCATCATTGCCCATGTCCATGACAAGACCGGCGCGCTGGAAGCCTATGCGAAACAATCGCATGACGGGCTGATGCTGGGTCTGGAATACGCAACCGGCGGCACCATGGAAGTGAACGGCGAAAAGATCGTCGTCATCGAAAAGGACAGCCAGCTGAAACCTGACATCGGCAGGGCGCTGCTGGCCGAGGCCTACGGCGACGACAATGTCGATCTGGCGGTTGGGGGCACCTCGTCGGGTGTGGCGCTGGCGATGCTGCCCGTGGCCGAGGAATACGAAAAGCTGCTGATCGTGCACCCGGCGGTGGCGGATTCGATCACCGGCAAGGACTGGAACAAGTTCATCTTCCGCACCGGGCGCAATTCGTCGCAGGATGCCATCGCGCAGGCACGCGCCATGGCGGCACCGGGCGTCAAGATCGCGACGCTGGCACAGGACTATGCCTTTGGCCGCGACGGCGTGGCCGCGTTCAAGGCGGCGCTGGACGGCACCGGGGCAGACCTGCTGCACGAAGAATATGTGCCCACGGACACCACCGATTTCACCGCCGCCGCCGAGCGCATCTTTGCCGCGATGAAGGATGTGGACGGCCCGAAAAAACTGTTCGTGCTGTGGGCGGGTGGCGGTAACCCGATGGGCAAGATCAACGCGATGGACCCGTCGCGGTTCGGGGTCGAGATGTCATCGGGCGGCAACATTCTGGCAGCCCTGAAAGGCTACAAGGATTTCCCCGGCATGGAAGGGGCGATCTATTATTACTACGAACTGCCCAAGAACCCGGTGAATGACTGGCTGGTCACCGAACATCAGAAACGGTTCAACAGCCCGCCGGATTTCTTTACCGCAGGCGGCATGACGACCGGCATCTACATCGTGGAAGCGCTGAAAAAGGCCGGGTCCAAGGACACCGGGGCTCTGATCGCCGCGATGGAAGGTCTGGAATGGGAAACGCCCAAGGGCAAGATGGTGATGCGTGCGGATGACCATCAGGCGCTGCAATCCATGTACCATTTCAAGGTCGCGGTGAAGGAGGGTGTGGAATGGGCGGTGCCGGAACTGGTCCGGGAACTAACCGTCGACGATCTGCCCGTGCCGATCCTGAACAAGAAATAAGGAATGGGGCCGGGCGCGATCCCGGCCCCGCAACCGCCATGGCGCTGCTGGAAACCCGTGATCTGACGGTCCGCTTTGGCGGGCATGTGGCGGTCGATGCCGTAACCTGCGCGTTTCAGGCCGGCGAATTGACGGCCATCGTCGGCCCGAACGGCGCGGGCAAGACGACGTATTTCAACCTGATCTCGGGCCAGATTGCGGCCAGCGCCGGGCAGGTCACGTTGGATGGCCACGATCTGGCGCGGCTGTCGGTATCGGCCCGCGCGCGGGCGGGGGTGGGCCGCGCGTTTCAGCTGACCAACCTGTTTCCCGGCCTGTCGGTGCTGGAAAACGTGCGGCTGGTCATGCAGCGGCAGGCCGGGCTGGGGTTTGCCATGTTCACCACCGCGAGCGCCCATCGCGATGTGACCGACCGCGCGGCGGCGCTGTTGTCACAGGTGCATCTGGCGCCGCGCGCGGGCAGTCTGGTGCGCGAACTGAGCCACGGCGACCAGCGCAAGCTGGAAGTGGCGATGCTGATCGCGCTGGACCCCAAGGTGTACATGTTCGACGAACCCACGGCGGGCATGTCGGGCGACGAAGCCCCCGTGGTGCTGGACCTGATCCGCGGCCTGAAATCGCGGACCGATCGCGCGATCTTGCTGGTGGAACACAAGATGGACGTGATCGCGCAGCTGGCCGACCGGATCATCGTGTTGCACAACGGCACGCTGGTGGCGGACGGGGCCCCCGCCGCAGTGATCGCGTCCGACGTGGTGCAAGAGGCCTATATGGGAAAGCCGCTGGATGACATCTGATGCGATCCTGACGCTGGAGGGCGTGTTCACCGACATCGCGCAGTATCACATCCTGAACGGGGTGGATTTGTCCGTGCCACGTGGCGCGGTGACGATGCTGCTGGGACGAAACGGGGTGGGCAAGACCACGACGCTGCGCACAATCATGGGGCATTGGCGGGCGCGGGCGGGGCGGGTGGTTCTGGATGGGGTGGAGATCACGCGCACGCCCACCCCGGCGATTGCGCGGATGGGCGTCGGATATGTCCCCGAAAGCATGGGGATCTTTGCCGATCTGACGGTCGAGGAAAACATGATCCTCGCCGCCGCATCGGGGCCGCTGGACCCTGCGCGGCTGGACCGGATATTCGCCACCTTTCCGCCGCTGCGCACGTTCTGGAAAGGGCAGGCGGGCACGCTGTCCGGCGGACAGAAACAGATGCTGTCGATTGCCCGCGCGATGGCCGAGGAACGGCGGCTGTATCTGATCGACGAGCCGACCAAGGGGCTGGCTCCCGCCATTGTCGCTACCATGGCGGGCGCATTGAAGGCGCTAAAGGCGGATGGCGCGTCGATCCTGATGGTGGAACAGAATTTCGCCGTCGCCCGCGCGCTAGGCGATCATGCGGCGGTGATGGATCAGGGCCGGGTGATCTGGAACGGCGCGATGGCCGAACTGGCGGGCGATGCCGCGTTGCAGGCGCGGTTGATGGGGCTGAACCTGCAGCCGGGGCACTTGGCGGGGCCGGTGAGCGAGGGGCGCTGCCCCTCGCGCTCCCCGGGGTACTTGGAAACCAGAGAAGATGCAGAGGACAAAGCAGGCCATGAGCAACGCGCCCACCCATGCGCCCCGGATCGAGCGGCGGCGATTTGCGGACCGCATCGCGCCACAGGTGCCTCTGTTGCTGGTGCCTGCGCTGATGGTGCTGGGGCTGGCGCTGATCCCTGATGGACCGGTCTGGCTGACGCTGACGGTGTCGGGTCTGGCGATGGGGATGATGATATTCGTGATGGCGTCGGGCATGACGCTGGTGTTCGGGTTGATGGATGTCATCAATTTTGGCCATGGCGTGTTCATTTCCGTGGGCGCGTTCGTCGGCGTGTCGGTGTTGCTGCTGTTGGGGGACATGACCGGTGCGCCGTCGCTGCTAATGGCGCTGGGCGCGGTGATGCTGGCGGTGGTCGCCGCGATGCTGGCGACCGGCCTGCTGGGCTGGGCGTTCGAACGGGTGATCGTGAAACCGGTCTATGGCGCGCATCTGAAACAGATCCTGGTCACCATGGGCGGGCTGATCGTGGTCGAACAGCTGATCATCGTGATCTGGGGCCCCGAGGAGATTTACATTCCCCGCCCCGAGGCCCTGAAGGGCGCGGTCACGTTCGCCGGGGCGGCGATGGAGAAATACCGCCTGCTGGCGGTGGCGTTCGGCGCGGTGATTTTCATCGCCATGCGGTTGGTGCTGCGGCGGACCAAGCTGGGGCTGATCGTGCGCGCGGGTGTTGAGAACGGCGAGATGGTCGAGGCGCTGGGCTATCGGCTGCGCGTGGTGTTCATCGGCGTGTTCGTGGCCGGGTCCGCGCTGGCGGGGCTGGGGGGCGTGATGTGGGGCCTGTATCAGGAGGTGATCACCGCCCATATGGGCCAGCAGATCATGATCCTGATCTTCATCGTCGTCATCATCGGCGGGCTGGGCAGCGTCGAGGGCTGTTTCATCGGCGCGCTGCTGGTCGGCCTGTTGCAGAATTACGTGGCGTTTCTGGAGCCGAAGGCGGCGCTGGTATCGAATATCGCGCTGATGGTGGCGATCCTGATGTGGCGGCCGATGGGCATGATACCGGTGGTTAAGGCGAAATGATCCGCGCGATGATTTCAGGCGACCTGCCGCGGTCGCGGGTGCTGGCGGTGCTGCTGGTGGTGGTGTTCATCGGGCTGGCCTTGGCGCCATTCCTGTTTCCGGGCGTGCGGTCGGTGGACACGGCGGCGCGCATCTGCATCCTGATCGTGCTGGTGGCGTCCTATGACCTGTTGCTGGGTTATGCGGGCATCGTCAGTTTTGCGCATACGATGTTCTTTGGTCTGGGGGCTTATGGCGTCGCGCTGGCCTTGGCGCAATTCGGGCGGGGCTGGGATGCCGTGCTGATCGGCACGCTGGGCGGCGCGGGCGTGGCGGTGGTGCTGGCTTTTGGCATCGGGCTGTTTTCGTTGCGGGTGCGGGCGATCTTCTTTGCGATGATTACGCTGGCGGTGGCGTCGGCCTTTGCGGTGCTGGTGTCGCAACTGTCAGGGCTGACAGGCGGCGAAGATGGGCTGAACCTGCAGATCCCGCGCGTGTTGACGCCGGCGTTCCGGTTCGGCGACGAGGTGCTGGGCGTCAAGCTGAACGGGCGACTGCTGGCATATTATCTGGTATTCGGGGTGTCGCTGGCGCTGTTTCTGGTGATGCTGCGCATCGTCAATTCGCCGTTCGGCCGCGTATTGCAGGCGGTGCGCGAGAACGATTTCCGCGCCGAGGCGATCGGCTACCCGGTGGTGCGGTACCGCGTCGCCGCCACCTGCCTGTCGGCGGGCATCGCGGCACTGGCCGGATCGCTTTATGCGCTGTGGTTGCGCTATGTCGGGCCGGATACGGTGCTGTCGATGGAGTTGATGATCGACATCCTGTTGATGGTAGTGATCGGTGGCATGGGCACCTTGTGGGGTGCCGTGATTGGCGCGGCCATCTTTGTCATCGCGCAGGTCTATCTGCAGGAGGGGCTTGGCGCGCTGGCCGCGGCGACCGCAGGCCTGCCGGTCCTGCCCGCGCTGTTGAACCCCGACCGCTGGCTGTTGTGGCTTGGGCTGTTGTTCGTGCTGTCGGTGTATTTCTTTCCGACCGGCATTGTGGGGCGACTCCGCGCCAGACGCTAACACGCGCTTGCACATTTTTGTGGCAACTGGCACCAAAACCGGGCGATTGGAGACGCGCGATGATCCCCGGCCTGATATTTCTGTGTGGCACCTACGCGCTTAGCCAATTCTACCGCGCCTTTCTGGCCGTGCTGGCCGAGGTGTTGCAGGCCGATCTGGGTGCGGGGGCCGATGATCTGGCGCTGGCGTCGGGGCTGTGGTTCCTGACATTCGCCTTTATGCAGATCCCGGTTGGCGAGGCGCTGGACCGCATCGGCCCGCGTCGCACCGCGGGGTGGCTGTTCCTGATCGGCGGTGCAGGCGGCGCGGTTTTATTCGCGCTGGCGACCGCGCCCTGGCATATCTCTGCGGCGATGGTGCTGATCGGCGTCGGATGTTCGCCGGTGCTGATGGCATCGTTCTACATCTTTTCGCGGGTCTATCCGGCAGCGATGTTTGCCACGCTGGGGTCGGTGATGATCGGGTTCGGGTCACTGGGCAATGTCGCGGGCACCGTGCCGCTGGCCTGGGCCATCGAGACGCTGGGCTGGCGCGAAACGCTGTGGGGCGTTGCGGGCGTCTCGGCGCTGTTGGCGTTGGGTGTGTTCCTCGCCGTCAAGGATCCGGAACGTATCGGCAAGGGGCAGGCCGGGTCCGTGCTGGACCTGCTCCGGTTGCCTGCGCTCTGGATGATTTTCCCGATGCTGATCGTGAATTATCTGGCAGCGGGCGGGCTGCGCGGACTGTGGGTCGGGCCCTATCTGTCAGATGTCTACGGCGCGACGAATGCGGTGGTGGGGCAGGCGACGCTGTACATGGGGCTGGCGATGATTTTCGGCACTTTTGCCTATGGCCCGCTGGACCGCATCTTCAGGACCCGCAAATGGGTGATCTTTGGCGGTAACCTGTTGGGTACGCTGGCGATTGCCGCGCTTGCGGTGTTCCCGCTGGCGGGTTACTGGCCGGCGATCCTGATGATCGTTGCCATCGGGTTCTTCGGGTCGTCGTTCCCGGTCATCATGGCGCATGCGCGCGCCTTTGTGCCGCCACATCTGGCGGGGCGGGGGATGACGCTGATGAACCTGTTCGGCATCGGGGGTGTCGGCGTGTTTCAGGTGATTACGGGCCGCGTCTATGCTGGTGTGGAGGGCGACGGCGTGGCGGTGCATCTGCCTTATCAGGCGGTGTTCGCGGTGTTTGCCATCACGATGGCGATCGGCCTTGCCGCCTACATGTTCAGCCGCGACCGAGTGGATTGAGCGCGGGCAGAAACGCCCCGGCAAAAACAACCTGTTTCCTCTGCCCGGCAAACGCCTTATGACGCGTCGGGTCAGAGGAGTTACTGCTATGGGTTACAAGGTCGTCATCGCAGGGGCCACGGGCAACGTGGGCCGCGAAATGCTGAACATTCTGGCGGAGCGTCAGTTTCCGGTGGACGAGATCGCGGCGCTGGCCAGCCGCCGGTCCCTGGGCACCGAGATTTCCTTTGGCGACAAGACTGTGAAAGCCCGGGACATCGAAACCTTCAACTGGGCCGGCTGGGATATTGCCCTGTTCGCCATCGGGTCCGAGGCCACGAAAATCCACGCGCCGCGCGCCGCCGCCGCGGGCTGTGTGGTGATCGACAATTCGTCGCTGTACCGTTACGACCCCGAGGTGCCGTTGATCGTGCCCGAAGTGAACGCCGACGCGATCTTTGGCTATTCCAAGAAGAACATCATCGCGAACCCTAACTGTTCAACCGCCCAGATGGTGGTGGCGCTGAAACCCTTGCACGACCGTGCGCGGATCAAGCGCGTGGTGGTCAGCACCTATCAATCCGTGTCTGGCGCCGGCAAAGAGGGCATCGACGAATTGTGGGACCAGACCAAGGGCATCTATGTGCCGGGTCAGGAACGCGAGCCGAAGAAGTTCCAGAAGCAGATCGCCTTCAACGTGATCCCGCAGATCGACTCCTTCATGGAAGACGGCCAGACCAAGGAAGAATGGAAAATGGTCGTCGAGACGAAAAAGATCCTCGACCCCAAGATCAAGGTCACGGCGACCTGCGTGCGGGTGCCGGTATTCGTAGGCCATTCCGAAGCGATCAACATCGAATTCGAAGAGTTTCTGGACGAGGACGAGGCGCGCGACATCCTGCGCGAGGCGCCCGGCGTTTTGGTGATCGATAAACGCGAACCGGGCGGTTACATCACACCCATCGAATGCGTGGGCGATTATGCCACCTACGTCAGCCGCATCCGGCAGGACAGCACCATCGACAACGGTATCAACCTGTGGTGCGTGTCCGACAACCTGCGCAAGGGCGCAGCGCTGAACGCGGTGCAGATCGCCGAAGTGCTGGGCATCCGCTGCCTGAAAAAGGGCTGACGGCGGGGATTTGCCGGTTGTCGGGTCGATCCGGGGGGCGCTTGCGGGCGCCCCTTGCTTTTGCGGACCGCGCGCGGATGCTGCGCGCAGGCTTTTCCCCCGGAGGTTTCCATGCGCGTGTTGCTTGCCCTGTTGCTGACAACCCTGACGGCCGTTCCTGTCTGGGCATCGGATATCGCGCTGGGAGCCCCTGTTTCGGCGGCGGTGCTGTACCCGCAAGGCGCGACGCTGACCCGGACGGTTGGCTTTGCCATTCCGCAGGGACGGCATCGGCTGATCGTGACCGATCTGCCGGCCGATATCGACGCCGCAACGCTGCGTGTCGCGGTCGAAGGCGCGCGTCTGGGCGCGCTGTCGTTCCGCAACGATGCCGTGCCGCCGCGTGATGCCATCGATCCGGTGGCGGTGCAGGCCGCCGAAGCGGCGATCAAGACCGCCGAGGCCGCGCTGCGCGGCGCGGAAACCGACAAGGCGCGCGCGCTGGCCGCGCGTGAAGGGGCCGAGGCACGCCTGGCCTTTCTGGCCGCACTGGGCCAATCCGACGCGACCGCCCAGCCGCCCGAGGCGCTGCGGCAGATCCTGATGATGGTCGGCGAGGAAACCGCCGCCGCCCGCGCCGCGATTCTGGATGCCGAGGCCGCCGCCACCACGCTGGACCCGGCTATCACTGCCGCGCAACTGACGCTGGAACGTGCCAAGGCGGCGCTGGCCGCGCTGGTTCCCGATACCACCGACCGCGCCTGGCTGGCAATCGAGGTCGACGCCGACGCCGCTGGCGATGCGCGCCTGACCATCACCCATCCGACCTGGAATGCCGCGTGGCAGCCCGCGTATGACCTGCGCCTGACGCGGGCGACCGGCGCGCTGGACATCGGCCGCGCCGCCTTTCTGCGGCAGGATACTGGCGAGGCGTGGACCGACGTGGCGATCACCCTGTCCACCGTGCGCCCGTCCGAACAGACCGCCCCGTCCGAAGTCTGGCCACTGCCGTTGCAGATCGTGGACCCCGAGGCCCCGCAGCCGATGATGCGTGGCGAAATGTCGGACAACATGGCGGCCGAATCGATGGCGGTAGCGGCATCCGCGCCGAAACAGGCGATCGCGGACTATGATGGCCTCGCGGTCAGCTATGCCTATCCTGACCCTGTGTCGCTGGTGTCGGGCCCTGAGGCGTTGCGGCTGTCGCTTGGCGACTTGACGGCTACGGCCACGGTGCGCGCCGAGGCTGCGCCACTTTTTGATGCCACGGCCTTTCTCGTGGCGGAATTCATAAATGACACCGGCGAAATCCTGTTGCCGGGGTCCGAGGTGCAGTTGTACCGTGATGGCGTCCATGCCGGGCGGTTCCAGATGCCGCTGGTGGCGGTCCGCGAGACCGCCCGCGTGCCTTTTGGCCCGATCGAAGGTCTGCGCCTGAGCCGCAATGTGCTGGACCGATCCGAAGGCGGGCGTGGCGTCATCACCAAATCGACCGAACGCAACGAGGCCGTGCAGATCACGGTGCGCAACCTGACAGCGGAACCATGGGACCTGCGACTGACCGACCGCGTGCCGTTTTCGGAACAGGACGCACTGAAGATCGAGGTCAAAACCACGCCCGCCCCGACCGCGCGTGATATCGACGGCAAACGCGGTGTGCTGCGCTGGGATCTGACGATTCCGGCCGGCGAAACGCGGGAAATCGGCATCGACACACGCATCACCTGGCCCGAGGGCAAGTTCATCCGGTAATCCCGGACGTGTCTTGAACCTTGGCCCCCGTCAGAACCGTTCGGCGCGCAGGATCTCGCAATCGGTCACCGCGATCACGCCGATATGACGGTCCACCACGGCAAATGCGGCAGTCAGCAGCTGCTCCAGCCGGTCGGGCCGGATCAGGCAGACCACCTGCACCATGCCGCCCGCCCGCGTCACCTCGCCATCGCGCGACCACGGCCCCGACCGTCCTGACCCGCCCAGCACGGGCATCACCGTCCAGCCGGTCACGCCCGCGCGGGCCAGGGCATCGGTCAGGCGGCGTTCCATCACCGCCTCGATCATGATTTCGACCCGTTTGGCAGGGTGCATCTGCATGGTTCAGCCTTTGGTCAGGGTTTGCGCCAGCCACAGATACGCGGGCAGGCCGATGGTCAGATTGAATGGAAACGTAACACCCAACGATAGTGTCAGATAGACTGAAGGGTTCGCTTCGGGCAGGGCGACGCGCATCGCGGCAGGCACGGCAATGTAACTGGCGGAGGCGGCCAGTGTCGCCATCAGCATCACCCCCCCGGTGGACAGGCCCACGGCGGTGCCCGCGAACGCGCCAAGGATGCCGCCGATCAGCGGCATGATCAGCGCAAAGGCGATGGCACCACGGTCAAGAACCCGACCGCCGCCAAGCAGACCGCGCCCGGCAACCAGCCCCATGTCCAGCAGGAACAGGCACAGCACGCCTTTGAACGGCGCGGTGATGAAGGCGGAAATCTCTGTCAGGCCCTGCGGTCCGGTGGCCCAGCCGATCACAAAGGACCCGACCAGCAGTACGATGGACCCGTTCAACAGAATCTCGCGCAGCAGGTCCGGTTCCATGGCGCGGCCTTGTCCGTTGCGCGCGACCAGCCATAGGGCGGACAGGATCGCGGGGGCTTCCATCGCGGCGGCGACGGCAACCATGTATCCCTCGGGGCGCAGGCCTGCCGCGTCGGCAACAGATGTGGCGGCCACGAAGGTCACGATTGAAATCGACCCGTAATGCGCCGAGACGGCCGCCGCATCCAGCACCGACATGCCGGACATGCGCCGCAGCAGCCCGAATGCGATCAACGGCAGGCTAAAGGACAGCGCCACCCCCACCCCGATGGCCAAGGCCAATCCGGCGTCGATGCCGTTTTCCGCCACCGCCACCCCGCCCTTGAACCCGATGGCGAACAACAGGTAGATCGACATGCCCTTGGCGATGGATTCAGGCACGGTCAGGTCGGATCGCGCCAGCGCCGCCATAAGGCCAAGGCCAAAACAAAGGACCATGGGCGACAACAGGTTGGCGGCGGCAAGGTCGAGCATGCTGGCTCCGAGAAAGATCTTATGGAAGATACGCTGTCGCAGTGGCCGCACAAGCCCTGCGTCGAAAAGCGGGTCTACACCTTGCGGAAATCACCGATGGTCGCATCGAACCATTCCAGCGAGCCTTCGCCGATGTCCGTCCACAGCCCGTGCAACGTCAGATGGCCGCTTTCAACGGCCGTCTTTACAAAGGGAAAGGTCAGCAGGTTTTCCAGACTGACCAGCACCGCCTGCCGTTCCAGCGCGCGATGCTGATCGGGGCCCGGCAGGCCCTTGATCCGATCAAAGCCGGGCCGCAGGATATCCATCCAGCGCCCGACGAACGATGTTCTTTCTTCCAGTTCGGGGGCGGCACCCGTGCACATCGCGTGACACCCCTGCACCCCGCCGCAGGACGAATGGCCCAGCACAATCACATGCGCCACCTTCAGCGACATCACCGCATACTCCACCGCAGCCGAGGTCCCATGCTGCAATCCGTCGGGTTTGTGCAGCGGCACCAAATTGGCGATGTTGCGGTGGATAAAGAATTCGCCCTGATCCGCGCCAAAGATCGACGTGACGTGCACGCGACTGTCGCAGCAGGAAATCACCATGGCGCGCGGGTGTTGACCGTTATCGGCCAGACGGCGATACCATGCCTGATTGTCCTGATAGGTCGTGGCCTTCCAGCCCTGATAGCGTTGCACAAGATAGCTGGGCAGCGGTTTGGCGGCGTTCATCGAATCCTCCCGCGGAAGTTGGTCGGTATTTGCGGAAACTTGCCCGGAAAACAAGGGCTAGCAGCAAGGTTTTGGGAAGGGTTTATGCCGCAATCTGCGCACCAGCCGTGGGGGCCGAGTGGAAGGGTGAGATTTTGGAACGGGTCACCGTATTGAGAACGACAGATTTCGTCCGCGTAGACGCGGACAGGTTGGGGCAGTTGTACGCGCAACTGGGTGAACGCGGCGCCGAAGATGTGGTGTGCCGCGCGATGGAGGAACTGGCCGCACGGCTGGGTCAGGCGGAACAGCAATTCCGCACCAACGATCAGCCGGGGCTGCGCAAGAATGCGCGATCCCTTGTCGCCATCGCGGATCAGATCGGCATGCAGCTGCTGGCCGGCGTGGCCCGGGACGTGACCGACTGCATCGATACGGGCGATATGGTGGCCCTTGGGGCGGTACTGGCTCGTCTGGTGCGCGTGGGCGAACGGTCCTTGTTTGCGGTGTGGGATTTGCAGGACCTGTCCATCTGATCCGCTGATCGGACCTTGCGGGCGCTGATGGCTCGGCTAGGCTGACCGGCGAAATGACAGAATGACAGGGGACTGCATGGCCGTCGAACCACGTTTTGCCGATGCCGACAGCGTGGCACTACCACTGCATGTGGTGACGCCGCAGACCTTGCCGGCGACGCTGGCCGTCTTGCCGGACAGCGCCCGGGCCTGGGTCACGGCCACAGGGTTTCTGCCGGGCATCGGTCGGACCTGCCTGTTGCCGGGCCCGGACGGCCAGATCATCGGCGCGCTGGCGGGCTATGGCACCGCGGCGCAGCGGGCACGCGGCCGGTTCGCGCTGGCGGGGGCCTTTGCCGCCCTGCCCGGCGGGGTCTGGCGGATCGCATCCGGCCTGCCGCCCGAAGCTGCATCGGAGGAAACATTGGGGTGTCTGCTAACGGCCTATGCTTTTGACCGCTACCGCACCCAAACCGGGACTGCGGCGCGGCTGGTCGCGCCGGACGGGGTGGATGCTGTGCGGATCGAGGTGATGGCGGCGGCGGAATGTCTGACCCGCGATCTGATCAACACACCGACCAACGACATGGGCCCGGATGGGCTGCAGGCTGCGGCGCAGGCGCTGGCCGACCGGCATGGCGCGGCGTTGACCGCGATCGTCGGCGACGACCTGCTGGCGCAGAATTTCCCGATGATCCACGCGGTTGGCCGCGCGTCTGCCGTGGCGCCGCGCCTGTTGGACCTGCGCTGGGGTACCGCCGGCCCGAGCCTGACGCTGGTGGGCAAGGGCGTGTGTTTCGACACCGGGGGCCTCGACATCAAACCTGCGGCGTCGATGGGATTGATGAAAAAAGACATGGGCGGCGCGGCCACCGTGCTGGGTCTGGCGCATATGATCATGGCGCTGAACCTGCCGGTGCGGCTGCGAGTGCTGATCCCGGCCGTGGAAAACGCCATATCCGCCAATGCTTTCCGTCCGCAGGACATCCTGACGGCGCGCAACGGCCTGACCGTGGAAATCAACAACACCGACGCCGAGGGCCGGTTGGTGCTGGCCGATGCGCTGGCGCTGGGGGCGGAAGAATCGCCCGATCTGATGCTGTCGATGGCAACCCTGACGGGCGCGGCGCGGGTGGCGGTGGGGCCGGATCTGGCGCCGTTCTTCACCGATGACGAGGCGTTGGCCAGCGCGCTGATGGCTGCGGCAGGTCCGGCGGCGGACCCCGTCTGGCGCCTGCCGTTCTGGACGCCCTACGAGCCCGACATCGAACCCGGCATCGCGGATCTGGACAATGCACCGAAATCGGGCTTCGCGGGCGCGATCACTGCGGCGCTGTTCCTGCGGCGGTTTGTGGGCCAGACGCGCTATGCGCATTTCGACATCTACGCCTGGCAACCCGGTGCCGCGCCGGCCCGCCCCAAAGGCGGGCTGGGCATGGGTGCGCGCGCCATCCTGACCGCCCTGCCATCCGTTATGGAAGTCTGACGGATGGACCGCCGCCTGACCCCCGCCAATGGCCGCGTCGCTGCAGCGCATCTGCGGGGGCAGGTCACGGCGGAACGGTTCGTAAAAGGCGAGGCGCTGCGGATCTGTGTTCCGGTTGCCGACCTGGTGCATGAACCGCACGGGCGGCGTGAACGGCAAATGCTGCTGGGCGATCCGGTGACCGTGTTCGAACGCCGAGAGGGCTGGGCCTTTGTGCAGTCCGGCAAGGATGGCTATGTCGGCTATCTGCGTGCCGGGCAGTTCGATGAACGCGGCGCGCCGACACATTGGGTGACGGCGGCGGCGACGCATCTGTATCCCGAACCCGACATCAAACGCATCGAACGCGCGCGCCTGCCGTTTGGCGCGCGGTTGCGCGTGCTGGCCGACGCGGGCGCGCGGTTTCTGGAAACCGAAGACGGCTATGTGCCGCGTGCGCATCTGGCGCCGCTGGACTGGCATTTCCGCGATCCGGTGGCGGTGGCGGCCCTGTTTCTGGGCACGCCCTATCTGTGGGGCGGCAACAGCCGCGATGGCATCGACTGTTCCGGGCTGGTGCAGACGGCCTGTCTGGCCTGCGGCATCGCCTGCCCGGCAGACAGCGACCAGCAGGCGGAAATGGTGGGTCAATCGCTGCTGGAGGCCGCGTCGCTGCATCGCGGCGATCTGGTGTTCTGGAAAGGCCATGTCGGCATGGTCGTAAACCATAACCGTCTGATCCATGCCAATGCGCATCACATGGCCGTCGCCTGCGAACCCCAGGATGAAGCCGAGGCCCGCATCGCGGCGCAAGGCAACGGCGCACCGCTGATCCGCCGTCGTCTGGTTGCTTGAGGCGCGGCGCACGCACGCCTATACCTGCGCGAAAATCACGGAGACCTGACCATGGCGACGCCTCCGAAGCTGTTGGCCGACAAGGCGATGGCGCAAATCCGCGCGGGCCAGTTCAACGCGGCCTTCAAGACGGCGCGCGGTGCCGCCAAAGAACATCCAAAGGAAAGCTTTTTCCCCAACCTGTGCGGTCTGGCGCTGGTGCAGGGCGGCGAAGCGCGCGAGGCCATCGACTGGTTCCGCAAGGCGCTGCGGCTGATGCCGGCCAACGTCGATGCACAGAACAACCTGATCCAGACCTATGCATCCTTGGGTGATACGGACCGCGCGCTGGACCTGATCGCGCGGGTGCTGCCGACGCGCCCGGATCGCAATGTGCTGTGGTATCTGCAGGCGATGGCCTTGAACGCCGCCGGTCGGCTGACAGAGGCAAAGGCGGTGCTGGACACCCTGATCGACGCCTATCCGGCGGACGCCCGCGCCTGGAACCTGCGTGGCACCGTGCGGTTCGGTCTGGATGAAGAACTGGAAGCGCTGGCGGATCACGAACAGGCGTTGCGGCTGAAACCCGCGTCGCCGGATGTGCTGGTCAATTTGGCGCTGCTGTTGTCGCGCGCCGGGCAGATGGATGCGGCATTGGCTGCGGCGCGCAAGGCCCGCGCGTTGGCCCCGGATTATGATCTGGCGCTGATGCGCGAGGCGGTGATCCTGAACGAGATGGGCCAGACCGTCGCGGCGCTGGCGGGTTTTCGCGCGGTGCTGGCGCTGCGTCCCGATGATGCCGAGGCCCTGCTGGAAACCGCACAGATCGCCTCGGGCGACGATCTGGCACAGGTGGCGGCGCAGGTGGACAAGGCGCTGATGCGGGCCAAGGGCGATGGTACCGACCGTGCCTATCTGCTGATCGCAAAGGCCCGGATGGCGCTGAAATCCGGCGATCGTGGAACGGCGGACGGGTATTTTGCCCAAGGCAACGCCGTGCACGCCCGCGCGCGGCCGTTCGACGTGGCCCGCGCCGAACGCGAAATGGCCGAGACGCTGTCGCTGTTTCCAGATGGTTACGTGGCCCCCACGGCGCCGCCGCTGCCGTCGCCCCGGCCGATTTTCGTGCTGGGCCTGCCGCGGTCGGGTACCACGCTGATCGAACAGGTTCTGTCGTCGCATCCCGATGTGCATGGGGCCGGTGAATTGCCATGGATCGGACGCGCGGCGCGGCAGGCGGCGACAGCGGGCCGGCCGTTTGACGCCGACGCGGCCCGCGAATTCGTCGCGGCCTATGCGCGCGGCCTTCCACCGATGCCGGTCGAAGCGCGGGCGTTTGTCGACAAGATGCCCGGAAATTACAAACATCTGGGCTATATCGCCGCCGCGCTACCCGATGCGGTGGTGATTTCCGTCCGCCGGGATCCGCGCGATGTGGCGCTGTCGATGTGGCAGACACCGTTCGGCGCGGACCGCATGGCGTTCACCTTTGACCAACGCTGGATGGCGCGCGAGCTGAACGAATACGCCCGCGTCATGGCGCATTGGGCGCGGCTGTTTCCGGGCCGGGTCGTCGAAATGCAGTATGAAACTCTGGTCACCGATATCGACGGGCAAAGCCGCCGGTTGGCGCAGGCCTGCGGGCTGACCTGGGGGCCCGGGATGGCCAGTCCGCATGAAAACGCGAATGCGGTGCGCACCGCAAGTTTGCAACAGGTGCGCCAGCCGGTCTCGACCCGGTCAGTCGGCGGCTGGCTGCGGCACGCGGATGCCTTGGCCGATCTGATTGCCGGGCTGGACCGCGACCTGTGGCCTGATCTGGCGGATTGACCGCACCCAAACCCGCCCGAAGCCATGAGTGCAAAAAGAAAGGGCAGGTCCGAAGACCTGCCCTCTTTTGGATTGTTCTTGTTCTGAAAGATCAGAAGTTGAACGTAACACCCAGGTCGGCCCGAGCCAGACCGTGGTCGGTCGAGTAGCCGCCCACGATCGTTGCGCCGCCGCCGAGCGAATGCTCGACCTCGAAGCCGAACGCGGTGTCGTCACGGCCGACAACGTTCGAGAAGTTCTCGTCATATGCTATGAACGCGCCGACTTTGGTCGCTGCGCCGATTTTGTACGAACCAGCCAGGGCCGCCGACATATCGCCTTCGTTGTCTTCAGCCACAGCCAATGCGACACCGAAGCCAGCGAACGTGCCGGCAGCGGACAACAGCCAGTCAGTGTCGTTGGCGCGGTCAGAGTCGAGGTAACCACCTGTGACGGTGATGCCCGAGAAGGTGTAGGCCAGAACCAGTTCGGTCCGGTCAAAACCCTTGGTCGAATTCGAGATGTGCGCGGTGAAGTCGCCCATCGTGTAGATCAGTTCCACGCCGTTCCGGCCGAGGCCAGCCGACGAGTAGGTGTCCGAACCGAAGTTCGTGACGACGTTTGCCCAGTTGAGGCCCGACAGACCGAACTGGCCGCCAGCGTAGGCGCCCGAAGTCGAGTCCAGCGCGCCGAAGATGTTGCCAACGCCCAGCGTCAGGCCACCGGCCGAAACGGTGAAGCGGGGTGCGTTCAAGCGGGCAACGGTCGAGTCGGTCGCGGTGTCGTCAGCCTGCATACGGATACGGGCGCCGAACTTGATGCCGCCATCAGCTTCGGTCGAACCGTCGATGGTCAGACGGAAACGCTGTTCCAGACGGGTTTCCTGAGCGGCATTCTCAATATACAGGACGCCGAAACGGCCCAAGCCCGACAGTTTGACATCAGCAACGGCCATGCCGGCGGTGGCAACCAGCGCGGACGTGGCGAGAAGAATTTTTTTCATCTTTTTCCCTCGGTGTTTCTATTCATGCGCCCCAAGACGGGGAATCCGCATTGGGTATAGCGTGTGTTTCGCTCCAACCGGGGGGGCGATGCAAGCAACAGACCGGAGGGGGCCGGATTGTGGCGCCAGATGGTGCAGCTTTGCCACAGTCACAGGCACCCGGCAAGGGACCGCCGATTTCGGGCCCGTCATCATAAGGCCCGCAACCCGTCGGCAGGCAGAACGCACCGGGCCGGTAACTGACCGGTCCCCGGATGACATTCGTCTTGCCCCGCTGCGGCCCCTTCGTTACGACAGACCAAAGTGTAAAAGCCGGGTTTTGACATGATCCTTACGCGCCAATTGAAAATTGCTGTCGTTCTGGGGCTGGTCCTTGTGACGGCGGGCTGCGGGCGTGGCAACCGGGCGCCGGGAGAGCCGCTGTTCCCCGGCGACGCAAATGCCGTGGTCGAACAATCCCTGCAGGCGCGCGGGACCGAAGCGGCCGGCGACGGCACATCAATCTTTGACCTGTTCCGGCCCAGAAACACTGATGTCAATGTGGCGGTAAACAAGTACTTGTGGAATGCATCGCTGGAAGTGCTGAATTTCCTGCCGGTGCAATCGGTTGACCCGTTCACCGGCGTGATCGTGACGGGCTATGGCATCCCGCCCGGCGGCGGTCGGTCCTATCGCGCCACGGTCTATGTCAAGGATCCGGCGCTGGAGGCGCGGTCGCTGGTTGTGGCGCTGCAATCGCAGGGCGGCGCCCCGGTTACCGGCGGCACCCAGCGCGCCATCGAAGACGCCATCCTGTCGCGGGCGCGGCAATTGCGGATCGCCGACAAACGTCTGTAACGTTCAGCGGCGCGACATCGACAGCCGCAACAACACCCGTTCCACCAGCGCCATCGCCGGAGCCGTCTGCCCGGCGGACCGCAGGGTCAGGTCGGTGTCGATGATCTGGCGCAACGCGGATTCCAGATCAGCCACATCCCACAACTGCGCCTGACGCAGCAGGCGGTCGCGGCGCGGGCCGAACACCGGCGGGCGCATCCGTGCCAGACCCGCCGCCGCTCCGCCGGGATCGGACGCCGCCGCATGCAACGCCCGGAAATGCCGCGCGGCGCCCAGGATCAAGGTCACCGGCGTCACGCCCTGCGTTTGCAACCGTTGCAACAGCGCGCCCAGCAAGGCGGGGTCACGTTCGGCCACCGCATGCAGCGCCGCATCAATGTCGGTATCCACCGTGGCGGGGGCGACTGCGGCGATATCGGCGGCCGTCAGCGGCGCGGCATCGCCCAGTTTGTAAAGGGCCAGCTTTTCCAGCGTCTGGCGGAAATCGCCGGGCGGCAGATCGCGCGCCAGATCGGTAAGGTCCTGCATCGCGCCCGGCGGGATGTCGCGCAGGCCCGCGCGGGCCAGATCAGCGGCGATTTCCTCGCGCGTTGGCGGATCGTCATATAGCGCGATGGCGGGCGCGGTGCGGTGCCCCTCGAACAGTTTGCGCAGTTTCGATGTGGCGGGTAACTGCCCGGCCGTGACCACGATCTGCGCATCACCCGCGCGCCAGTCCGCGACGGCGGCGGCCACGGCGTCGAACGCGCTGTCACCGGCCTCTTCGACAAACACGGCGCGCGGACCGGGAAAGAACCCCACCGCCTTGACCGCATCCAGCAGCGCCGCCGGATCGCGGCGCAGATCGCCGCCGGCCATGCGGGTCAGCCGCATTTCGCTATCGGCATCCGGCCCGGCGATGGCCACCAGCACCTCTTGGCGTTTCAGCGCCACCTTCATCGCGTCGCCGCCATAGATCAGGAGGCCGGGCACGACAGGATCAGGCCGCGCGATGAATTTCAGCGCTGCGGCCCCAGACAGTTTCATGACGGCAGTTTCATTGCGGCAGGCTCATTCCGGCAAGATCGGCGCGGCGGCCATCAGCTGTGCCACGATCTGATCGGCCAAAATCGTGGCCAGCCGGGCGCGCGCATCCCGCGAGGCGGCCAGTGTCGCCACCGTCGTGCCGGTGGCGGAATAGCCGGTAAACGATGATGCCTGATCCTGCGCCAGTGCGTTCCCGTCGGCCAGATCGCGCAGGACCCATGCGGCCCTGCCCACGATGTTGAAACGTGTTGTGATATTGTTGCGGGTCAGCGCCATCGGTTCTTCGGTCATGTCCAGTTTGACAGCCAACCCGTAGCGCGGGCTGTCAGCGCGGCCCAGCCGGTCTTCGATCCGCCGGGTCAGCAGAAATGCGTCGCGGGTGTCGGGTTCATCAACCAGCAGCGCGCCGCGCAACCCGTCAGCCGCGCCGCCGGGCCCGAACGACGGTGTGAACCCGCAGCCCGCCGTTGCCAGCGCACCCAGCAACATTGCACGGCGGTTATACGACCACATTGATGATCCGCCCCGGCACAACGATCACCTTTTTCGGCAGCGCACCTTCAAGGGCGCGGATCACCGCATCCTGCGCCAGCGCGATCTTTTCGACCTCGGCCGGCGGCATGTCGGCGGGCACGCTGATTTCCGCGCGGCGTTTGCCGTTGATCTGGATCGGCAGCGTGACGGTGTCATCCTTCAGCAGCGCGGGGTCGGCCTTGGGCCAGTCCGCCGCCGCACACAAACCGTGGCCGCCCAGCATCGTCCACAGTTCCTCGGCGATATGCGGGGTCATCGGGGCCATCAACTGCGCCAGCGTCCGCGCCGCCTGTTTGCGCGCGGTGCCGCCCGCCGTCGTCTTTTGCAGCGTGTTCGTGAACGCGTACAGCCGCGCGATGGCAGCGTTGAAACCAAAGGTTTCCAGCGATTTTGTCACCTCGTCGATGGTTTTGTGCAATGCGCGCAGCAGCGTGTCATCGTCACCCGGGCCATCCTGCATCGCCGCAATCTCGGCGCTGATGCGGAACACGCGGGCCAGATGTTTGGCGGTCGCATCCGCACCGGACGCCGTCCATTCCACATCGCGTTCGGGCGGGCTGTCGGACAGCACGAACCAGCGTGCGGTGTCGGCACCGTAGCTGGTCACGATACTGACCGGATCGACAACGTTCTTCTTTGATTTCGACATCTTGGCAGAGGGGATGATGTCCAGCGGCTCGCCGGTTGCCCGGACTATCTGCGCGTCGCGGTCCACATCCTCGGGCAGGTGATAGACGGGCCGCCCGTTGGCGTCGCGGGTCTGGTAGATCTCGTGCGTGACCATGCCTTGGGTGAACAGCGCATCAAACGGTTCGCGTGCGGCGGCGGGCAGGTGGCCGGTCAGGTGCATCGCGCGGGCAAAGAACCGGGCGTAGAGCAGGTGCAGGATCGCATGCTCGACCCCGCCGATATACTGGTCCACGTTCATCCAGTAGGCAGCGTCTTCTGCCTGCGTGGGCGTCGCGGCATGAGGTGCGGTAAAGCGGGCATAATACCAGCTGGAATCGACAAATGTGTCCATCGTGTCGGTTTCCCGCCGCGCGGGTGCGCCGCATTTCGGACAGGTGCAGTCGCGCCATGTCGGGTGCCGGTCCAGCGGGTTGCCGGGCACGTCAAAGGTGACGTCATAGGGCAATTCGACGGGCAGGTTCGCCTTGGATTCCGGCACCACGCCGCAGGTGTCGCAATGCACCACCGGGATCGGACAGCCCCAATAGCGTTGCCGCGACAGGCCCCAGTCGCGCAGGCGGAACTTGGTGACGCCTGCGCCCACACCCTGCGCTTCGCAGAACGCGATGGCGGTATCGACGGCATCGGCCCCGGTCTGCACCTCGGCCCCGGCAAAGCCGCGGATGTAGCGGACCGGGTCAGTCTTTGGCGGCACATAAGCGGTCTTGCCATTTTCCGCGCGGGTATGGCCGTCTTCGGACAGGGGCACGAACACATCCACCACCGCCAGGTCGTATTTGCGGGCAAAGTCGATGTCGCGCTGGTCATGTGCCGGGCAGCCGAAAATCGCGCCGGTGCCGTAATCCATCAGGATGAAATTCGCGATCCAGACCGGCAGGTGCAGGTCCGGGTCGAACGGATGGCGCACGGTCAGGCCGGTGTCATAGCCCAGCTTTTCCGCCGTCTCGATCGCCTCTTCGGTGGTGCCGCCCTTGCGCGCGTCAACGCAGAACGCGGCGACGGCGGGATCGTGGCGTTCCAGCGCCGTGGCCAGCGGATGATCGGGCGAAATGCCGACGAATGACGCGCCCAGCAGCGTGTCGGGGCGGGTGGTGTAGACCTCGATCCGGTCATGGCCATGCGATTCTGCGGTCAGGCCAAAGGCAAATTGCAGTCCGCGCGATTTGCCGATCCAGTTGGCCTGCATCAGTTTGACCTTGGCGGGCCAGTTATCCAGACCGTCCAGCGCATCCAGCAGATCGCCGGCCATGTCGGAAATCTTGAAGAACCACTGCGTCAGTTCGCGGCGTTCGACATCGGCACCCGACCGCCAGCCCTTGCCGTCGATCACCTGTTCGTTCGCCAGCACTGTCATGTCGACCGGGTCCCAGTTCACCACCGCGTTCTTGCGGTACACCAGCCCCTGTTCCAGCATGTCGAGGAACAGCGCCTGCTGCTGACCGTAATATTCCGGGTCACAGGTGGCGAATTCGCGCGACCAGTCGATGGACAGGCCTAGCGGTTTCATCTGCGCGCGCATATCGGCGATGTTGGAATAGGTCCAGTCCTTGGGGTGGCCGCCGATGGCCATCGCGGCGTTTTCGGCGGGCATGCCGAACGCGTCCCAGCCCATCGGATGCAACACGTTGAACCCGTTGGAAATCTTGTAGCGCGCGATCACGTCGCCCATGGTGTAGTTGCGCACATGGCCCATGTGGATGCGGCCCGACGGATAGGGGAACATTTCCAGCACGTAGTATTTCGGACGGTCGCCCGTGCGCGTGGCGCGGAACAGGCCGGCCGCGTCCCAGGCCTGTTGCCATTTGGCTTCGATATCTGCTGCGGAATAGCGCGACATGGATGGTCCCTTGTATTGCGGACCCGTGATATTGCGGATGCAGGCGCGGGTCCAGTGCGGCGCAGCGGTTTTGCGGCTTGGCCGGTGGCCTTGGCCCTGCGTATAAGACGAAAAAACGCGAAGGACCGGCATGGATATCCTTTTCATTCACCAGAATTTCCCCGGGCAGTACAAACATCTGGCCCCGGCACTGGTGCGCGCAGGGCATCGGTGCGTGTCGCTGACCCTGCGGGTCAAGGAACCACAGGTCTGGCAGGGCGTGCGCCTGATCCCCTACACCATCAAGCGCCAGCCGGGCAAAGGCGTGCATCCATGGCTGGCGGACGTCGAAACCAAGCTGTTGCGCGGCGAAGCCTGCTGGCGCGCGGCGCTGGAATTAAAGGCGCAGGGGTATGCCCCCGATCTGATCGTCGGGCATCCCGGCTGGGGCGAATTGATGTTCCTGCGCGATGTCTGGCCGGGCGCGCGGATCGGGCTGTATTGTGAATTGTATCACCGGACCGATGATGGCCACATGGGATTCGACCCGGAATTCCAGCCGGTGGTCACCCCGGACCAATACCTGCGTCTGCGGATGAAAAACCTGAACAGCCTGATCCATCTGCCGCTGCTGGACGCCGGCATCAGCCCGACACGGTTTCAGGCGGATACCTTTCCGCCGGCGTTCCGCGAGCGGATCAAAGTGATCCACGATGGCATCGACACACGCATGGTGCGGCCGAACGCCGATGTGCAGTTCGATCTGGGCGACCGGGTTCTGACGCGCGCCGACGAGGTGATCACCTTTGTGAACCGTAATCTGGAACCCTATCGCGGCTATCATGTGTTCATGCGCGCGCTGCCGCGTCTGCTGCGCGAACGTCCCGGAGCGCAGGTGTTGATCGTCGGCGGCGACGAGGTCAGTTACGGCGCAAAGCCCAAGGGCGACAAAAGCTGGAAACTGGTGTTCATCGACGAGGTGCGCGGGCGGATCCCAGATGCCGACTGGGCGCGGGTGCATTTCCTGGGCCGCATCCCCTATGAACGGTTTCTGCGGCTGCTGCAGGTGGCGCGGGTGCATGTCTATCTGACCTATCCGTTCGTATTGTCGTGGTCGCTGTTCGAGGCGATGGCCAGCGAGGCGGCCATCGTCGCTAGCGATACAGCCCCGGTGCGCGAGGCAATCACCGATGGACAGACCGGTGTGTTGGTCGATTTCTTTGATGCCGACGCGATCGTGGACAAGGTCTGTGCCCTGATGGAGAACGCCGATCTGCGCGCGCAACTGGGGCGGGCCGCGCGGGCGCATGTGGTGGACCTTTATGATCTGGCCGGGCTGTGCCTGCCGGAACAGTTGCGCTGGATCGACCGGCTGGCCGCGATGGAACCGGGTGTCGTGGGGGATTGATAGGATGCAGGGGGGCCTGCCCCCCTCGGCCTGCGGCCTCACCCCCCGGGGTATTTTTGAACTAGCGAAGCCGCAAGTGGTTTGCCTCTGCAATAGGACTGGCAAAACCGGGTCGGCTGCGGTGATCTGACCCCGGAGCCGGGAGCAGGGAGAATCACCATGTACGAGGTCATTGGCAACGTTCAGAGCCGCGCGTTTCGCGTGCTGTGGATGCTGGAAGAAATCAGTGCGCCCTATTTGCATCTTAACGTAAAACCGCATTCCGAAGCAGCGCGCGCCGCCAATCCGTCGGGCAAGGTGCCCGCGTTGCGGGTGGATGGCCATTGCCTGACCGACAGTTCGGCGATTCTGACCTTTCTGGCGGATCGGCATGGCTTGCTGACGCATCCGGCCGGCAGCATCGAACGTGCCGAACAGGACGCGCTGCTGCATCTGGTACTGGACGAGATGGATGCGGTGTTGTGGACCGCGGCGCGGCATTCGTTCATCCTGCCGGAAGATCAGCGGGTCCCGGCAGTGAAGCCGTCACTGAACTGGGAATTTCAGCGCAACGCTCAACGCCTGTCGGAACGCCTGCAAGGCCCGTTTCTGATGGGGGACAAGATGACGGTGCCGGACATTGTCGCCACGCATTGTCTGAACTGGGCCTTTGCCGCGAAATTTCCGGTCGAGGATGACAAGCTGCTGGCCTATGCCAAGACGATGCGCGGTCGCGACGCCTTCAAACGCGCCGCCGCGCGGGTCTGACGGACGATACGGTGCCGCTTAGGCGGGCAGCCCTTCAATGAAGCGGCGGGCCTCGGGCGTCTGCGGGTTGTCGAACACCGCCGCTGTCGGGCCGATTTCCAGCAGGCGGCCAAGGTGGAAATAGGCTACGCGGTCTGCCACGCGCCGGGCTTCCATCATCGAGTGGGTGATGACGATGATGGCAAGGTCGGATTTCAGGCGCAGCATCAGGTCCTCGATCGCCGCGGTGGCGATCGGGTCGATGGACCCGGTGGGTTCGTCCAGCAACAGGATGTCGGGTTTTGTCGACAGCGCGCGGGCGATGCACAGGCGCTGTTGCTGACCGACGGACAGAGTGGTGCCATCGGCGCTGTGCAAACAGTCTTTGACTTCGTCCCACAGATGGGCGCGGCGCAGGCAGTCCTCGACATGGGCGTTCAGATCGGCCTTGTCCCGCATCAGCGCGTGCAGTCGCGGGCCGTAGGCGACATTTTCAAACACCGATTTCGGGAACGGGTTGGGTTTCTGGGCCACCCAACCGAATCTGCGGCGCAACAACGGCGGGTCGACGTCACGCGCGCGGATATCCTGACCGTGCAACGTGATGCTGCCGGTCCAATGTGCGTTCCGGGTGCCATCATGCATTCGGTTCAGGCACCGCAGCGCGGTGGATTTGCCGCAGCCCGACGGGCCGATGAAGGCGAGGATTTCGTTCGGATAGAGTTCGAAGCTGACATCGGTCAGAGCCTGTCTTTCGCCATACCAGAAATTCATGCTGCTGACGGCGATCAGCGGGTCGGCGTTGCGACGGACGTGGGCGGCGTGGTCGTACATGTCGGGTTTCCGGTTCTGTGATGCAGGCAAGCTGGGGCCAACTCGAAATGAGCGGTTTGATTCTGATCGCCCCAAAAGGCGTTGTTACAAAAGTATCACATCAGTGCGACGGGCCTCAGGTGCCATAGCGCGCCATGAACATGTCTACCGCACCGGAAATCACCCGGTCCACCTCGGGCTGCGAGAATTTGGTTTGAAGACCGAAAATCGCCCGCGCCCACAGTTCTGCCTTGCACATTTCGGTGAATTGATCGGCCGCCAGCGGAATGTCGGGGATGCGCAGCGTGCCGGCCGCCACCGCCAGGGTCAGATAGGCCGCTATATGGGCCTGGCCGGTTCGCGGGCCGCTGTCGTCGGATGCACGCGCAAGTTCCGGGAAACGGTCGGCTTCGGCCACGCAGATCCGAAACACCGCCTGAGCGAAATCGACAGCACAAAGCCTACGATGTGGCGCGCGACCCGTTCCAGCATTTGGGCCGGCAGCGCATCGCGGGGAACTTCGGCCACGGCGGTTTCGGCCTGTCAGGCGCATTCGCTGCGGACGACCTCGACGAACAACTGCACCTTGTCAGGGAAATAGAAGTACAGTGTGGCCTTGTTGACCCCGGACACGCGGGCGATTTCATCGACGGATGCGGTTTCAAACCCTTGGGCCATGAACACCTACTACGCGCCATCCAGCACCTGATCGCGTTTGCGTCCGCGCCGCTGGGGTTCGCCGCTCTGGGACCCAAAATTCTGGGACCCGAAACTCTGAAAGCTGTCAAAGGCGGTGATCGGGGTCCTTTCCGGCTGCGCGACTTTAGACGGCGCGGTTCGGTTTCGGCAAGGCCGGGGTTGCCAGTCACCGGGGGTGCAGCTAATTTAGAATTAATCTAAGAGTGGAGCGTCATCATGGCATTCTTCAATCACCGCCGCCAGTTCCGCGACCTGTCCGAAACCGAAGTGCTGGCCTTGGCGATTTCGTCCGAGGAAGACGACGCGCGGATCTATCGCAGCTATGCCGCGCGGTTGGTGGCGGATTACCCCGATACCGCCCGCATCTTCGATGGCATGGCGGCAGAAGAGGACGGACATCGCCAGCGGTTGATCACGCTGTTTCAGCGCCGGTTCGGCGAGGTGATCCCGCTGATCCGGCGCGAACATGTCGCGGGGTTCTATGCCCGGCGTCCGGTGTGGCTGATGCCGACGCTGAGCCTCGAACAGGTGCGCGCCGAGGCGGCGGCGATGGAACAGGCGGCGGAACATTTCTATCTGACCGCCGCCAAGGCCGCGACGGATGCGGGCACCCGCAAGTTGCTGGGCGATCTTGCGGCGGCCGAAGCCGGGCACCGCCACCGCGCCGGCACGCTGGAGGCCGCGAACCTCGACCCCGACACCCGCGCCGACGAGGATCGCGCCGAACACCGGCGATTCATACTGACCTGGGTGCAACCGGGGCTGGCGGGGCTGATGGACGGGTCGGTGTCCACCCTTGCGCCGATCTTTGCGGTGGCCTTTGCCACACAGGACACCTGGACGACGTTTCTGGTCGGGCTGGCGGCCAGCGTAGGCGCGGGGATTTCGATGGGGTTCACCGAGGCCGCATCGGATGACGGGCAACTGTCGGGGCGCGGTTCACCCATCAAACGCGGCTTTGCGGCGGGGGTGATGACGACCATCGGCGGGTTGGGCCATGCGTTGCCGTACCTGATCCCGGATTTCTGGACTGCTACAATCATCGCCATGGTCGTGGTGTTCGTGGAACTGTGGGCGATTGCCTGGATCCAGAACCGCTACATGCAGACGCCGTTCTGGCGGGCGGCGTTTCAGGTGGTACTGGGTGGCGCGCTGGTGTTTGCGGCGGGGGCGTTCATCGGCAGCGGCTGAACCCCGCGTCAGATGATCTCGTCCTCGTCCAGCAGGGCGGGCGTGTCGACCGCAGGCGCGATCAGGTCCGGCAGAGCCGCCTTGTCAGGGACCGCAATATGGAACAGTGCGTCGCCTTCGTTGACGATGGGCAGGTGTGATCGGCCGATGATGATTCCGGTTTCGGGCGCGGTCAGCGGCACATCCACCAGCCCGAACGGATCGGAAATCGTGCCCAGCAACGCGCCGGCTTCGACCAGATCGCCGATGGTGCGATGGGTGCGGATCAGCCCGCCCGCAGGCCCGCGCACCCAGTAGGACCGGGTGCAGGTCACGGGCGGCACGCTGGGGCGCGGAATGCCGCGCGCCGGGACCATGCCAAGCGCGGCCATCACCGAAAGGATGCCCGCCACGCCGGTGCGCGCCGCGCCTTCGTCGAACCGCAGCCCCTCGCCCGCCTCATACAGCAATACATCCACACCCGACGCCTCGGCGACCAGCCGCAACGACCCCTCGCGCAGTTTCGACTGCAGGATCACCGGCGCACCAAAGGCGCGGCCAAGTTCCAGCAGACGCGGATTGCCCGGTGTCAGGCGCAGCTGCGGCAGGTTGGTGCGCTGTATCGCCGCCGAATGCAGGTCGACGCCAAACGAACAGCGCAGCACCACCTGCGTCAGGAATATATGCGCCAGCCGCGCCGCCAGACTGCCGGACGCTGACCCCGGAAAGACCCGGTTCAGGTCACGCCGGTCAGGCAGATACCGCGAATGGTTCAGAAACCCGAAGGTGTTGACGATCGGTACCGCCAGCAGCGTCCCCGCCATGGCTTTCAGCTGTGGCGCTTTCAGCAGGCGGCGGACAATTTCCACGCCGATCACCTCGTCGCCGTGGATCGCGGCGGATACGAAAATTACCGGCCCCGGGCGCCGTCCGTGGACCACATGCGCCGAAATCGTCACCGGCGTGTGGTCGGACATCACCGAAACCGGCAATTCGACAGTGCCGCGCGTGCCGGGGGCGATGTCATGGCCCGCGATGTGAAACGCGCCGCGCGGAGTCATTCCTGCGTCATCCCTTGCCCTTTGTCCGGGTGTGACCTGGTTCGGCATTCTTTTCGATGAATGATATGATGCGTCCTGCCACGTCGATCCCTGTCGCCTTTTCGATGCCTTCCAGACCGGGGGACGAATTGACCTCCATCACCACCGGCCCGTGGTTGGACCGCAACATGTCCACTCCGCAGACATTCAGCCCCATTGAACGGGCCGCGCGCAAGGCGGTTGCGCGTTCTTCGGTGGACAGCTTGATGACTTCGGCTGATCCGCCCCGGTGCAGGTTGGACCGAAATTCACCTTCTGCCCCTTTTCTCATCATTGCGGCAACGACCTTGCCGCCGACGACAAAGGCGCGGATGTCGGACGCGCCGGCTTCCTTGATGTATTCCTGCACCATGATGTTCACCTCGGCGCTGCGGAACGCCTCGATCACCGAGGTGGCCGACCGTTCGGTATCGGCCAGAACGACGCCGATGCCCTGCGTGCCCTCCAGCAGCTTGATCACCACGGGCGCGCCACCTGCCAGGCGGATCACCTCTTCGGTCTGTTTCGGGTCATAGGCAAAGGTGGTGACCGGCAACCCGATGCCGTCGCGCGCCAGCAGTTGCATCGATCGCAGCTTGTCGCGCGACCGCCCGATCGCCACGCTTTCGTTCAGGGGGTAAACGCCCATCATCTCGAACTGGCGCAGCACCGCCAGACCGTAGAACGTGACAGACGCACCGATGCGCGGGATCACCGCGTCATAGATCGGCAGTTTCTCGCCGTTGTAGTAAATTTCGGGGCGGCGCGACACGATGTTCATGTAGCAGCGCAACGTGTTGATGATGTCGAGCGTGTGCCCCCGCGCCTCGGCCGCTTCTTTTAGCCGCCGGTGCGAATAGAGGCTGGGATTGCGCGCCAGCATGGCGATTTTCATGGGGTGACCTTTCGGGGCCTGCGGGGTTTTGGGGCGCGGGGGTGGGGTGGCCCGGCCAGTTCGGATTGGCCGGGATGCACCAGAATGTTGTGGCCGCGAATCGCGGTGCGGCCGAGGATCAGGGGAAATGTCATCGCCTCGCGGTCGGCGAGGCTCAGTTCGATCCGCCACAGCCGGTCCGCCAGCCGCACCTGCGTTTCGATCACGATGCGTTCTTCGGCGACGCCCGAGGTGTTCTTGATCGCGCGGGCATCGATGACCGGGGCCTCGCAATCCACCGCTTCGGGCAGGCCGGCATGGGGCACATGGAACCGGACCCAAGGCGCGCCGTCGCGGTCGAACCGGCGGATGCGTTCGGCATGAATGGCGGATGTCCGCGCGCCGGTGTCCACCTTGGCCATGGCATGCGCGATGCCCAGCAGGGGCAGGGCGACACTTTCACGCCAACCGATGACGAAAGGCTGTCTGGGCGGTTTCACCTTGCCTCCGTCGCGGAACGCGCCTGAAAAGTTGCACCAGAATCGGGCGCACCATAGCAGGGGCCGGTAAAATGCAAAGCCGCCGCTTTGCTGTGCAAAGCGGCGGCGGCGGACTGCTGTCGAAACAGTGCCGAAACGCGATCAGCTGACCAGCTTGGTGGTCCGCAGATACGGCAGTTTGATGTCGATCTGGCCGAATTTCGCCCGTGCCTGATCATCGGTCAGCGCCAGCGACACGATCACGTCCTGCCCCACGGTCCAGTTCGCACCGGTAGCAATCGGCACTCCATAGGTCGCCTGCACCGCGTCCAACGCGCGCAGCACCTCGGCAAAGTTGCGGCCAACCGACATCGGGTAGGTCATGATCAGCTGCACCTTCTTGTTCGGAGCGACGATGAACACCGACCGCACGGTGGCAGTTTCGGCCGCCGTGCGGCCATCGGGCAGATAGGCGTCGGCGGGCAGCATGTCGAACGCCTTGGCCACCGCCAGACCGGTGTCGGCGATGATCGGGAACCCTGCAGGAGCGCCGGCATAAGCCTCGATATCGGTTTTCCATTTCTTGTGTTCGGCGACGTCATCGACGGAAATGCCCATCACCTTGGTGCCGCGCTTGTCCCATTCGGCGGCCAGTTGGGCCACTGCGCCGAATTCTGTGGTGCAGACCGGCGTGAAATCCTTGGGATGCGAGAAATAGATCGCCCAGGCGTCGCCTTGCCAATCGTGCAGCGCATAGGTGCCCTGATCGGTGGTGACGGTCAGGTTCGGCAGCGTGTCATTGATCCGCATCTACGTGATATCCTTTTGATGGTTCGGAAAATTCGTATCCGAATGTGCTGGTCCGCGTGTTTTGATCGAGATTACAGGTCCGCGCCCTAGATATATTCTAAAATCATGATATGAACCCCGCATGACGCCGGGGTGACAGGATGTCGCGACACCCTGTCTGGCAGAATGACCTGCCGGCGCGATGGACATGGGGATTTGATCAAATGATTGCAACGCCCCTTGCCCGCAAAACGCCCCGGTGACACACTGATGCCGAAATCCGGCAAGGGATTCCGTTTGTGCCGGAAGCGTCCACGCAAGGAGTGCGCGATATGATCGAAAAGCGTCAGTTCTACATCAATGGCACCTGGGTCGATGCCCAGCAGGGCCGTGATCATCACGTGATCGACCCAACGACCGAAGAACCCTGTGCGGTGATTTCGCTGGGCGGTCAGGCCGATGTCGACGCCGCCGTCGCCGCCGCCAAGGCCGCGCTGCCCGGCTGGATGGCCACACCGCCGGCGGCGCGTATCGCGCTGGTGGAAAAGCTGATCGCGATCTATCAGACCCGCGCCGAAGACATGGCACAGGCGATGACCATCGAAATGGGCGCTCCGATCGATTTTTCGCGCCAGCAGCAAGTCACGGCCGGAACCTGGCACCTGACCAATTTCATCAACGCGGCCAAGGACTTCAAATTCAGCCACGCCTTGGGTGATCACGCCCCCGACACCCGCATCGTGCACGAAGCGGTCGGTGTCTGCGCCCTGATCACGCCGTGGAACTGGCCGATGAATCAGGTCACCCTGAAGGTCGGCGCGGCCGCCATCGCGGGCTGCACGATGGTGCTGAAACCGTCCGAAGAAAGCCCGCTGAACGCGATGATCTTTGCCGAAATGATGCATGAGGCGGGGTTTCCGCCGGGCGTGTTCAATTTGGTGAACGGCGACGGCATGGGCGTGGGCACCGCACTGTCGGGCCACAAGGATGTGGATATGGTGTCTTTCACCGGGTCCACCCGCGCAGGTATCGCCATTTCGAAAAACGCCGCTGAAACGCTGAAAAAGGTGCATCTGGAACTGGGCGGCAAGGGTGCGAACCTGATTTTCGCCGATGCCGACGACAAGGCTGTGAAACGTGGCGTCCTGCACATGATGAGCAACACCGGCCAGTCCTGCAACGCGCCGTCGCGGATGATGGTGCAGGCCGGGGCTTATGACAAAGCGGTCGAAACCGCCGCCGAGGTCGCCAATTCGGTGACCGTCGGGTCGGCGCATGAAGCCGGCAAGCACATCGGCCCGGTGGTCAATGAGGTGCAGTTCAACAAGATCCAGGCCCTGATCCAGAAGGGCATCGACGAAGGCGCACGTCTGGTCGCGGGCGGCCCCGGTCGGCCCGAACACCTGAACCGTGGTTTCTTTGTGCGCCCTACGGTGTTTGCCGATGTGACGCCCGACATGACCATCGCGCGCGAAGAGATCTTTGGCCCCGTGCTGTCGATCCTGAGATTCGAAACCGAAGAACAGGCCGTCGCGATGGCCAACGATACGGTTTACGGTCTGACCAACTATGTCCAGACCCAGGACGTCGCGCGGGCCAATCGGCTGGCGCTGCAACTGCGGTCGGGCATGGTGGAAATGAACGGCAAATCGCGCGGCGCGGGTTCACCCTTCGGCGGGATGAAACAATCCGGCAACGGGCGCGAAGGCGGCACCTGGGGCATCGAGGATTTCTGCGAGGTCAAGGCCGTGTCCGGCTGGACGAACGACATCGCGGCAGAATGATCAAGGATTGAGCCAGAACGCATCCGGGGCTATCAAGGCTCCGGATGTTTTTTGGTTCAGGAACAGGATGGGCGCTGATCCGATCAACCCGCGTTTCGTGCCGGACACTATCCTGAAGCGCGACGTGTTTTCTGAAACCGTGACGGGGCATCTGGCTGATGATCCCGGCACCAAACTCGTGCTGCGTCGGCTGGATCAAAGCCCCCGCTGGGCCCGCCCCATCGGGCAGTTTCTGGCGCGGCGTGAAGTGCGTGGTTTGCAGGCGGTGCAGGGGATCGACGGCATGCCGGTGCTGTTGCAGGCCAACCGCGCGGGTATCCTCAGGGTCTGGATGGCGGGAACGCCGCTGAACCTTGCCCGTCCCGACAGCCCGGAATGGTACCGTGATGCCCAACGTCTATTGCGCGCGATGCGGCGGCGGGGCGTCACACATAACGATATCGCCAAGCCGCAAAACTGGTTGATGACGCCGGATGGCGGCGCAGCGGTGATCGATTTTCAACTGGCATCGGTGCACCGGCGGCGCGGGCGGTTGTTCCGCCTCATGGCGCGCGAAGACCTGCGGCATCTGCTGAAACAGAAGAAACGCTATGCACCGCACCTGTTGACCGCGTCGCAACGGCGGATGCTGGCGCACAAAAGCTGGCCCGCGCGGGTCTGGATGGCAACCGGCAAGCGGGCCTACAATTTCGTCACCCGGCGGCTGATGCACTGGTCCGACAGCGAAGGCGCGGAAAACCGCATCGCACAGGAAGGCGACGCGCTGCGCGCAAGGCTGATGGCCCCGGAGGTGCGCGATGTGGTGCTGCTGCCCTTTGCGCTGCCGGGACGTGGGGTCGGCATCTATGCCTTTGTCGAAGGGCAGGTGGCAACGTCGCTGCCTGCGCCTGATCTGACGCAGGCGGTGGCGGCGCTGCCACGGCGTGACAGCGTGGTGGCGGTCGATCTGCTGGCTCTGGTCGCGGGCAACCGGATGGACGAACTGGACCAGTTGCTGACGCGCGACCCCGGCTTGCGCGCGGTGATGGCGCCGATCATGGCCGGGCGGCAGAACCTGACGGACCGGCAATTGGCCTGACGGCTGGTGTCAGAACGGCGCCGGATCGCGCAGACGCAACCCATGCCCGGTTTCGGGGTGGTTGATGCGCAGGTTTTCGGCATGCAGCATCAGGCGCGGATGGTCGCGGGCGGTACCGGTCGCATAGATCGTGTCACCCAGAATGACATGCCCCAAAGCCAGCATGTGCACCCTCAATTGATGCGTGCGCCCGGTATGCGGCGTCAGGCGGACGCGGGTTTCATTGGCGCCGGTGGCCAGCACCTGCCAGTCGGTCTGTGCCGGGCGGCCGGTGACATGGCAGACCATCTGGCGCGGGCGGTTTGGCCAATCCACCGTCAGCGGCAGGTCTACCGTGCCGCTGTGCGGTTCCAGTATCCCGGCGATTCGCGCCACATAGGTTTTTTTGGCGCGGCGGGTTTCAAACTCCATCGACAGCGCCCGCTGCGCATGTGGCGTCAGGGCAAACACCATCACGCCGGATGTGTCGCGGTCCAGCCGATGCACCAGCAGGATGCCGGGAAACGCCGGGGCCAGCCGCGTGATCAGGCAGTCGGCCAGATGATCGCCACGCCCCGGCACCGACAACAGCCCGGCGGGTTTCACCACCGCCAGCAGATGCGCGTCATCGTGCAGGATGCGGATCGGGTCACGCGGAGGATCATAAGCGTCAGACATGGCCCGGTTTAGGCGTAGGGGCGTGCCGCGTCCATCGCCGCTGCGCGACCTGTCATTCCACCGGACGGATCAGTTTGCGTTCCAGCACCTGCAACACCCCGCGCAGGTCATGCCCGCGTTTCAGGATCTGCCCGTCCATCCCCACCACGGCGTACATGCCCTGCCGGTTGCGCAGGCGCGGGTGCTTTTCCACGCGGTAGATCGGGTGTTCTGCCGCGCGGCGAAATACCGAAAAGATCGCGCAGTCGCGCAGGGCCGATATGCCGTAGTCGCGCCATTCGCCCGCCGCGACCATGCGACCGTACACCGTCAGGATCAGGCTCAGTTCCGCGCGGTCGAACATAACCTGTTCGGTCGGGATTGCGACATCGGGTGGCGACTGCAAGTTCATGCCGCCAGAGTTGACCCGACGGGCCACGAAATCAAGACGGTTTTGTGAAACGCAGAGCCAGCGTGGCATCCGATGGCGGCATCGCGGGCATATCAACAGCCTCGCTATCCAGCCACGATTCTGCCAGCGGGGTCAGGCGGCCATATCCGTGGGCCACGGCGACGCGCGGTGGCCGCGGCAGGTCGGGTGGCAAAATTTCTGTGGGCAGGTCCGGGTGGCGCAGTGCGATCCGTCGCCAGCGATGGATCAACAAGATACGCGCAGCGCAGGCGTCCAGCGGCGAAAGCGCCGCCACGCCACCCGGTTCAGCCGTCACGCCCAACAACCGATCCAGAGCCGCCAGATCGGCGTATAGCCGATCAAGGGCCAGGCGGTAAGCGGGAGCGATCAGGCTCGCCCGCATCGCTGGAGACAGGGCGGTGATCCGGCCTTGCATGCGGAAGGCCGCATCCGGCAGGGTAACCCCGGCGGGGCGCAGGCGCAGCGGCCCGAGGGCAAAGCCTTCGGTCCCCCCGTCCTCCAGCGACAGCGTCCAGGACTGGATTGGTCCCGTTTGGGGAGCCGCGTAAATCCGTTCGGTCGCCGCGATGAACCGCAGCAGCCCATCGGCGGTCAGGCGGTAATCGCTGGTCCGCCCGCTGCGTTCGCCGGCCACCCAGCCATCGCGGGCCAGCCGCGACAGCGCGGTGCGGATCGCGCCGGGTTCCACGCCGACCCGCCCCAACAACCGCCCCAGCCTTGTGGTGGAAATCTGCCCGCCCCGGTTCTGCACGCTGTCGCCGAACACCGTGATGACCAGCGACCAGACGCGCAGCCGGCCTTCGGCGTGCAAGGCGGTGATGAGCGGGGCAAGCGGGTCCATGCCGCGTTTAGAACCACGCCCGCGCCCGCAGATCAAGGATCAGAGCGCCGCTAACCCGCCCCGCACGAAATCGGCGGCAAAGCGGGCGTAATCGGCGCGTGACAACCCCTTGCCGGGGCGGTGCCACATGTAGACCCAGTTGACGATGCCAAAGACGGTCATGGTCGCCGCGCGCAGTTGGTCTGCGGTCAGGTGCGGCGCATCCGCCGCCACCGCGTCCGACATCCGCGCGACCAAGGCCCGCTGCGCCGCCAGCAGCGGTTCCTGCCGGTCGCGGGGCAGCAGTTTCAGCGCGTCCAGTTGCAGTTTGTGTTCCGGGTCGGCGTCCTGATAGGCACCCAGGATCGCGGCGATCATCCCTGACAGGCCATCTGCCTGTGCGGCCTCGGTCGCGTCCAGCAGCTCGGTGAAATGCGTATTGAAAATGTCGAACAGCAGGTCCTCTTTTGACGGCCAGTAGTGGTAGATCAGCGCCTTTGAAACGCCGACCGAACGCGCCACCCCGGTCATCGACGCGCGGTCAAAGCCATTGGCGGCGAAATGGCGCGCCGCCCCCTTGCGCAGCGCCCCGCGTTTTTCGTCATGATCGCGTGCCAGACCCCGCGCCATTCACGCGTCCTTTGGCCGTTTGTCGATGATCCGCACCGCCTTGCCTTGGCTGCGTTCCACCGCGCCGCTGTCGCGGACCTCGACCTTGACGCTGATGCCCACGGTCTGTTTCACTCGGTGTTCCAAAGCCTTGCCCGCTGCCGCGCGTCGGTCGGGATCAAAGATGCCCACCGCCACCTCAGTCAGCACGCGCATTTCATCCATCCGGCCCTTGCGGGTCAGTTCGATCTGGAAATGCGGCGCCAGATCGGCGACCTGCAGCAACTGTTCCTCGATCTGGGTCGGGAACACGTTGACGCCGCGCAGGATGATCATGTCGTCGGACCGCCCGGTGATCTTTTCCATCCGCCGCATCGTCCGTGCCGTGCCGGGCAACAGCCGCGTCAGGTCGCGGGTGCGGTATCGCACCACCGGAAACGCCTCTTTGGTCAGGGACGTGAACACCAGTTCGCCCATTTCGCCGTCGGGCAGCACCGCTCCCGTCACCGGGTCGATGATTTCGGGGTAGAAATGATCCTCCCAGACATGCAGCCCGTCCTTGGTTTCCACGCATTCATTGGCGACACCCGGCCCCATCACCTCGGACAGGCCATAGATATCAACGGCATGCATATCGAACGCGTCCTCGATTTCCCGCCGCATCGCGTTGGTCCAGGGTTCGGCACCAAAGATGCCGACCTTCAGCGAACAGGCGCGCGGGTCCAGGCCCTGCGCCTTGAATTCATCCAGAATCGACAGCGCATAGGACGGCGTGACCGTGATGCCGTCGGGTTTGAAATCCTCGATCAGCCGCACCTGTCGGGGTGTCATCCCACCCGATATCGGCACCGTGGCCAGACCCAGCGCATCGGCCCCCAGATGGATGCCCAGCCCGCCGGTGAACAAGCCGTAGCCATAGGCGTTGTGCAACAGGTCGCCGCGCCGCAAACCGGCCGCGCGCAGGGACCGCGCCACCACTTGCCCCCAGTTTTTAAGGTCGCTTTCGGTGTAACCCACAACGGTTGGCTGCCCCGTGGTGCCGGACGAGGCATGAATGCGGGCCACCTGCGCACGCGGCACCGCGAACATGCCGAACGGGTAATTCGCCCGCAGGTCCTGTTTGGTGGTGAACGGGAATTTCGCCAGATCCGACAGCGTCTGCAGGTCATCGGGATGCACGCCCGCCGCATCGAACGCCGTCTTGGTATGCGCAACATTCGCATACGCATGGTGCAGCGTCGTGCGCATCCGGGTCAGTTGCAGCCCAGCGATTTCATCGCGGCTGGCGGTCTCAATGGGTTCCAGATCGCCGGGGCGGGGGGACAGGTCGCGCATCACACAGCCTCCATCATCAGGGCGATGCCCTGACCAACACCGATGCACATCGCACAGATCGCGCGACGGCCGCCCATGTCGCCAAGCGACAGCGAGGCCGAGATGGCCAGTCGCGCACCCGACATGCCCAACGGATGCCCCAGCGCGATCGCCCCGCCATGCGGGTTTACGTGGCCTGCGTCATCGGGCAGGCCCAACTGGCGCAGCGACGCCAGCGCCTGCGCGGCAAATGCCTCGTTGACCTCCAGCAGGTCGATGTCCGAAATGCGCAACCCGTGCCGGTCCAGCAGCGCCTGCGTCGCAGGCGCCGGACCGATGCCCATGATGCGCGGCGGCACGCCGACGGTCGCCATCGACACGATCCGCGCACGGGGCGTCAGGCCGTATTTCGCCACCGCATCCGCAGACGCGATCAGCACCGCCGCCGCGCCGTCGTTGACGCCGGACGCATTGCCCGCCGTCACGCTGCCTCCGTCGCGGAACGGGGTGGGCAGCGCAGCGAGTTTGTCCAGCGTGGTCGCGCGCGGATGTTCATCGGTGTCCACCACGATCGGCGGGCCCTTGCGCTGCGGGATCGTCACCGGCGCGATTTCGCGAGCAAAGCGGCCCGACGCGATGGCTGCAGTGGCGCGCGACTGTGACCGCAGTGCGAACGCATCCTGATCGGCGCGGCCAATGCCGAAATCCGCCGCCACGTTTTCCGCCGTTTCGGGCATCGAATCGGTGCCATAGGCTTTGTGCATCGCGCGGTTAACGAACCGCCAGCCGATGGTGGTGTCATAGACCTCTGCCGCGCGGGAAAACGCTGTGTCCGCTTTGCCCATCACAAACGGCGCGCGCGACATCGATTCGACGCCGCCGGCCAGGATCAATTCGGCCTCGCCGGTCCTGATCGCGCGGGCGGCGGACCCGATCGCGTCCAGCCCCGACCCGCACAACCGGTTGATGGTGCCGCCCGGCACATGTTCGCCAAGGCCCGCCAGCAGCACCGCCATGCGCGCGACATTGCGGTTGTCTTCGCCCGCCTGATTGGCACAGCCGATCAGACATTCGTCGATCCGTAGATCGCGCCCCACGACCAGCGCCCGCATCACGCTTGCCAACAGGTCGTCGGGCCGCACGGCAGACAATGCGCCCGCGTATCGCCCGATGGGGGTACGCAACCCTTCGCAGATATATGCGTCTCTCATGCGTCATCCTCCTTGAAATGCTGGCCCTTAATGCTGCGCGACAGGCCGCGGAACAGCGCCACCTTGCGGCCGTCTTCGCCGCTGACAATTGCGTCGTACACGCCCGACCGCCCCGCCAGATGCTGTTCCAGCGCGACCGCCGTCAACATTTCGCCGCCCTGCCCCGGCGACAGGAATGTGATGATGTTCTGCTGCGCCACAACCAGTTGGTTATAGCTGTTGCACGCATAGGCAAAAGCGGTATCGGCAAGCGTAAAGATATAGCCGCCGTGACAGATACCATGCCCGTTCAACTGGTCCGGACGCACCCGCATGGTCAGAGTGGCACGGCCCGGGCCAATATCCGTCAGCACCATGCCCAAGGCATGCGCAGCATGGTCGCCGGTCCACATCGCCGCCGCCGAATGGCGCGCGCGGTCGTCAGGTGTCATGCATGATCTCCCTCGCGGCACCCCTCCTTGGATACCTTGACCGCCATCCAGCACAAAACCGACCGAACGGTCAAGAGTGTTGCAAAGCCGCGACGCCTGCGGCAAGGTCGCCCGCAAATCAGGGAGACAGTCATGCTGCATGTCACGAGCCATATCGGCGGGCGTTGGGTTTCGGGCGGGGTGGATGTGACGATTCTGGGGCCGGTCACGGGAACGCCGGTGGCCCAGGCGATCACCGGCGGCTGGGATGTGCAGGCGGCGCTGGATCATGCACGCCAGATGGGCGGGCCAGCCCTGCGCGCGATGGGGTTTCATGACCGCGCGCGGATGTTGAAGGCGCTGGCGGGCTATCTGACCGACCACAAGGCGCGGCTGTTTGCGATCAACCCGTTGACCGGGGCGACGCTGCGCGATGGTCGGGTGGATATCGACGGTGGCATCGGGACGCTGGCCAGCTACGCCAGCAAGGGGCGGCGCGAATTGCCGGACGGTCACGTATGGATCGACGGCGTGACCGAGCCAATGGGCCGCACCGGCGCCTTTAGCGGCCAACATATCGCGACCCCGCTGCAAGGCGTGGCGGTCCATATCAACGCCTTCAACTTTCCGGTCTGGGGCATGCTTGAGAAACTCGCGCCGACGCTGCTGGCGGGCGTGCCCGCGATCGTGAAACCGGCGACGCAAACCTGCTATCTGACTCATGCCTGCTATGCCCTGATACTGGAGGCAGGCGTGTTGCCAGAGGGTGCGGTGCAACTTGTAATGGGACCGGTGGGTGACATGCTGGACCGGTTGGGCCCGCAGGATGTGGTCAGTTTTACCGGATCGGCAGACACCGCGTTGCGGTTGCGTGCCACCCCGAACCTGCTGCGGCACTCAACCAGGTTCATGGCCGAACAAGACAGTCTGAATGCCGCGATCCTTGGTCCCGATGCGGACGAAGGCTCGCCGGAATGGGACCTTTTCATCAAGGAAGCGGCGCAGGAGATCACCACCAAGGCCGGGCAGAAATGCACCGCGATGCGGCGCCTGATCGTGCCCGCGGCTCGCCTGGACGCGGTTGGGGCCGCGCTGGCGGCGCGGTTGGCGGACCTGCCACCGACCGACCCCGGTGACGACAAGGCCCGCCTTGGCGCACTGGCGTCGACGGCGCAGAAGGCCGATGTGCTGGCAAAACTTGCGATACTGTGCACAGAAGCCCGGTTGGTCTACGGTGACCCGGACCGGTTCGACGTGATCGGCGGTGACGCCGCCCAAGCGTTCCTGCCTGCGATGCTGCTGTGCTGCGACGACCCCGATGCCGCGCGTGCCGTTCACGATACGGAGGCGTTTGGTCCGGTCGCCACCCTGATGCCCTATCGCGATGTGGCCCATGCGGCCGAGCTTGCAAATCGCGGCGGCGGGTCGCTGGTCGCGTCGTTGTTCACCCACGATCCGCAGGTGGCGGTCACCGTCACGATGACCAGCGCCGCGCATCACGGGCGGTTGTACATCATGGACCGGGATGCCGCGTCCGAGGCGACGGGCCATGGCGCGCCGATGCCGCAGATGGTTCATGGCGGACCGGGACGCGCGGGCGGCAGCGAAGAGCTCGGCGGTATTCGCGCAGTGCTGCACTACATGCAGCGCACGGCGGTGCAAGCCAGCCCGCGCATCCTGACCGCGATCACCGGCCAATGGCAGCAGGGCGCGCCCGAGGTCACCGCGCCCGACCATCCGTTCCAGCGCACCTTTTCCGAACTGCAGATCGGCGAGACGATCCATACCGCCGCGCGCCCCGTCACCCTGTCTGACATCGAACATTTCGCCTATTTCACGGGCGACACGTTCTATGCCCACATGGACGAGGACGCGGCCAAGGCGAACCCGTTCTTTCCGGGCCGTGTCGCGCATGGCTATCTGCTGTTGTCTTTTGCCGCCGGGCTGTTCGTGCAGCCGGACCCGGGGCCGGTTCTGGCCAATACGGGGCTGAATGGTCTGGCGTTCCATAAACCGGTCAGCCCCGGCGACAGCATCGCCGCGCAACTGACCGTGGCGCGCAAGACGCGCCGGACGGATACGTATGGCGAGGTGGCCTGGGCCGTGATCCTGACCAATCAGGATGGTGTTCAGGTGGCTGCGTATGAACTGCTGACCATGGTCGCTTACGCCCGCTAAGACCGCCAATCCCGACATGCCATGACGTGTTCGGTCATGCTTGCGCCAGAACATCGGGCCAGTCTGGCGGCAAGGAGGCGTAATGACAATCGCCCGAGGCCTGTTTGAAAACGCAGCGCGTGCCCCGACCCCCGGTGTGCGCAGCTTTGCGGTGTTGCAGGGGTTCGAGGCGATCACCCGCGGCTTGCTGATATCTGTCCTGCCTCTGGAGATGTATCGCGCGGCAGGCGATGCAGGGCTGGTGTCCAGCCTGTATTTCGCGGCGGGCGTGCTGTCGCTGTTGTCCGGGCTGATGGTGCCTTTTGCAGCACGGTTCATCCCGCGGCGTTGGCTGTATACGCTCGGTGCGTTCCTGTATCTGGCGGGGACCGCGGCGGCGGTGCTGGGCGGCACGCCTTGGGTGCTGGTCACGGTGATCTGCAACACCATGGCCACCGTGATCACCTTTGTCTGTTTCAATGCCTATGTGCTGGATTTCATTCCGCGCAGAGACCTGAGCCGCGCCGAATCGACCCGGATGTTATACGCGGCGCTGGGGTGGACGGCGGGGCCTTTGACCGGCGTTCTGTTGCTGGAATGGTGGCCGCCCGCCCCGTACCTGCTGGCGGGGGCATCGGCGCTGTGCCTGCTGGCAACGTTCTGGGTGCTGCGAATGGGCGATGGCCGCCGGATCACCCGCGTCGCGGTGCCTGCGCCCAATCCGCTGGCCTTCCTGCGGCGGTTTCTGGCGCAGCCCCGGCTGGTGGCGGGATGGCTGTTCGCGGTGATCCGGTCCTGCGGGTGGTGGGTGTATGTCGTGTATGTGCCGATCTTTGCGGTGGAATACGGGCTGGGTGACCGGGTGGGTGGAATCGTTTTGTCGATCACCAACGGGCTGATGTTCCTGACGCCCCTCATGCTGCGGGCGATCCAGCGCCACACGATCCGGGTGGCGGTGCGGGCAGGCTTTCTGGCGGCGGGCACATTCTTTCTGGCGGCCAGTCTGGGCGAGGTCTGGCCCCCGTTCGCCATTGCCTGCCTGTTCGCCGGGTCGGGGTTTCTGGTGCTGCTGGATGTCTGCGGCGGATTGCCGTTCCTGATGGCGGTAAAACCGTCAGAGCGCACCGAAATGGCGGCGATTTATGCGTCGTTCCGCGATGTGTCGGGGATCGTGACGCCGGGCGTGGCCTATGTGGTGTTGCTGGTGGCCCCGGTCACCGGGATATTTGCCGTATGCGGGCTAGGATTGTGGGGGGCGTACATGCTGGCGGGGCGGTTGCATCCCCGGCTGGGCCGGGGACGTTTGCGCGCGGACTGATCCGCGCTTGGCATTTGCGCGGCATCGACCTCCGGACCTTGGTTTCACGCCTTGACGTGGCGCGCCCGTGCGCCGCGTTCGATGGCGGCGGCATGCAGGCGGTCGACGTTCAACTCGTCCCTGATCTCTTCCAGCAGGCGCAGTTCGGCCTGTCGCAGCGTACCGTCGGACGCGGCCACATCGCAGGCCAGCGCATAGGCGGTTTCGAACAGCCGTTCCGGCAGATTGTTGCGGATCAGGCCGAACAGCGCGTCCAGGCCTTCTTCTTCGGCAAACAGGTCCTGCACGGTTTGCGACAGGACGCGCATCCGGTCGATGTCATAGCCTGAAAACACCGGCAACATGTTGACCGCGCTTTCGATTTTCAGCAACTCGGCGGTGCGGACATACCCGTCCGACAGCGAAATGGCGATCATCAGTGCCACCAGACAATCCTGCGGGCTGAGCGGGTTGGGCGGGGCTTCGGTCATTTGGAAATTCCTGTGCAGGAGAAGGGGCGCGAGTCACCGGCATGATTATTGACGCGGGTCGGGGCGGGCAATAGGAAGCAGCGTCCCCCGGCCATTTGCCGTGGATGGACCCAGTTCCGGAGACAGACCATGACCACCCTGCGCGATGCCGCCCTGAAATCCAAGGCCTGGCCGTTTGAAGAAGCGCGCGCGCTGGCGAAACGCTATGAAAAGGCACCGCCGGCCAAGGGCTATGTGCTGTTCGAAACCGGGTATGGGCCGTCCGGCCTGCCGCATATCGGCACCTTTGGCGAAGTGGCGCGCACCACGATGATCCGCCGCGCCTTCGAGGTGATTTCCGACATCCCCACCCGGCTGATCTGTTTTTCCGATGATGTGGACGGCATGCGCAAGGTACCGGAAAACGTGCCCAATCAGGACGTGTTGCGCCAGCACATGCAGCGGCCGCTGACCAGCGTGCCCGACCCCTATGGCCTGTACGACAGTTTCGGCGCGCATAACAACGCCATGCTGCGGCGGTTTCTGGATACTTTCGGCTTTGAATACGAGTTCATTTCCGCGACCGAGTTCTACAAATCGGGCAGGTTCGATGCCACGTTGCTGCTGGCCTGCGAACGCTATGACGCGATCATGAAAATCATGCTGGCCTCGCTGCGCGAAGAACGCCAGCAGACCTATTCCTGTTTTCTGCCGATCCATCCCGAAACCGGCCGCGTGCTGTATGTGCCGATGAAAGAGGTCAACGCCAAGGACGGCACGATCACCTTTGACGATGAAACCGGCCGTGAATGGACGCTGCCGGTGACCGGCGGCAACGTGAAACTGCAATGGAAGCCCGATTTCGGCGCCCGTTGGGCCGCGCTGGACGTAGATTTCGAGATGTATGGCAAGGACCACTCCACCAACACCCCGATCTATGACGGGATCTGCGAGGTGCTGGGCGGGCGCAAGCCGAACCATTTCAGCTATGAACTGTTTCTGGACGCCGAGGGGCAGAAAATCTCGAAATCCAAGGGCAACGGCCTGACCATCGACGAATGGCTGACCTATGCATCGACAGAATCGCTGTCGTATTTCATGTATCTGAAACCCAAGACCGCAAAACGCATGTCCTGGGACGTGATCCCGCGCGCGGTGGATGATTATCACCAGCAACTGCGCGCTTATCCCGGTCAAAGCGTGGAACAGCAGGTCGATAACCCGGTCTGGCACATCCATGGCGGTCAACCGCCGGTCAGCGGCATGGTGGTGCCGTTCGGCATGCTGTTGAACCTTGCCAGCGCGTCGGGGGCCGAAAACAAGGACCGGTTGTGGGGGTTCCTGCGCCGTTACGCCCCCGGCACATCGCCCGAGGGCAACCCCGATCTGGACGCCGCCGCCGGCCATGCCGTGCGGTATTATCAGGACAAGGTGAAACCCTCCAAGGTGTTCCGCGCCGCCGATGCCCGCGAAGCTGCCGCCATGGCCGATCTGCTGGCCGCGTTGCAGGACCGCAGCGGGGCGGCCGCGCTGGATCTGATCGCGCGCAAGAACGCGGGGGCGGGCGAACCCGACGCCACGCTGCCGCCGGTCAATTGGCAGAACGAGGAGTTCCTGCAGACCATCGTCTTTGCCGTCGGCAAGGTGCACGGGTTCGACCCGCTGCGCGACTGGTTCAAGGCGCTGTACGAGGTGCTGCTGGGGTCATCGGATGGCCCGCGTTTCGGCGGGTTTATCGCGCTGTACGGGTTGGACGAATCCATCGCGCTGATCCGGGCGGGCTTGGCGGGGCAATTGGTCGCGGACACGGCTGCTGCGTGAAATTCTGGCTTGATTTTTCACCAAAGCCTGTCACGCTGAAATTCTGATCCGGATTTTCACCAGCCACTACCACGAGGCAACCTTGCGTCCCGAACCGCCGCCATCGCTTGGGGCCGACCTGCGCGCCTTGCGCCGTGCGCGGGGATTGACGCTGCAGGCCATGGCCGATGGCATGGGGCGGTCGGTCGGCTGGGTCAGCCAGGTGGAACGCGACCTGTCCCAGCCTGCCATCACCGATCTGCGCGCCTTGGCGGACCTGCTGGGAGTGCCGCTGTCGGTGCTGTTCGGCGCGGCACGCGCGCCCGTTGCCGAGGAAGGCCATATCGTCCGCGCCGGCGCGCGGCGCAGTCTGGGCCATCGCGCGGCGGGTTTGATCGAAGAACTGCTGTCCCCCGACCTGACCGATGATTTCGAGGTGGTGCATTCCACCTTTGCCCCCGGCGCCCGGTTCGACCATGCGCAGGGGCGACCCACGCAGGAACTGGGCATCATGATTTCGGGCCATCTGGACCTGACGATCGGCGCGCGTGCCTTTTCCGTTGGCCCCGGTGACAGTTTCCGCATCCGCGCCACGCCGTTCGGCTGGCACAACCCACATGACACACCCGCCGTGGCGATCTGGGTGATCGCCCCGCCGGTTTATTAACGGAGACGATGATGGCCGATTTTCCGACAACAGCACGTGTGGTGATCATCGGCGGGGGCGCTGTCGGGGTGTCGTCGCTGTATCATCTGGCAAAGCTAGGCTGGACCGATTGCGTGCTGCTGGAAAAGAACGAACTGACCGCGGGTAGCACCTGGCACGCGGCGGGCAATTGCCCGACCTTCAGCACGTCATGGTCGGTGATGAACATGCAGCGCTATTCGACGGAACTGTATCGCACCCTCGGCGCAGACGTGGATTATCCGATGAATTACCACGTCACCGGGTCGATCCGTCTGGCGCATTCCCGCGAACGCATGCAGGAATTTGCCCGCGCCAAGGGGATGGGCCGGTATCAGGGCATGGCCCTGGACATCCTCGGCGTCGATGACATCAAATCGCGCTATCCGTTTCTGGAAACCCATGATCTGCAGGGCGCGTTGTACGATCCGAACGACGGCGACATCGACCCCGCCCAACTCACGCAGGCGCTGGCCAAGGGCGCGCGCCAGATGGGTGCGACGATCCTGCGGTTCTGCCCCGCGACAGGTGTCAGCCGCGAAAACGGCGAATGGATCGTCCACACCGCACAAGGCGATATCCGCTGCGAATACGTCGTCAACGCCGCCGGATATTACGCGCAGCGCGTCGGTGAATGGTTCAAACCCTATGGCGGACGCACCGTGCCGATGATGGTGATGAGCCACCAGTATCTGCTGTTCGACGAGGTCCCCGAAGTGCGCGATTGGGCGGTGGCGGCGGGTCACAAACTGCCGCTGCTGCGCGATGTCGATACTTCATATTACCTGCGGCAGGAAAAGAACGGTTTCAACCTTGGCCCCTATGAACGGAATTGCCGGGCGCATTGGGTGCAGCCCGGCGACCCGATGCCCGAAGATTTCAGTTTTCAGCTGTATCCCGACGATCTGGACCGGCTGGAACCCTACATCGAGGATGCGCTGGCCCGCGTGCCAGTGCTGGCCCAGGCCGGCGTGTCCAAGGTGATCAACGGCCCCATTCCCTATGCGCCCGATGGTCTGCCGCTGATCGGGCCGATGCCGGGTGTGCCCAATGCGTTCGAGGCTTGCGTCTTTACCTTTGGCATCGCGCAGGCGGGCGGCGCGGGCAAGGTGCTGGCGGAATGGGTCACCAAAGGTGCGACCGAATGGGACATGTGGTCCTGCGATCCGCGCCGGTTCACGGATTATACCGACCGCGATTACTGCATCGAGACGGGGAAAGAGGTCTATGGCTACGAATACGCCATGCATTTCCCGCGCGCCTGCTGGCCCGCCGGGCGTGACCGCCGCCTGTCGGCGTTGCACGGACGGCTGGCAGCGGCTGGCGCGCAATTCGGCGCCTACAACGGCTGGGAACGCCCGAACTGGTACGCCGCAGCTGGCGATGACATATCCTGGGACGCGACCCAGACCTGGAACCGCGCCGGTCCCTGGGCGCCCCGCATCGCCGCCGAATGCACGGCGATGCGCGATCATTGCGGCATCGTGGCGCTGCCCGGTTTCACCCGCCTGCGCGTCACTGGCCCCGGCGCGCGCGCGCATGTCGATGCCCTGACCGCGTCGCGCCTGCCGAAACCGGGCCGCGTCGGCCTGTGCTATTTCCCGGACGCGCGGGGCCGGGTGCTGACCGAGATGACGGTGATGGTCACGGATGATACCCGCGTCGATCTGATCACCGCCGGCGTCGCGCAATGGCATGACGGCGAGGTGCTGTCGCGCAACGCACCGCCGGGTGTCACCGTGACGGATCACTCCGCCGATCTGGAATGCCTGATCCTGTCCGGCCCGCGCGCCCGCGAAATCCTCGCGCCGCTGACGGATGCCGACCTGACAAAGCCATGGCTTTCGGTGCTGACGGGCGTCACCGTCGCAGGCCGCCCTGCCACGCTGTTGCGGGTGTCCTTTGCCGGCGAATTGGGCTGGGAAATCCACATGTCCCCCGAAGATGCCCCTGCGATCTGGGACGCACTTGCGGCGGCGGGTGTCACGCCCGTCGGCATGTGGGCGCTGAATTCCCTGCGCATCGAAAAGGCCTACCGCGCGTGGAAGGGCGACCTGTCCACCGACTACACCCTGCTGGAATCGGGGCTCGACCGCTTCATTGACTGGTCAAAGGATTTCCCCGGCAAGCCGGCGCTCGTGGCCGAACAGGCCACCGGCCCGCGCAAGCGGTTCGTCACCCTGCGCGTCGAGGCTGCCGATTGTGACGCGCCCTATATGTCAACCCTCTGGCATGACGGCCAGGTCGTCGGTGAAACCACCTCGGGCGAGTGGGGATACCGCGTCGATGCCTCGCTGGCCTTGGCGATGATCCGCGCCGATCTGGCGGTCCCGGGCACCGAAATCGCTGTCGAAATCTATGGCGACCGCGTCCGTGCCACGGTGCTGCCGGATGGCCCGGCCTGGGACGCCACCAATGAAAGGCTGCGCGCATGACCGCGATTACACTTCTGGACGGGTCGGTCGGACAGGAAATCGTCCACCGCCACGGCAAACCGCCAACGAACCTGTGGTCCACATCGGTGATGATGGACGCCCCTGAGGTGGTGCGCGCCGTGCATCTGGACCATTTCCGCGCCGGGGCCACCATCGCCACCGCCAACACCTATGCCCTGCACCGTGACCGGCTGGATCGCGCGGGCATCGGCGACCGCTTTGCGCCCTTGATCGACACCGCGCTGCTAGAGGCCGCAGCGGCGCGTGACGCCCACGGGTCCGGTCGCATCGCCGGGTCACTGGGGCCGCTGGGTGCGTCCTACCGCGCCGATCTGGGCGCAGACCCCGCCACAGCCGCGCCGCTGTTTGCGGAAATTATCGCGCAGATGCAGGGCCGCGTGGACCTGCTGTTGATCGAAACTGTCGCAGGCATCGCCCAGGCACAAGGCGCGCTGATCGCTGCCTTGGCGTCGAACATCCCGACCTGGCTGTCGCTGACGGTGGATGACGACGACGGCACGCGTCTGCGGTCCGGCGAACCGCTCGCCGATATCGCGCCCCTGCTGGCACAATACACCCCGCAGGCCTTGCTCCTGAACTGTTCCCGGCCGGAATCCATCGCCGCCGGTCTGCCGATCCTCGCCACGCTCAGCCTGCCCTTCGGGGCCTATGCCAACGGCTTCACGCATATCAGCGCCGCTTTCCTGCAATCCTCGCCCACTGTCGATGCCCTGACCGCGCGCCGCGACCTTGGCCCGGCGGACTATGCCGATTTCGCCATGGCCTGGGTCGATCAGGGTGCCACGATCCTCGGCGGCTGCTGCGAAGTCGGCCCCGCCCATATCGCCGAGATCGCCCGCCGTCTGCAGGCGGCTGGCCATACCATCACCTGAGCTTCTTCGGTTCAGAAATACCCCTGGGAGCGCGAGGGGCTGGCCCCTCGCTCCCGCTCGCAACAGGAGCCACATCATGACCCAGATCCCCGCCCACGCCCGCGCTGTCATCATCGGTGGTGGTGTTGTCGGCTGTTCCGTCGCCTATCACCTCACGCAACTGGGTTGGACCGATGTCGTGCTGCTGGAACGCAAGGCGCTCACCTCCGGCACCACATGGCATGCCGCCGGTCTGATCGGGCAGTTGCGCGCTTCCGCCAACATGACCCGCCTCGCGCGCTATTCCGCCGAGCTTTACACCCGTCTGGAGGCCGAAACGGGTGTGGCCACCGGGTTCCGCAAGGTGGGCAGCATCTCCGCCGCGCTGACGGCGGAACGTCTGGAGGAACTGCACCGCAACGCCGCCATGGCGCGCGCCTTTGGGGTCCCGGTCGAGGAACTGTCCCCATCCGAGATCAAATCCCGCTATCCGCATCTGAACATCGACGGCGTGACCGGCGGCGTCTGGCTGCCTACCGATGGCCAGGGCGACCCCGGCAATATCGCCCGCGCCATGGCCAAGGGCGCGCAGCAGCGCGGCGCGGTCATCGCCGAACGGACCAAAGTCGCCGGCGTCACGCGCGCGGGCGACCGCATCGCCCATGTCGCGTGGCAGGCCGAGGATGGCACGGCGGGCAGCATTGCCTGCGATACCGTGGTGAATTGTGCGGGCATGTGGGCGCGCGATCTGGGCACGATGATGGGCACCACGGTGCCGCTGCATGCCTGCGAACATTTCTACATCGTGTCGGAACCCATTCCCGGTCTGGCGCAACTGCCGGTGCTGCGGGTGCCCGACGAATGCGCGTATTACAAAGAGGACGCCGGCAAGATGATGCTGGGCGCATTCGAGCCGAAATCAAAACCCTGGGGCATGGGCGGCATTGCTGAATCGTTCGAATTTGACCAGTTGCCCGATGATTTCGACCACTTCGAGCCGGTTCTGGAACAGGCCATTCACCGGATGCCGATGCTGGGCACCGCAGGCATCCACACCTTCTTCAACGGCCCTGAAAGCTTCACGCCCGACAATGCCTATCTGCTGGGTCAGGCCCCGGGTGCGGCGAATGTCTGGGTCGCCGCCGGGTTCAACTCCATCGGGATCCAGTCGGCGGGCGGCGCCGGCATGGCGCTGGCGCAATGGATGACGGAGGGCGAAAAGCCGTTCGATCTGGGCGATGTCGATGTCGCCCGCGCGCAGCCGTTCCAGCGCAATCGCCGCTATCTGGCAGAACGGGTCAGCGAAACCTTGGGTCTGCTCTATGCCGACCATTTCCCATATCGGCAAAAGGCCACCGCGCGCGGGGTGCGCCGCACGCCGTTCCACGACCGGTTGGCCGCACAGGGCGCGGTGTTTGGCGAAATCGCCGGCTGGGAACGCGCAAACTGGTTCGCGACGCCGGGGCAGGACACGTCCTACCAGTCAAGCTGGTTCCGGCAGTCGTGGTTCGACAATGTCCGGTCCGAGGTCAACGCCCTGCGCACCGGCGTCGTGATGTATGACATGTCGTCCTTCGGCAAACTGCGGGTCGAAGGCCGCGACGCGTGCGCCTTTCTGAACCATGTTTGCGGGGCTGAGATGGACGTGGCGCAGGGGCGCATCGTCTACACCCAATTTCTGACCACGCAGGGCGGCATCGCGGCGGATGTCACCGTCACGCGGCTGTCAGAGACCGCCTATCTGGTGGTGACGCCCGCGGCGACGCGGTTGGCCGATCAGACCCACCTGCAACGCCACATTGGCGACCGCCATGTGGTTGTCACCGATGTGACCGCCGCCGAAGGCACGCTGGCGGTGATGGGCCCGCGTGCGCGCGATCTGTTGGCGCTGGTCAGCCCGGATGATTTCAGCACCGCCGCGCATCCCTTCGGCACTGCGCGCGAGGTGGAACTGGGGCTGGGTCTGGCCCGCGCGCACCGGGTGTCCTATGTCGGCGAACTGGGGTGGGAGTTGTATGTCGGGGCTGACATGGCGCTGCATGCGTTCGACACGCTGTGGGATGCGGGGCAGGGGATCGGTCTGCGCCTTGGCGGCATGCACATGATGGACAGTGCGCGGATCGAAAAGGCCTATCGCCATTTCGGCCACGACATCACCTGCGAGGATCACGTGCTGGAAGCCGGGCTGGGGTTCGCCGTCAGTATGAAAAAGCCCGCCTTCATCGGGCGCGACGCCGTGCTGCGCAAACGTGATACCGGGCTGGACAAGCGGCTGCTGCAATTCCTTGCCCGCGATCCGGCGGCAATGTTCTATCATAACGAACCGATCCTGCGCGATGGCCGCATCGTCGGGCATCTGTCCTCGGGCGCTTACGGCCATTGGCTGGGTGGTGCGGTGGGAATGGGCTATGTGCCCTGCGCTGGCGAAACCGTCGATGGCTTGCTGGAGTCCAACTGGGCGGTGGATGTCGCGGGGCGGCGGGTGGCGGTGACGGCGTCAGCCCGGCCGCTGTATGACCCTGACAACACGCGGATCAGGGCCTGAATTCCAGCAGGGTGAGCATGGTGTCGCCATAGCGCCGTGCGTCCAGCCGAGAAAACCCCGGCGGCGCGGGCTGCTCGGTGGTTTCTTCCCAGACGATCAACGCCCGGGGTGCGAGCCATCCCGCACCTTTCGCCGCCGTAAGCGCGGGCAGGCCCAGCCCCGCACCATAGGGCGGATCAAGGAACGCCAGCGACGCAGGTGCTGCATCGCAGACCGGCAGGCGGCGCGCATCGCAAGACAGGATGCGCGTTTCGCCTGCAATCCCCAACAGGGCGATGTTCTGCCGCAACAGCGCCAACCCCACGCGCCCGTTTTCCACGAATGTCACGTGATCCGCGCCGCGCGACAGCGCTTCCAGCCCCAAGGCACCGGTGCCCGCGAACAGGTCCAGCACCCGTGCGCCGGTCAACGGATCGCCGAACCGCCCGCCCGCCAGCATGGAAAACAGCGCTTCCCGCGTGCGATCCGTGGTCGGGCGCAGATGCGCGCCCGGATCGCCCTTGCCTACGGGAGTCAGCGCGCGCCCGCGAAACCGGCCGGCGATGATCCTCACGCCGACAGGGCTTTCAGGTCTGACGCCGGGTCCGCGACCGCAGCGGGCGCGATGCTGCGGCCCGCGTCGATCAGCCGTTTCGCAACCATATAGGCGCGCGGATCGTTCATCGCATCGACCGCCAACAGGTGGTCACCGGCGAAATACCACACCGACTGGCTGCCGGGTTTGTCGGTGGGGCGCAGGATCGTGCGGTCGTAACCGGTGTTCAGCCCGGTGATCTGCAATTTCACGTCGTACTGATCCGACCAGAACCACGGTTTCGGCACATAGATTTGCCCCGCCCCCAGCATGTTGTCGGCCACACATTCCGCCATGTCGATGGCATTGGGCACCGATTCCAACCGCAGGCGGCCCGCTGGCGTGGCAAAGGATGCGCAATCCCCGGCGGTCCAGATCGCCGGATCATCGGTGCGGCAGGTCGCATCCGCCGCGATGCCGTTATCCACTGCTAGCCCGGCCCGTTCCGCCAAGGCCACGTTAGGCGTCACGCCGATGCCCACCAGTACCAGATCGCAGAGCAATTCGCGCCCGTTGGCCAGCCGCGCGGCGTTGACATGCCCACCGAAATCACTGGCACCTGACAGCCGGTCAAGCCCCACCCCTTCCAGGATGGTCACCCCGTGCCCGCCATGCAGCGCGCGGAAATAATCGGCGGTTTCAGGCGCGGCGACGCGGCCAAGGATGCGCGGCGCGGCCTCGATCAGGGTCACGTCCAGCCCGCGCTTGGCGGCCACCGCCGCCGCCTCCAGCCCGATATAGCCGCCGCCCACGATGATCATCCGCGCGCCCGCGATCATCGCCGGGGCCAGCGCATCGGCATCGGCCAGATCGCGCATCACATGCACTCCGCCCAGATCGCCACCGATGGCGGCGGGCAACCGCCGCGGCGTGGCCCCGGTGGTCAGCGCAAGCTGATCATAGGGCATGTCCTCGTCCCCCATCAGCACGCGGCGACCGGCGCGGTCGATGCCGGTCACGCGCGTGCCGATCCGCAGGTCGATCGCCTGATCGGCATAAAAGCTGGCGGGGCGCAGAAACAGCCGTTCCAGCGCCATTTCACCCAGCAGGTATTTCTTGGACAGCGGCGGGCGTTGATACGGCGGCGCGGGTTCCGCGCCGATCATCGTCAGCGCGCCCGCAAACCCCTGCGTCCGCAGCCGCGTGGCCAGCGCCACACCGGCCTGACCGGCCCCCACGATCACGATATGGGACATGCCCGATCTCCGCTGAAATGCTGTGGTCTTGCATCTGCGGCCAGCCTATATCCCGGCACATAGGAAACGCAAACCCGCGCGATGGAGACCGCATATGACGATTGCCGTAGGAGACCACCTGCCCGAGGTCACGTTGACCCGTTTTGGCGAAAAGGGACCCGAGCCCGTCGCGCTGGCCGATAAACTGAAGGGCCGCAAAGTTGCGATTTTCGCTGTGCCGGGTGCGTTCACCCCGACCTGCAGCATGGCGCATGTGCCCAGCTTTATCCGCACCAAGGACCAGTTCACGGCCAAGGGCGTCGATGAAATCATCTGCATTTCCGTCAACGACCCCTTCGTGATGAAGGCGTGGGGCGAGGCGACCGGTGCCACCACCGCCGGTCTGACCATGCTGGCGGATGCCGAATCGAGCTTTACCAACGCAATCGGCATGGCGTTTTCCGCGCCGCCTGCCGGTCTGATCTCCCGGTCGCGCCGCTATGCGATGTATGCCGAAGACGGCGTCGTAAAGGTGTTCCAGGCCGAAGAAGGCACCGGCACCTGTGAAGTGTCGGGTGGCGAGGCGCTGCTGGCGGCGATCTGATGCCTTGTGGCCCGTCCTACAGGGGGCGGGCCTTCACAATGTATCGAACTTGCGGGCCAGTTTCACATCCAGCGGCGACAACCCGTCCACGTCATGCGTGGTCAAGGTTACCGTCACAGTCCGATAGACATTGGTCCATTCCGGATGGTGGCCCCATTTTTCGGCCCAAAGCGCGGCGCGGGTCATCCAGCCGAACGCGGCGGTGAAATCCTCGAACTGATAGACCTTGGTGATGGCGTCGCGCGTGGTGTCATGGGTCCACCCCGCATTCAACAGCGGTTCCAGCAGCGCTTTGCGCCCGGTTTCCGACAGTTTTTCAGTCATCTTTCCCTCTCAATCATGTTCATCGGGGCTGTCCTTGCGGAACGGGCCCCAGTCGGTCAACACCTCGATCTCGCGGTCCATCGCGGCGCGTTCTTCGCGCAGATACCGTGCCACGGCTGTGGAAAACCCCGGGTCCGCGATGTAATGCGCCGAATGGATCCGCACCGGCAGATAGCCGCGCGCGAGTTTGTGTTCGCCCTGCGCGCCCGCCTCGACCCGCGTCAGGCCATGGGCCAGCGCCCAGTCGATGGCCTGATAATAGCACAGTTCGAAATGCAGGCAGGGGTGATCTTCGACGCAGCCCCAGTAGCGGCCAAACAGCGTGTCACGCCCGATGAAATTCAGCGCCCCCGCCACCGCGCGCCCGTCGCGCATCGCCAGAACCAGCAGCGTGTCATCGCGCAGCCGGTCTTGCGCCAGATCGAAAAATGCCCGCGTCAGATATGGCGTGCCCCATTTGCGCCCGCCGGTGTCCTGATAGAATTCCCACATCGCGGCCCAGTGTTCGGGACGCAGGGCGTCGCCGGTCAGCATCTGGATATCCCCGCCGAACGTCTGCGCGCGGTCGCGTTCCTTGCGGATCGCCTTGCGTTTGCGCGATGACAGATCGGCCAGGAAATCATCGAAACAGCCGTAACCCCGGCTTTCCCAATGATATTGCTGCGTGATGCGGGGGATCAGGCCGGCGTCGCCCGCCGCCGCCACCTCGGCCTCGGTGCAAAAGGTCAAGTGCAAGGATGACAGGTGGTTTTCAAGGGTCAACTGCCGCGCGCCTGCCAGCAGGGCCGCGCGACCCTCGGCGTCGGCCCCCGGTCGGGTCAGCAACCGCCGCCCGGTGGCAGGCGTAAAAGGCACGGCGATCTGCAGTTTCGGGTAATACCGCCCGCCCGCCCGCTGATAGGCATCCGCCCAGTTGTGATCAAAGATGTATTCGCCCTGGCTGTGCGATTTCACATACAGCGGTGCCACGCCGATGATCTGACCAGCCTTGCGCGCCACGATCGGGCGGGGTTGCCAGCCGGTGCCCGGGCCGACCGACCCGCTGTCTTCCAGGGCCAGCAGAAACCGGTGCGTCGTGAACGGGTCACACGCCCGCCCGCCGTCACAGCATTCCGGTGCGGCGCAGGCATCCCAGTCGGCGGGTGCGATCTGGTGCAGCGAGGTCAGCGCCTCGATCTCGATTTCGGTTCCGTCTGGCATCGGTGGCCCCCGCGTCCTGCACGTAAACTGGCGCGGCAGGCGCGCGGATCAAGCAAGGAATTCGGCGGCGTAGCCTTCGAAGGTGACGTTCTGCGCCCCCAGCGCGCGCGCGGCGGCTTCTTCATCCCGGCTGCGGATCGTCCAGGTCACCAACGCCAGTCCATCCGCCTTCAGGGCCTGTACGCGCGGGCGGGACAGGTCGCGCCAGTGATGCGACAGGAACGACACTCCCAACGGCACTGCATCCGGGATATCGCGCAGACGGTCGCCGATTGCCTGCGGGATTTTCCAGTCGACGGGATCGAAGGAACAGGTGGTCAGGCCGAGCGGCAAGTGCGGGGCCAACCGCGCAACATGCGCCACGGCATGCGGATTGAACGACATCACGGCGACCGGGCCGTCATAGCCCGCCAACGCCGCGACCGTCGCCGCCTCCAGTCGCCCGGTGGTGTCGGACATGGTATGCGACTGGTCTTTGATTTCGATCAGCAGCGGCACGCGGCCTGCAACGATCGCCAGAACCTCGGTCAGCGTGGGGATGCCGTCTTCGGCATCGTTCAACAGCAGCCCGCCCAGTTCGGCCGCCGATCGTGCGGATACCGGCCCCGCTGCCTGCGTCAACCGTTCCAGCGTGTCGTCGTGAAACACCATCGCCTGATCATCGGACGACAGTTGCAGGTCGATCTCGATGCCGTACCCTGCCTCAACCGCGGCCCGCACGGCGGCGCGCGAATTTTCCGGCCGTCCGGCCGCGATGTCATGCAACGCGCGATGCGCGATGGGATGGGTCAGAAAGCCGGCGGGCAGCGGCGTCATTTGTTTTCGCCTGGCGCCGTTCCAATTTGCAGGATTGCCTCGATTTCCACTGCCACGCCCAATGGCAGCGACGCCGCAGACACCGCCGACCGCGCATGGCGGCCCGCATCGCCGAACACGGCCACCATCAGGTCGGAGGCGCCGTTGATGACCTTGGGCTGGTCGGTGAAATCCGGGGTCGAATTCACGAAACCCACCAGTTTCACGACCCGTGCCACCCGGTCCAGATTGCCGTCACAGGCGGCGCGGGCCTGCGCGAGGATTGCCAGCGCACAGGTGCGCGCGGCGGCGACACCATCCGCGACGTCCATTGTCGCGCCCAGCCGTCCGGTGATAAGGCCCGCAGCATCGCGCGATATCTGGCCGGAGATATAGACCATGTCGCCCGACCGCACGAAGGGCACGTAATTGGCCGCCGGCGCGGGCGCATCGGGCAGGGTAAGGCCAAGTTCATTCAGGCGGGCATCAATGCGGGACATGGGCAGTTTCCTTTGCAACACGGGCGGCGCGATCCGGGGTTATTCGCGGAACGCCTTCGCCAGATAATCGGTGAAGGGTTTCAGCAGATATTCCATCGGCGTGCGGTCGGCGGTGCGTATGAACGCCTCGACCGGCATACCGGGGACCAGTGTCACCCCTTCGGGCAGACGCGCCAGTTCCCCCGGTGCCAGCGCGATTTCCGCCTTGTAATACGACTGGCCTGTCCGTTCATCGGTAAAGGCGTCGGCTGACAGTTGCGTGACAGAACCGTTCAGCTCGGGCGTTGTCCGTTGATCCAGCGCGGAAAACCGCAGGACAACGGGCTGACCGGGGAAAACCTGATCGACGTTGATGGTTTCGACGTTGGATTTGATCACCAGCGGGCGGTCCTGTGGCACGATGAACAGCAGCGGCTCGGCGGCACGGATCACCGCACGGGTAGCAAACACCGTCATGTCATAGACAATGCCGCTGACCGGGCTGCGGATATCCAGCCGCGACATCTGTTCCAGCAGCGCGCGGCGCTGTTCGGCCAGTTCCAGTTCGCGGTACTGAATGTCACGCAGGTTGCTGATCGCCTCTTCGCGGCGCGAGGACCCCAGTTGCAGGATTTCGATGTCGATTTCGGTGATGCGCCCCTCGGCCTGCGCCTTTTGCGCGGTCAGTTCGCCCACCTGACCCGACAGGCGGGATTGTTCACGTTGCAGCCCCAGCACCCGGGCGGCCTGCGCCAACCCGCGATCCAGTAACGACTGCTGATCCGCCAGTTCGCGCTGGATCAGCGCAAGCTGTTCGTTCAGCGCGATTTGTTGGGCCTCGATCCCCTCGATCTGTGACGAGATCTGGCCTTTACGTTTACCCAGCTGATCGACCTGCTGGGCAAGGGTTCCAACGCGCGCCTCCAGCAGGCGGGTCTGACCATCCATCAGGGATTTCACATCGTCATTTTCGGTCGCGACGGCGACCAGTTCGGGATCATAGGTCGAAAAGGACAACCCGTCGCGTTCCGCGTCCAGCCGTCCGCGCCGTGCCATCAATTCGAACAACTGACCCTCGGTGATCGCCAGTCTCGACCGCAGTTCCGTATCATCCAGCCGGACCAGCACCTGATCGATCTGCACGTGGTCGCCTTCCTTGACCGTCAGTTCCGCCACCACCCCGCCATCGGGGTGCTGGATCACTTGCCGGTTCTGTTCGACCTCGATCCGGCCCGGCGAAATGATCGCACCGGACAGCTGGGTGAATAACGACCAACTGCCAAAGCCGCCGACCAGAATCGCCAGGGCTAGCGACCCGAACAGCAGCGGACGCCCGGATGAAAAGCTTTGCTTGGTCATCTTACGCCACCGCCATCCGTTGTTGTCAGGATCTGTTTGGAATTGCGAACCACCTCGCGCAGCACTTCTTCCTTGGGGCCAAAGGCGACACGGGCCCCGCCATCCAGCATCAACAGCGTGTCGCACTCCTGAATGGCCGCCGGACGATGCGCCATGATCAGCACCGATCGCCCTTCCGCCTTGATGGACCGGATCGCGGCGTTCAACGCCTGGCTGCCGTCATTGTCGAGGTTCGAGTTCGGCTCGTCCAGAACAAGAATCGCCGGGTCGCCATACATGGCGCGCGCAAGGCCGATGCGCTGCATCTGCCCACCCGACAACCGCCCGCCATTCGCCGTCACGCGGGTGTCGTAGCCATCCGGCAATTTCAGGATCATGTCATGCGCGGCGGCCTTTTTCGCGGCGGCCACGACGGCCTCCGGATCGGGGGTGGGCGACATGCGCGCGATGTTTTCGGCGATGCTGCCGTCAAACAGCTGCACGCGCTGCGGCAGATACCCGATCAGGTTGCCAAGGATGGCAGGATCGTATTGGTCAAGCGTCGCGCCATCCAGCCGGATCTTGCCACCAGCCGGACGCCAGACGCCCGTCAATGCGCGGGCAAGTGACGATTTCCCGGCCCCGGATGGACCGATCACCCCGATGGCCTGCCCGGGTTCGAGCGTGAACGAAACCATCCGCAGCGACGCCTGCTGTTCGCCGGGCGGCACCAGCGTCACCTGCTGCACGTCCAGCCGCGATTGCGGGCGCGGCAACGGGGTGCGCTGTCCTTCGGGTGGCACTTCGGAGAGCAGTTGCGACAGCGTGGTCCAGCCTTTTGTGGCCCGCTGCACGATGGCCCATTGGCCGACCAGCATTTCGATCGGCGCCAACGCCCGCCCCATCAGGATGGATCCGGCGATCATCGCCCCCGGCGACATTTCCCCCCGCAGCACCAGCCAGGCCCCCAGACCCAGCATGGCCGATTGCAACAGCAGGCGGAATGTCTTGGTGATCGACGAAAACCCGCCACCCACATCAGTGGCCTCGACATGCTGGGTCAGTGCCTCGTCGCGCAGTTTCTGCCAGCGGGTAAAGGCGGCATCCCGCATCCCCATTGCCTGCACCATTTCCGCCTCGACCCGGATCTGTTCGCCCATGGTTTCCGCCCGGATCGTACCCGCTGCGGCACGGGTCAGCGGGACGCGGCTGAACACCTGGTTCAACACCGTCACGGCGACGAGGATCAGCCCGCCGGCCACCGCCAGATAGCCCATCCACGGATGAAAGATGAAGATCGCGAAGACGAACACCGGCGTCCAGGGCACATCGTACACCGCCAGCAGAGCAGGTGATGTCATCAGTTTCTGCACGGATTCCAGATCGCGTAACCCCGATGCAGCAATTGCGTCGGGACGCACCGCCGATTTGCGCATCACGGCATCGAATACCCGCTGGTCCATCCGTGACTGGAACCGGGCGCCGACGCGGGCCATGATCCGCCCGCGGGCATGGTCCAGAACGCCCATGATGAAATACAGAAACAGCATCAGTGCCGTCAGTCCGACCAGCGTTTCGACCGACCGTGACGTCAGCACCCGGTCATAGACCTGCAACATGTACAGCGGCCCGGTCAGCATCAGCAGGTTGGCAAACACGCCGAAAATGGCCACCGCCCAATACAGCGACCGGCTTTCGGCACGGGCTTCGCGCAACTCGCGCACACCGGACGTGTTATCCTTGATTGCCATGTAGTCGATCCTTGGCGCGTGTTGGCCGTCTGAGCAATGGTGTGCCGAAAACGCACCAGCACGGAATGTTGCGGTTTGCCTTGTCGCTATCAGGCGCTAGGGTAGATATGCAACAAAATGATCACGCCGGTAGTTTACATGTCGCGGCTCATGCAATCAGCCTTCTCGAGCGATTGATGCGCCAAACCCCGCAGCCTGCGCAAGAATTTATTCGATAGGTTCATCACAGTGTCGATATCAGGCAGAGTTTTACGGGTTGTGAACGGGATCGCGCTTGGCGTCCTGGGTATGGCCCTGTTGTCCGGCTGTTCGGTCCCCGGTCCGGGTGGCGCGCCGGACGGCATTCATGACCCTTACGAGTTCAGCAATCGCCGGGCCCACATGTTCAACCGCGATGTGGACCGGACGATCGTGCGCCCCGTTGCGCGGAGCTATGGCAAGGTGGCCAATAATGATCTGAAGACAGTGGTGGACAACGTGGCCACCAACTTTGCGACGCCGGGGATCATGGTCAACAATCTGCTGCAGGGCGATCTGGGCGGATTTGGCAAGAACCTGTACCGCGTTGTCATCAATTCGACGCTGGGGATCGGCGGCCTGTTCGACCCGGCCTCGGAACTGTCCGATGTGGCGCTTGTCGATGCCGATTTCGGCATGACGCTGGCACGTTGGGGCGCCCCTGAAGGTGCCTATCTGGAATTGCCGCTGCTGGGCCCTTCCACCGAACGCGATGCCATCGGCAGGTTCGTCGACCTGTTCACCAACCCGCTCAGGTACACGCTTGACCCTCCGGAACGCAACGTGAGCACGGCCGTGCGCGTTATCGACCGGATCGGCGACCGCCAACGGTTCGGTGACACCATCGATTCGGTGCTGTATGACAGCGCCGACGGCTATGCCCAGACCCGCCTTATCTATTTGCAGAACCGGCGTTTTCAGATCGGCGGCAGCGATCAGGACCCCTATTCCGACCCGTATGAGGACCCCTATGCGCAATAATTCCTCAGCCCTGTCGCGTCGGTCCGTTCTAGCGGCCGGAACCGCCGCAGCGCTGCTGACCGTGCTGCCCCAGCCCGGTCAAGCGGCCCTGTCCGAAGCGCAGGCGCGCACGCTGGTCGATGCCTTGGTGGCCGACATCAATCAGGTGATCGCATCGGGCAAATCCGAATCCGCGATGTTCACCGAATTTTCCCGCATTTTCGGGCGCTATTCCGATGTGCCCACGATCGCCCGCTACACGCTGGGCACAGATGCCCGCGGCGCCAGCCCGGCGCAGATGGCTGCGTTTACCAAGGAATTCCAGCGCTATATCTCGGTCAAATATGGCAAGCGGTTCCGCGAGTTCATCGGCGGCCAGATCGAGGTGCAGGGCGCCAAGGCGGTCAAGAGTTTCATCGAGGTCAAGTCGCTGGCGAAACTGAAAGGCCAGGCGCCGTTCGAGGTGACGTTCCTGGTGTCGGACAAGGGCGGGCGGCCTTTGTTTTTCAACATGTTCATCGAAGGCATCAACATGCTTTTGACCGAACGCACCGAAATCGGCGCGATGCTGGACCGCCGCCGTGGCAGCATCGACGGGTTGATCCAGGACCTGAAATCGGCGGGTTAACGGCCCTCCATGTCCGCCCGGATCGCCGCCGCGGCGGCACGGGGATCGGCCGCCTGCCAGATCGGGCGCCCCACGACGATGTAATCGGCCCCATCCGCCAGCGCCTGCGTGGGCGTTGCGATTCGTTTCTGATCGCCCGCATCTGCTCCCATCGGCCGCACGCCCGGCGTTACGATCAGCCGCCCCGCCGACTGCGGCAGGGCCCGGATCATCGCGGCCTCTTGCGGGCTGGCGATCACGCCATGCGCGCCCGCGTCAAACGCCCGCGCAGCCCGCTCCGCGACAATTTCCGCCACATCGCCCGGCTTGATACAGCCCGCGTCCAGATCGGCGCGGTCCTGCGATGTCAGGATGGTGACCGCCAGAATTTTCAGGGCCTTGTCCCCCACGCCGTCCCGCGCGGCGCGCACCACATGCAGATCGCCGTACACGGTCAGGAAATCCAGATCATATTGCGCCAGCCCGCGCACGGCCGCCGCAACCGTGGCACTGATGTCGAACAGTTTCAGATCCAGAAAGATGCGCTTGCCATGCTGCTGTTTCAGTTCATCCGCCAGCGCCAGCCCGCCGCCCGTCAGCATGCCCAGCCCGATCTTGTAGAACGAAACCGCATCGCCCAGCCGTTGCGCCAGCTCCAGCCCGGCCAGCGCATTCGGCACATCCAGCGCCACGATCAGGCGGTCATCGGTCAGGGTCATGGCACAGCTCCTGTTGGGGTCGGCGCTGCCATGGCAGGGGCCGGCGCGGGCGTCAAGCAAGCGGGGACTTGAACCGTCACGCCGGCGTGACCACATTCCTGTCAAGGCCCGGAAAGGGGGCGTGCCGCAATGGCGGGCGCACGGGAACCGGGTGCCAACACAGGAGAGTTGACCATGGACTTGACCAAGTTCACGGAACGGTCGCGCGGATTCGTGCAGGCCGCCCAGACCACCGCGATGCGCGAAGGCCATCAGCGGCTTGTCCCCGAACATGTTCTGAAAGCGTTGCTGGACGATGCCGAAGGCATGGCGGCCAACCTGATCACCCGCTCCGGCGGCGATGCGGCTGCAGTGCGGCTGGCGGTCGATCTGGCGGTGGGCAAACAGACCAAGGTGTCCGGCGACGCGGGGCAGACCTATCTGGATACGCTGACCGTCAAGATGCTGAGCGAAGCCGAGGCGCTGGCGAAAAAGGCCGGCGACACGTTCGTGCCGGTTGAACGCATCCTGATGGCGCTGGCCATGGTGAAATCCAAGGCGAAAGAGGCGCTTGATGCAGGCGGCGTCACCGCGCAGGCGCTGAACGCAGCCATCAATGACATCCGCAAGGGCCGCACCGCAGACAGCGCATCGGCCGAAGAAGGATATGATGCGCTGAACAAATACGCCCGCGACCTGACCGAGGCCGCGCGTCTGGGCAAGATCGACCCGATCATCGGCCGTGACGAGGAAATCCGCCGGTCGATGCAGGTGCTGTCGCGCCGGACCAAGAACAACCCGGTGCTGATCGGCGAACCCGGCGTCGGCAAGACGGCGATTGCCGAAGGTCTGGCGCTGCGCATCGTCAATGGTGACGTGCCCGAATCCCTGCGCAACAAACGGTTGATGGCGCTGGACATGGGGTCGCTGATCGCTGGCGCGAAATACCGCGGCGAATTCGAGGAACGGCTGAAGGCCATCCTGAAGGAAATCGAAAACGCCGCCGGCGAGGTCATCCTGTTCATCGACGAGATGCACACGCTGGTCGGTGCGGGCAAGGCCGACGGCGCGATGGATGCCGCGAACCTGATCAAGCCCGCGCTGGCGCGGGGCGAATTGCACTGCGTGGGCGCGACCACGCTGGATGAATACCGCAAATATGTCGAAAAGGATGCGGCGCTTGCGCGGCGGTTCCAGCCGATCATGGTGAACGAACCGACGGTCGAAGATACGATTTCGATCCTGCGCGGCATCAAGGAAAAATACGAACTGCACCACGGCGTGCGGATTTCGGATAGCGCGCTGGTGGCGGCGGCGACGCTGTCGCACCGCTACATCACTGACCGGTTCCTGCCCGACAAGGCGATCGATCTGGTTGACGAAGCCGCCAGCCGCCTGCGGATGGAAGTAGACAGCAAGCCCGAAGAACTGGATGCGCTGGACCGTCAGATCCTGCAACTGCAGATCGAATCCGAGGCGTTGAAGCAGGAAACCGATACCGCATCACGCGACCGCCTGGAAAAGCTGGACCGCGAACTGGCCGATTTGCAGCAACGATCCGCCGAAATGACCGCCCGCTGGCAGGCCGAACGCGACAAGCTGGCCTCGGCCAGGGATCTGAAGGAAAATCTTGAACAGGCCCGCGCCGAACTGGAAATCGCCAAGCGCGAGGGCAATTTCGCCCGCGCCGGCGAATTGCAATACAGCACCATTCCCGCACTGGAACGCGATCTGTCCGAAGCGGAAATGGCTGGTGACAGCGGCCAGATGGTGACCGAAACCGTCGGCCCCGAACAGGTGGCCGAGGTGGTCGAACGCTGGACCGGCATTCCGACCTCGCGGATGCTGGAGGGCGAACGCGACAAGCTGTTGCGGATGGAAGAGGGACTGCACAAGCGGGTCATCGGCCAGAACACGGCGGTCAGGGCCGTCGCCAACGCGGTGCGCCGTGCCCGTGCGGGCCTGAACGACGAGGGCCGACCACTGGGATCGTTCCTGTTTCTGGGCCCGACAGGCGTGGGCAAGACCGAACTGACCAAGGCGGTGGCCGAGTTTCTGTTTGATGACGACAGCGCCATGGTGCGTATCGACATGTCTGAATTCATGGAAAAACATTCGGTCGCGCGGCTGATCGGTGCGCCGCCCGGCTATGTCGGTTACGAAGAAGGCGGCGTGCTGACCGAGGCCGTCCGCCGCCGCCCGTATCAGGTCGTACTGTTCGACGAGGTCGAAAAGGCGCATCCGGATGTGTTCAACGTGCTGTTGCAGGTGCTGGATGACGGTGTGCTGACCGACGGCCACGGCCGGACGGTGGATTTCAAGCAGACACTGATCGTGCTGACATCGAACCTGGGCGCGCGGTCGTTGTCGGAAATGCCCGATGGGGCCGATGCGTCCGGCGCCCGCGCCGAGGTGCTGGAGGCGGTGCGCGGTCATTTTCGGCCCGAATTCCTGAACCGGCTGGACGAGATCATCGTGTTCGACCGGCTGGGCCGTGCCGACATGGGCGGGATCGTCGAAATTCAGGTCGGCCGCCTGCTGAAACGTCTGGTGGCCCGCAAGATCACACTGACGCTGGATGCGGATGCCAAACAATGGCTGGCAGACGAAGGCTATGATCCGGTATTTGGCGCGCGGCCGCTGAAACGGGTGATCCAGCGTGCCCTGCAGGATCCGTTGGCAGGCATGCTGCTGGCTGGCGTGGTGCGAGACGGCGACACCATCCCGGTGACCGCCGGGATCGAAGGCCTGATCATCGGTAACCGCGTCGCGGCGACGAACCGGCCCAAACCGACGGATGCCGTGGTGCATTGATCCGCAGCGATGCTGGGCTGGCGGGGGAATAACTCTGTCAGCCCGTGCAAAACGTCGATCTGAAACGGTCAGTCGGTGGGGTCAGGCGCGACATCGAACACGAATTCCACCTCTGTCAGGCCCGCAGCCACGCGCAAGACGTGGCCCACACGCGCCATGTCGGATGGATGCAGGTCAAAGTAGGTCACTGCGATGTTGGCGACAGTCAGGCAGATCACGTCAAGATCCACACTGGAACCCATGCCGTCCGCCATCATGTGTTGATGTGTGAACAGGAACGCGTCGGCATCCGTGTCGGCTGGCGGGATGTTGTTCAAGCCATCGCCACCAATAGCGGTCGCGGTATTGTCAGGCGGCGGGACGCGACTGTCCGGCCGGATGACGACAAAATCGTCATGCTTCGTCATTTGGGATTGCCACTGGATGAACCAAGTCAAAAAAGTCCTACCCCGGCCCGCGGGATAGGACTTGTAGGGTCGAGCAGGTTGCCCGGACCGGCCAAACCGGCGATCCGGTCGTTGCTGTCGCTTACATCTTCGGCAGGATCACCGCGTCGATGACGTGGATCACGCCGTTCGACGTTTCGATATCGGCGGTGGTCACGTTGGCGCCGTCAACTTTGGCGCCGCCGGTGGTGGTGATCGTGACTTCCGAACCCTGCACGGTTGCGGCTTTCATACCGTCGGTCAGGTCTGCGGCCATCACTTTGCCAGCGACGACGTGATAGGTCAGGACGGCGATCAGCTTGTCCTTGTTTTCAGGCTTCAGCAGATCTTCGACGGTGCCGGCGGGCAGTGCTGCAAAAGCGGCGTCGGTAGGCGCGAAAACGGTGAACGGGCCGGGGCCCTTCAGGGTTTCGACCAGACCGGCGGCCTGCACGGCTGCAACCAGGGTGTTGAACGATCCCGCGCCAATGGCGGTATCGACTATGTCTTTCGAATGGCCGGCAGCAAATGCGGAACCAGCGAGGGCGGCGGCGGCGGTCAGGGCCAGTACGGTACGGCGGATCATCAGATATCTCCTATCAGGTGCGGATGCCTATGTTGGCATCTGCAACCATATACGCGAAGATTTCCGGTTTGGTTCTGCGGCGGTTTCCGCGCAGAACCCAAAACGCCGGCTTGACGAAAGGAGCGCGCACTCTAAGCCGCGACTGTTTCCGCCGTCCATGCATAACCTTGTGATCCGGCGTTATCCGGCCGTGATCGGTTCGGGCATCATTCCACCCCTGCGGCGCTGCGTGCGATGTCATCCAGCAGCGCCTGCACCTCTTGCATCGCGCCATCGGGGAAGGTGCGATAGCCGATCATCACAGGCTCGCCGGGACGCTGGATGACGAATATGTCATAGGGACAGAAGCCGATGTTCATCGGGTCCACTTCCATCACCTTGCGGGACAGCGCGGCGGAACAGAAGCTGAAGATATCGGCTTCGGTGAACAGGGTGACAGTGCCGCCGACATCAGCCTTGGTGCGTTCCAGCATTTCGCCGGTGTGGCTGACACTGTCGATCACCAGCCCCTTTTCGGTGATGGCGTTTTCCAGCGCAAAGGTCGCGTCGGCAAACGCGTCCTGAGTGGGGTAGGTCACCATATCATCGGCCAGCGCGGGCGCGGCGAGGGTGATGGCAACAGCAAGAGCAGGCAGGGTGCGGAACATGAAACGTCTCCTCCGATACAGACATTGCCCGACCATACTAACCATCATAATGGCGGTACCGGATTGATACATGTCAATGGCCGCATGTCTGAACTGCGGAATATGTCAGTTTTTCGCGTTGATGTGAGCCGAGTTGCCTTTGCCGCACGCGATGGTGACTGTATCCTGACGGTATGCACAGGAGGGTAGCAGATGGCCGGACGTTGGAAGAACCGCTTGTCAGATCGGGACGTGACGCCGGAACAGGTCTGGCTTGACCGCCGTGCCGTGCTGGCGGGTTTTGCCGGGACGGGCATCGCGGCGGCGCTGCCGGGTCGCGTGCGCGCGGAAACGCTGGAGCCCAACCGGTACGAAGACATCACCGCCTACAACAACTTTTACGAATTCGGCACCGACAAGGCCGATCCGGCGCGCTATGCCGGCAGGATGACCACCGTCCCCTGGGCAATCACGATCGATGGCATGGTTGACCGTCCGGCGGATTACGCGCTGGAAGACATCGTGGCCCAGATGACGACCGAGGAACGCATCTACCGATTTCGTTGTGTCGAGGCGTGGTCGATGGTGATCCCGTGGGACGGGTTCGAATTGGCCGATTTGCTGAATTTGGCGGGCGTGCAGCCGGGCGCCACACATGTGGCGTTCGAAACCCTGCTGCGACCGGAAGAAATGCCAGGCGTGCGGTCGCCGGTGCTGGACTGGCCCTATGTCGAAGGGCTGCGGCTGGACGAGGCGATGCATCCGCTGACCCTGATGGCGACCGGGATTTATGGCAAACCGATCCCGAACCAGAACGGCGCGCCGATCCGGTTGGTGGTGCCGTGGAAGTACGGGTTCAAATCCATCAAGTCGATCGTGCGGATCACGCTGACCGACAGCCAACCGCCGACGAGCTGGAACAAGGCTGGGCCGGGCGAATACGGGTTTTATTCCAACGTGAACCCGGAGGTTGACCACCCCCGTTGGTCGCAGGCGGACGAGCGCAAGGTGGGGCAGGGGTTGTTCGCAGCCCGGCAACCGACCCTGATGTTCAACGGCTATGAAGACGAGGTCGCGGGCCTGTATACCGGCATGGATCTGCGCGCAAACTTCTGATGCTGGCCTCGCAGGTTTCAGGGCTGGCGCGGCGGGTACCAAACTGGGTGCTATATATACTGTGTCTGCTGCCGATGCCGGTGGGGTTCTGGCAGGGTCTGACCGGACGGTTGGGGCCAGAACCGATCAAGGCTCTGGAACATCTGTATGGCTGGTATGCGCTGGCCTTTATGGTGGCCGTGTTGGCGGTGACACCCTTGCGGCGTCTGTCGGGGGTGAACCTGATGGCGTGGCGGCGCACATTGGGATTGGTCGCGTTTCTTTTCGTCACGGCGCATCTGATGGTCTGGCTGGTGCTGGATGTGAAGGACGTCGGCCGGATCTGGGTCGATATCGTCAAACGCCCTTACATTACGGTCGGCATGGCGGCGTTCGTGTTGATGCTGCCGCTGGCGCTGACGTCCAGCAACTGGGCGATCCGGCGGCTAGGGCCCCTGCGGTGGAAGGCGCTGCATCGCCTGACCTATGCGGTGGCGGTGTTGGGGGCAGTACACTTCGTGATGCTGCGCAAGGGCGTGCAGATCGAGCCGTTGTTATGGGCGGCGGCGGTTCTGGGGTTGCTGGCACTGCGGTTATCCTGGGCGGGATGGTTACCGAAACGGGTGCAAGGGTGAATCAGGGGGGTGAATCGGGTGCGATTCACCCCCCGCTGATTCATTTGCAAAGATTTCTTTGCGAGTCGGGGCCTGAATTGGCATCCGAAAGGCACGCATCGGGGGTGATTCACTGCTGCACTGCAGAGCCCTGTGAAGCACCTTGGGGGTAAGCCTGTGGATAACACAAGATATGGGCCAGGCTCACGCTGCAGTGCAGTATGAAAATTTCGTGACAGTCATCGTTTGCGTAACTTTCAGCAAACAACCCCCTGATTTTGAATGAAAATTGGGGTTTGCGAAAAAAACGTGACGATCACTGAAAAAAGGGGTTGCGGCCCCACGCATCAAACCGTAGAACCCCCTTCACCGGAGACGCAGTAGCGAACGACGGGACGCCAGACGGAACGGACGACACGCCAAAAGGCGCGGTAAGATGGGAAGCGAGGTTACTACCAGAGATACATGCAGCGGGGCGCGCTAACAAGGTTTGGCGCTTCCTGTGAATTTTGTCTCAACGCTCTTTGAAATCGCAAGTATCTGAAGAGATATGTGGGCGGTTTGGTTCATTCGATGGATCAGCCTCTTCATATCGACCTGCTAGCACCGGACAAAATCCGGGGCGATGATGCAGGGTCAGCTTCACTGTTTGGCGGCTTCTGGTTTCTGATGAAACCTGAAGCACATCAAACAGAGACTGTACCAGTCTTAGCCGACTGGTACGATGTGCAGAGGTTCGAACGTCAAGGATATGTCGCAAGACATTTCAACTTGAGAGTTTGATCCTGGCTCAGAACGAACGCTGGCGGCAGGCCTAACACATGCAAGTCGAGCGCACCGCAAGGTGAGCGGCGAACGGGTTAGTAACACGTGGGAACGTACCCTTCTCTGCGGAATAGCCTCGGGAAACTGAGAGTAATACCGCATACGCCCTTAGGGGGAAAGATTTATCGGGGAAGGATCGGCCCGCGTCTGATTAGGTAGTTGGTGGGGTAATGGCCTACCAAGCCTACGATCAGTAGCTGGTTTTAGAGGATGATCAGCAACACTGGGACTGAGACACGGCCCAGACTCCTACGGGAGGCAGCAGTGGGGAATCTTAGACAATGGGCGAAAGCCTGATCTAGCCATGCCGCGTGAGTGATGAAGGCCTTAGGGTCGTAAAGCTCTTTCGCTGGGGAAGATAATGACTGTACCCAGTAAAGAAACCCCGGCTAACTCCGTGCCAGCAGCCGCGGTAATACGGAGGGGGTTAGCGTTGTTCGGAATTACTGGGCGTAAAGCGC
>JBBRCF010000002.1:0-73131 GCA_038205135.1 Rhodobacterales bacterium
AGACCGTCAAGTCGGCACGCACCGGCACCGCCATTTCGGCCGCCGCCGTCGGCGTCGGCGCGCGGCGGTCGGCGGCGTGATCCAGCAGCGTGGTGTCGGTTTCATGGCCCACCGCCGAAATCAGCGGAATCCGCGACGCCACGGCCGCCCGCACCACGATTTCCTCGTTGAACCCCCACAGATCTTCGACCGACCCGCCGCCCCGCGCCACGATGATAAGGTCCGGGCGCGGAAATGCTCCGCCCGGCACCAGCGCGTTGAACCCGCGGATCGCGGCGGCCACCTGCGGCGCGCAATCCTTGCCCTGCACCGCCACTGGCCACAGCAGCACCCGGCGCGGGAACCGGTCGCGCAGCCGGTGCAGGATGTCGCGGATCACTGCCCCGGATGGCGAGGTCACGACCCCGATCACCTCGGGCAGAAACGGCAGCGCCTGTTTGCGCGCCGGGTCGAACAGACCCTCGGCCTGCAACGCCAGCCGCCGCTTTTCCAGCATCGCCATAAGCGCGCCCAGCCCCGCCGGCGCCATATCCTCGATCACCACCTGATATTTCGACTGGCCCGGAAACGTCGTCAGCTTGCCGGTGACGACGACCTCCATGCCTTCTTCGGGACGCATCGTCAGACGCCCGGCCGTGCCTTTCCACATCACCCCCGCGATGACCGACCGGTCATCCTTCAGATCCATGTAGATATGCCCGGACGACGGGCGCGAAATGCGGCCCAGTTCGCCCCGGATGCGGACATGGGCAAATTCGCCCTCGATCACCCGCTTGATCACGCCAGACAGTTCCGACACGGTGAATTCGGGCGCGTTGCCTGGGGCCACATCCTCGATCAGGTCCATTTGCGCCTCCGGCTTGCCTCTGGTCATCCGTGACCTTAGAACGCCCTGACACCGGGGCCAAGCAGGGGCATGCAATGAATATCCTCATCCTTGGCTCTGGCGGGCGGGAACATGCGCTGGCCTGGGCCACGTTGCAGAACCCGAAATGCGACAAGCTGATCGTGGCGCCGGGCAATGCCGGCATCGCGGCGATCGCCGAATGTGCCGATCTGAACATCCTGAACGGCGGCGCGATCGCGGAATTCTGCGCCGAAAACGCCATCGAATTTGTCATCATCGGCCCCGAGGCCCCGCTGGCCGCTGGCGTTGCCGACCGGCTGCGCGATGCGGGGTTGCTGGTGTTCGGCCCTTCGGCAGCGGCGGCGCGGCTGGAGGCGTCAAAGGCGTTCACCAAGGACATCTGCGATGCGGTCGGCGCCCCCACCGCGGCATGGGCGCGGTTCACCGACGCCGGCGCCGCCAAGGGCTACATCCGCGCCCAAGGTGCCCCCATCGTGGTCAAGGCCGACGGGCTGGCCGCCGGAAAGGGCGTGATCGTGGCGATGTCGCTGGACGATGCGCTGGCGGGCGTTGACGCGATCTTTGCCGATTTCGGCGGTGCCGGCGCCGAGGTGGTGATCGAGGAATTCATGGCGGGCGAAGAGGCGTCATTCTTCGTCCTTGTCGATGGCACCACAGTGCTGCCCATTGGCACCGCGCAGGATCACAAACGCGTCGGCGATGGTGACACCGGTCCGAACACCGGCGGCATGGGTGCCTATTCGCCGGCGCCGGTGCTTTCGGACGCGGTGGCACAACTGGCGCTGGACACCATCATCCGCCCCACGATGGCGGAAATGGCGCGGCGCGGAACGCCCTATCAGGGGGTGCTCTATGCCGGGTTGATGATTGCGGACGGCATTCCGCGCTTGGTGGAATACAACGCCCGCTTCGGCGACCCGGAATGTCAGGTGCTGATGATGCGGCTGGGTGCGCAGGCGTTCGATCTGATCCACGCCTGCGCTGACGGACGGCTGGCCGAATGCAGTGTGGCCTGGGCCGACGATCACGCGCTGACCGTGGTGATGGCTGCCGACGGCTATCCCGGCACCCCGCGCAAGGGGACGGTGATCCGGGGGCTGGATGCACTGCCTGCAACCAGCAACGCCATCGTGTTCCATGCCGGAACGACGGCACAGGATGGCGCAATCCTTGCCAACGGCGGCCGCGTGTTGAACGTGACCGCGCGCGCCGCATCGCTGGCCGACGCCCGTGCCAGCGCCTATGCCATGCTCGAGGCCATCGACTGGCCCGACGGGTTCTGCCGCCGAGATATCGGCTGGCGCGCTTTGTGAAACGCCGCAGCCATCACGTCCGCCCGGCGACGTTCCTGTCGCAGCGGGTTTACCGGATCGACCGGGCGGTGCTGCATTGCGCGCGCGAAGACGGCACCGCCCTGTGGCAGATCGACCTTGCCCGTGTCACCCGCGCCGAATGGCGCAGCGCGCGGGTCGGGCAAAGCCTGACCCGGGTGTTGCGGCTGACGACCGATGGTGCGCGCCACGAAATCCGCCAGCACATCGCGCGGCGCGCCTATGTCGGCAGCCCCGATGACATGGCGTTTCGCGCCGCGGTCGCGGATACCCTGCGCGCGCTGGTGGCCGTACAGCCGGACTGCGCGGTGGAAACCGGTCCGAACGATACGCAGGCCACGGCGCTGTTCGTCGCGGGTGTGGTCAGTCTGGCTGCCGCGATCGGCCTGCCGGTCTGGGGCCTCCTGACCGGTCAGGGTTGGGGCACGGCTCTGGAATGGGCGATGCCCGCGATCCTTGCCTTTTTCCTCGGCCTCGCCCTGATCCGCGGCTTTGGCCCCGGCCGGACGCGGGTGCTGCAATCCGCGACGCAGATCGCCACCACGCTGGAAACCGTGGACTGACCGGCGGCGCTTTGCAGTCGGACAACGCCGCCATATGCTGCCACCAGCCAGGAACGGACCCACCCCATGCCCACCGTCATGCCAGACTCGATCCCAGATACCATTCCAGACACCATCGACCACAGCTATCAGACCGGCGATTTCGCCCGGCTGGCCTATGAATGCGCCCCCATCGGGTTGGTCGTCACCGAAAACCGGGTGATCCGCGATTGCAATGCCAGCTTTGCGCGGATGTTCGGCTATGCGCCCGCCGACCTGCGCGACCGGCTGTTTGCCATCCTGTACCCGACCGAGGCCGAATTCCTGAACATCCGCAACCGCGGGGTCAAGGATCTGCGCGAAACCAACACGTATTGGGATGAGCGCGTGATGCGCCGCCGCGATGGCACGCTGTTCTGGTGCCGGGTGCGGGGTCACAGTTTCACCCCCGATGAACCGCTGGCGCGTGCGGTCTGGAGCTTTGCCGACATTTCCGCCAACCGGCCCTATCAGCCGCTGACGCGCCGCGAACGCGAGGTGTTCACCCTGATGGGCGAAGGCCGCACCAGCAAGGAAATCGCCCAGACGCTGGGCCTGTCCTACCGTACGGTCGAGGTCCACCGTGCGCGGCTTTTACGCAAATTCGACGCGGCAAACACGGTCGAACTCGTCCAGACGCTGGGCCCGCTGGGCGGCCCGCATGTGGTGACGGCAGGCTAGCGCGGGCAGATCAGGCTGGCAGGGCCGGTATAGGGCCCCAGATCCCGCGTCACGATCCGGCTGCCATCCAGCCGCGCAGCCAGCACCCGCTGCCAGTTGCCGCTGGCCAGCACCATTTCCGGCCCCTGCCCGCAATCCATGATGCCGCCCGGAATATAATCCCAACCGATCTGGTGATTGCTGAACCCGTCCGCCGCCGCGACCTCGGTCAGCCGCCCCGCCTCATAGCGCCAGACCCGCAGGACCTTTGCCAGATGCGGGCGATCAACAAAGGCGATTTCAATCCGCCCGTCGCCATCCAGATCAGTGGCCCCCACCGGGGCCAGCCAACGGTTGCGGGTGCCGATATGCGGCGTCGCGGTGATGCGGCCCGTGGCCCCCCAGACCGCCAGCCGCCCGCCCATTGTCAGGCTGCTTTCGACCACGATCACCTCGGGCGCGCCATCGCCGTCCAGATCAGCCAGACGCGGCGCGATATCCTCGAACACCAGCGTATCGGGCAGCACAAACGTCTGCACCTGCCCGTCCGCCAGCCGCACCTCCAATGCGCCCCATTCCACGGCATCGCCCAACACGGCGTGGTCATAGCGCGTGGTCGGCTGGGTGTATTCGGCGGCGACGATCTGCGAAAAACCGGCATTCGCGGAAAGCGTGCTGATCCCGATACTCAAGGCCATCATCAAATTGCGCATCTTTGGCTTCTCTGATTTCCAAATTTCCCGGGGTCCCGTCATCGTGGTGCCATCGGTTCTAGCCCGATGGCGGCGGACAGCGCCCCCATGCGACTCCGCAAATCAGATCTGCTTTTCCGGCATGTTTACCACCAGCCCGTCCAGCGCCGCCGTCACCTTCAACTGGCAGGTCAGGCGCGACCGCACCGGGTCGGGCTTCCAGGCGAAATCGAGCATGTCGGCCTCCATGTCATCCTTGGCGGGCAGTTTTTCGACCCATTCCGGCGCGACATAGACATGGCAGGTCGAACAGGCACAGGCGCCGCCGCAATCGGCCTCGATGCCGGGCACGTTGTTGTCGCGCGCTCCTTCCATCACGGTCAGGCCGGGGGCGACGTCAATCACATGCTGTTTGCCGTTGTGCTCGATATAGGTGATCTTGGCCATCCAGAGGGCTCCTTTGCAAATCGGGTCCATACCTAGCCAAGCCCCTGCGTCTTCGCCAGCGGATTTTCCCGCGCGGAGTGTCACAGTCTTGTGGATTGCGTCAAATGTTCCTATTATGTTCACATGACATGGCCCCGCCCCCCTGCCGCGCTGACGGCCGCGCAACTGTCCCTGCCGCCCGTCGGCGCGCGGGTGACGGTGGCGGGGCTGGTGATCCTGCGTCAGCGGCCCGGCACCGCCAAAGGCGTGGTATTCGTCACGCTGGAGGATGAAACCGGCGTCGTGAACGTCATCATCTGGCAAAAACTGTTCGAACAGTTCCGCCGCGCGGTGATCGCGTCGCGGGCGCTGCGGGTCACGGGGCGGTTACAGCGCGATCATGGCGTGACGCATGTGCTGGCCGAGGGGATCGAGGATATTTCCGGCATGCTGGACCTGTTGCCGGGTCTGGACGGCCAACCGGAAGGTCAACCGGAAGGTCAGCCGGAAGGCCAGCCGAATCGCGGAACTGGTCCGGGACGGGGGCCGACTGGCGGCGCTGGCGCGGCCAATGCCCCGCTTTCGTCGCGCGCCGCTTTACGCTAAACTCAGGCAAAGGCCCGCGACAAACAAGCCAGGCGGGCACCTCGCGCAGGCCCCGTATCACATGACCCGTACCATTGCCCTTGCCATGCTGGCCGCCGTCGTGCTGACGGCGTGTCAAACCGTGTTGCCGGCCAACGAGCCAGAGGTCAGCCGGTCCTTGCAGGAGGCTCCCCCCGGCGCCGCCCCGGGGTCCTGCTGGGGCAAACAGGTGGCACCCGCCATCGTGGAAACGGTGACCGAACAGGTGCTGGTCCAGCAACCTGCACGGCGAGCGGATGCCGGCGCCACCGCCACCGCGATCTACCGCACCGAAACCTCGCAGCAGATCGTCCGCCCGCGCAGCGAAACCTGGTTCGAAACGCCCTGCGACGCGGCCCTGACCCCCGAGGTCATTGCCACCCTGCAACGCGCGCTGGCCGCGCGCGGGCATTATTCCGGACCGATCGACGGCACGATGACCGAGCGCACCCGCGCCGCGGTCCGCGCATGGCAGGCCCCTGACGGGCTGGATAGCGGCATCCTGTCTCTTGCGTCCGCACAACGTCTGGGATTGATCCCGGTGGCGCGCGACCCCGGCTAGCCCCATCAGCGACACGCCCGGGTGCAAGGTCAGCCGTAAAAAAAGGCGCCCCGCAGGGCGCCCTTGTCATTCTTTGATCTTGCGGGCGCCAGCGTCATCAACAGACCATGACCCGGAAATCAGCGTTGTTCGATGCCCAGAGCCACAAAACGCGGCTCGCCCGCGCGGCGGACCAGCAACAGCACCGATTTGCGGCCGCCATCCTTGGCTTGTTCGATGGCATCCGACAGGTCCGACGGCATTTCGACCGCCGTTTGTCCGGCCTCGGTGATCAGATCGCCCGCGCGCATCCCGCGCTCGAACGCTTCGGAGGTTTCGTCGACCGTGCGCACCACCAGCCCCGCCGCGTCATCCGCCAGTTTCAATTCACTGCGCAATTCCGGGGTCAGGCTGGCGACTGTCATGCCCAGAACGGTCGCCTCGGACGGCGCTTCGTCCATCGGAGCCGCGGCAGGAACCGCAGTTTCGGCTTCTTCGCGACGGCCAAGCGTCACTTTCAGCGTTTCGGTCTTGCCCCCGCGGAACACCACCAGGCGCGCGACGGCCCCGACTTCGGATTCGCCCACATTGCGGACCAATGCGCGGGTGTCCGCAACCTCGATCCCGTCAAACGACAGGATCACGTCGCCCTGCAACAGTCCGCCATCCTTGGCCGGGCCATCGGGCACATCGGTCACCAGCGCCCCCGCCACTTTTTCCAGCCCCAGCGATTCCGCCAGATCGGCATCGACATCCTGAATCCGCACGCCCAGCCAGCCGCGTCGGGTTTCGCCGAACTGCTGCAACTGGTTCACGACCTTGGTGACGACGTTCGAGGCCATCGAAAATCCGATGCCGATCGATCCGCCATTGGGCGACAAGATTGCGGTGTTCACGCCGATCACTTCGCCGTCCATGTTGAACAGCGGCCCGCCCGAGTTGCCCCGGTTGATCGCAGCATCGGTCTGAAGATAATCGTCATAGCTGCCCGACAACGCCCGATTGCGCGCCGACACGATGCCTGCGCTGACTGAAAACCCTTGGCCCAGCGGATTTCCCATCGCCACAACCCAATCGCCGACCCGCATGTTGTCGGAATTGCCAAAGCTGACGAAAGGCAGGGGTTTTCCGGCGTCAACCTTCAGCAAAGCGATATCGGTGTTCGGATCGCGGCCGATCAGCGTGGCGGGCAATTCTTGGCCCGAAAAGAACTCGATCACGATCTCGTCGGCGCTTTCGATCACGTGATTGTTGGTCACGATGAAACCGTCTTCGGAAATCACGAACCCGGATCCCAGTGCCGAGGTGCGGCGCGGGCGGTCACCCTGCCCGTTCTGTCCGTTGCGATCCTGAAATTCGCGAAAGAAATCCTCGAACGGGCTGCCTTCGGGCACGACCGGGTTCGGCCCACCGCGCGCGGCCACCGTAGTGGATGTGGTGATGTTGACCACGGAGGGGCTGATTTTTGTCGCGAGTTCGGCAAAACTGTCGGGGCGCGCCAGCGCGCCCGTGGCCTGTGCCAGCATCAACATGGCGGCCATCAGCGTGGCCAACCAGACGCGGACCGCGTCTGAATTGTGATGGGGGACGGAAAGCGCCGTGGTTCTCACACCCGTATCTCCTTGTGACATGCTCTGATCTTGTGAACTGGTCTGGCCCGGCGTGGTTCGGGCCCTGTTTCCATACAGTATCTAGGCGGCCGTCGTCGCAACACAATCACGCATCTCGTTTTTTCACCCGGACGTGAGCCATTGTCACAAGCACAGGCGGCATACGGTTTGGTCAAAACCACGGCACCCGGCGCACATTCTACCCGGCGCGTACCCGACGACAGGCACAATCGACCGAAGCATTGCCGAAAAATGCAACGGGGCCAGCCATTTGGCCGGCCCCTTTACCGTTATTCTCTGGGCTGCCGACTGGACCGCCGACTGGACCGCCGACGCGGCATCCGTTCAGGGCGCAGGGCGACCCGCTGCGCGATCAGATTTCAGATATTCAAAGAATTCGCTGTCGGGCGTCATCACCATGTTGGAATTGCTGCCCTTCAGCGCCTGTTCGTAGGCCTGCAGCGACCGGTAGAAGGCAAAGAATTCCGGATCCGCACCAAAAGCCGAGGCGAAGATGCCATTGCGTTCCGCATCAGCCTGACCGCGTACGATCTGCGCCTCTTTTTCGGCCTCGGACAGGGTTTCCACCACGGTCCGGTCGGCCAACGCGCGCACACGTTGTGCCGCTTCGTTACCGCGGGCGATCTCGTCCGCCGCTTCGCGTTCACGTTCGGCGCGCATCCGGGCAAAGGTGGCCTCTAGGTTCTGGCTGGGCAGGTTGGTCTGTTTCAGCCGCACATCGACCACGTCCAGACCCAATCCCAGCGCCTGCGCGCGGGCCTGATCGCGGATGCGGTTCATCAGCCCGCGCCGGTCCTGCGACAGGATTGTGTCGGATGTGACCTGATCGGCACCCAGAACCTCGCGGATTTGGGCGTTCAGAATCGAGCGCAGCCGGTCTTCGGCCAGACGGATGCCGCCCGCGCCCACGGCCTGCCGAAACCGCACCACATCGGCAATGCGGTAGCGCGCAAAGGCATCGACCACCAGACGGCGATCATCCGACGGCGTGACTTCGATCGCTTCGGTATCAAGGCTCAGAATGCGGTCATCGTATTTCACCACTTCCTGAATGAACGGGATCTTGAACGCGAGGCCCGGATTCTCTTTCACGGCCTTGATCTGACCGAATTGCAGCACCAGTGCCTTTTCGCGTTCATCCACCACAAAGATCGACGAAATCAGCGTGAAAAACGCCACGACCAGAACCGGCAGGATATATGTCAGTTTGCCCATTGTCAGTTTCCTTCCGTGCTGCGGCGCAGCTCGTTCAGCGGCAGATATGGCACAATGCCGCTTCCGCCGTCGCCGCCCACCAATGATGAATCAAGGATCGTCTTGTCGATCCCGCCCAGCACTTTTTCCATGGTTTCGATATACAGACGCTTGCGCGTCACGTCGGGGGCCTTGAGGTATTCGGTCAGAACGGCCGAGAACCGGCTGGCTTCACCGATGGCGCCGTTGACCAGCTGAGCGCGGTAGGCTTCGGATTGTTCCAGCGTCTGAGCGGCCCTACCGCGGGCGTCGGCCAGCACGGTGTTGGCATAGGCGTCGGCCTGCCGCTGCAAACGGTCGCGTTCCTGTTCGGCGGCCTGCACTTCGCGGAAGCTGTCGATAACCTCGCGCGGCGGGTCTGCGCGTTCAAGGTTGACACGGACGATGCTGATGCCGGATTCGTATTCATCCAGCGCCGCCTGCACGCTCTGCAACGTGGTATCAGCGATCAGGCCGCGGTCACGGTTCAGGATTGGCGCAAGGTTCGATGCCGCGATGATTTCGCGCATCACCGCTTCAGAGGCCGCCGTGACGGTCTGCTGCGGGTCGCGGATGTTGAACAGGTATTTCGCCGGATCGTTGATGTTCCAGACCACCTGAAACGCGATATCGACCACGTTGGCATCGGTGGTCAGCATCAGACCTTCCTCTTGCCCGCCACGCGCCGATCCGATGCTTTCGGTACGTTCCGACGTCACGTTCAAGACTTCGGCCTTGACCACCGGCCAGGGCGCGAAATTCAAGCCCGGACCCCGGATGGCGTAGGTTTCGCCCAGAAACAGTTCCACGGCCTGTTCTTCGGGCCGTACGGTGTAAAAGCTGCTGAAGACCCACAACGCCACCACAGCGGCCACGCCCAGACCGACCGTGCCGCGCGTCAGTTTGAAACTGCCACCGCCCAGGCCGCCACCAGACCCGCCGCCGTTCACCGGCCCACGCGGGCCGCGCGCGCCGCCCATCAGAACACGCAGCTGTTCCTGACCCTTGCGCACCAGTTCGTCGATTTCCGGGATCTGGCTGCCGTTATCCGGTGGCCGGCGTCCGCCCTTGCGTTCTTCATCATCATCGCGATTGCCACCACCCCCTCCCCAGGGGCCGCCCGTATTTCCAGCCATTCGCTGTTGTCCTTCCGTCAGGTGTTGCTGTCGATAATCATGATCCGGCTCGTGTCGTAACTGTGCATCGGCCGCAATATTTCAAGCCGTGCGAACCGGTTTCGCCATGGTAACCAGTTCTTCGGCCATCGTTGGGTGGACCGCGCAAGTGGCGTCAAACTGTTCTTTCGTCGCCCCCATCTTGACCGCGATCCCGGCCAACTGGATCATTTCGCCCGCACCCGGTGCGACGATGTGGCACCCCAGCACACGCCGTGTGCTGGCACAGACGATCAGTTTCATCAAAACGCGCGAGGGCCGCCCGATGAACGACGTGCGCATGGGCCGGAAAGATGTCGCATAGACCTCGATCGGACCCACGTCGCGCGCCGCTTCTTCGGACAGGCCGACACTGCCCATTTCGGGCTGGGTAAAGATCGCCGTGGGGATCAACGCATGGTCGGGCTTTGTCGGGTTGCCCTTGAACACGGTTTCGACAAAGGCCATGGCCTCGCGGATCGCCACCGGGGTCAGGTTGACGCGGTCGGTCACGTCACCCACCGCATAGATCGACGGCACGGCGGTCTGGCTGTAGTCATCGACTTCGATCGCGCCGCCACGTTTCAACACCACGCCCAGCGGTTCCAGCCCCAGCCCGGCGGTCGTCGGCGTACGGCCCGTTGCGAAAATCACCGCGTCAAAGGTGCGTTCGGTGCCATTCGTGGCAGTGACGCGGATGCCCGCACCGTTTTGGGCCATCGAAAGGATGTTGGTGCCCATGTGCATGCCGATGCCGGACTGTTCCATTTCCTCGGCCACCAGCCCGCGCGCCTCGTCGTCAAAGCCCCGCAACACCTGTGCACCGCGATAATATAACGTGGTTTCAACACCCATACCCCTGAGGATGCAGGCGAATTCACATGCGATATAGCCGCCGCCAATGATCAGAACCGACCCAGGCAAGCGGTCCAGGCGAAAGATGTCATCCGACACCAACCCCAGTTCCGCGCCCGGCAGATCGGGCCGGACGGGCCTCCCGCCGGTGGCGATCAGAATATGGCGCGCAGTCACGCGCGTGCCATCCGCCAGTTCCACGGTATGCGGATCGACCAATTGCGCGCGTTGATCGTGCATGACAACGCCGTTGTTGCGCAGGATGCCGCGATAAACTCCTTCCAGGCGGTCGAGTTCCGCGTCCAGCCGGGTCCTGAACACCGTCCAGTCCAGCGGGCCGTCGGTTACTGCCCAGCCATAATCGCGCGCCTGAGCCAGCAGGCCGGGAAACTCCGACGCGAACACCATCAGCTTTTTCGGCACGCAACCCCGGATCACGCAGGTGCCGCCATAACGGCTGGCCTCGGCCAACGCGACGCTGGCACCGGCCTGTGCGGCCACACGCGCCGCCCGCACGCCACCCGACCCGCCACCGATGATGAACAGGTCATGGTCGAAGCTGGTCACGGCATTGGTCAAGGCAGGCCTCCGTCTCTGGGTCGCGGAGGGTATCCCACGAGATGACGTGAAAGGCCAGAGGTTGACAGTAATGTTGACAGGAATAGTGGGCTATAAGACCACCCTATCAGTTACGCGCCGCCGTCACACGGGTTTGCAACCCGCCATCCGGTTACAGCCCGTTCATTCAATCAGATCCCTGAACAGGTTGTCGTCTTCCAGAAAATCCAGCCGGTCGCGTTCGACCGTGCCTTGGTTGATGTCGCGCACCTCGACCCGGCCGTCGCCGTAGCCCACCACGACGATATCGCAGATGTCGATGAACAGACCGTTTTCCACCACGCCCGGCACCTGGTTCAGCACCAGCGCCAATTGCCGGGGATTGCCGATGCGATTCAAATGCAGGTCCAGAATATGGTTGCCTTCCTCGGTCACGAACGGCCGGTCGCCCACCATGCGCAACGTCGCATCGCGGCCCAGCACGTCCATCGAGATAAGCATTTCCTCAACCAGCGTCTTGGTGGTCTGCCAGCCAAACGGGATCACTTCGATCGGCAGCGGAAACGCCCCCAGCCGTTCGACCTCTTTGCCGATGTCGGCGATCACGATCATCTGATCGGACGCGGTCGCCACGATCTTTTCCTGCAACAGCGCGCCGCCGCCGCCCTTGATCAGGTTCAGATCGCCGTCGAATTCATCCGCGCCGTCGATGGTCAGGTCCAGCCATTTCGCCTCGTCAAGGCTGATCACCTCGATCCCGACCTCGCGCGCCAGATGCGCGGTGCGCGATGATGTGGGCACACCCTTGATCCGCAGACCTTCGTCGCGGACCAGTTCGCCCAAACAGCGCACCATCCAGGCCGCTGTCGATCCGGTGCCCAGACCCACGCGCATCCCGTCTTCGACGAAATCCACGGCGCGTTTTGCGGCGACAAATTTCGCCTTGTCGATGGGGGATAATTCGCCGGGCATGTGTCACTCCGTCATGGGTTCGCCCCTTATAGGACCGGATCGCGCCTGAGGCGAGGGGGAAGGGCCACCGCCGGTTAACAGATCATCCACCGGGCGGCCAACCCGGATCGACCGCTGTGGTCGGTCATCCAGCCTCTGCCTCATTACAGCCGGGCGCGGCGCGGCAGGCGTATCGGTGGGCGCATCGACTGGCGCATCGACTGGCGCATCGACTGGCGCTTCGACTGGCGCTTCGACTGGCCGACGGACGATCCTGCGCCGAATTGCCGTGCTGTCAGGTCGCATTCTGACCGCCACGGCGCGCGGCGGCACGCCATGCTGGCAGCATGACCGTGATCCTGCATTACGCCCCCGACAATGCCAGCCTTATCCTGCGCCTTGCGTTGGAGGAAACCGGTCTGCCTTACCGGGCCGCGCTGGTGGACCGCCGCCATCGCGCGCAGGACAGCGCGGCCTTTCGCCGCCTGAACCCGGTGGGGCGCATTCCGGTGCTGGAAACGCCGCAGGGCGTGCTGTTTGAAACCGGCGCCTGCCTGTTGTGGATCACCGAAACCACCGGCCAACTGGCCCCCGCAATCGGCAGCACTGCGCGAACGTCATTTCTGAAATGGCTGTTTTTCCTTGCGAATACCGTGCACGCCGAACTGCGGATGCTGTTCTATCCGATGCTTTATGCGCCAGGATCAGAGGCAGTCCTGTCCGGCCGGTTGCGGGCGACATTGGCCGGGCATCTCGATCTGCTGGCCTCTGCCGTTGCGTCCCGTGACGGGTTCGGCGGCGCGGCAGCACCGCTGGCAACTGACCTTTACCTTGTCGTGATGCTGCGCTGGATGGCACTTTATCCCCAGACCAATTGCAGTTGGTATGACCAATCCCGATGGCCGGCGTTAAATCAGCTGGCGCAGGGCATCGAGGCCCGCCCCGCCGCGCTGCGTGCCGCCCTGGCCGAAGGATTGGGGCCTACCCCGCTATCCGTTCCTCACCATCCGAACCCACCCGAAGGGAGTGCGACCTGATGTTTCTATCCGTGTTCGAGATGTTCAAGGTGGGCATCGGGCCATCGTCGTCGCACACCATGGGCCCGATGGTGGCTGCGGCCAGGTTCCTGACCCGTGTGCGACAGGCTCCTTTTCATCCCAAGGGGTTACGCGCCACATTGCATGGATCGCTGGCGTTCACCGGGGTGGGCCATGCCACCGACCGCGCTACGATCCTTGGCCTTGCCGGGTTTTTGCCCGACACTTACGACCATGCCCGCGCCGAGGTCACGCTGGCGCAAATCCACGCCACAAAGACGATCATCCCGCCGGGGTTGGACCCGATGGCCTTTGACCCCGCCCGCGACCTTATTTTCGATTACGGCCATACCTTGCCCGGCCATGCCAACGGCATGGTTCTGGCTGCCACGGATGCGCAGGGCGATGTGCTGTTGCAGGAAACCTATTATTCCATCGGCGGCGGGTTCGTGATGACCGGAGCCGAACTGGCGGCCGGCAAAGCGGCGGATCAGGGCCAGTCGGTGCCCTACCCGTTCAAGACCGCCGCGGAAATGCTTGAAATGGCGGCGCAATCCGGCCTGACCATCGCGCAGATGAAACGCGCCAACGAGGTGGCGCGCAACGGCGCGGTGGGACTGGATGACGGGATGACGCGGCTGTGGTCGGTGATGACCGCCTGTATCGACCGGGGCCTGTCCACGGACGGTATTCTGCCGGGCGGCCTGAAAGTACGCCGCCGCGCCAAGGGCATCCATGACTCGCTGCTGGCGGAACGCGGGCGCAACCTGACCGCACCGCATGTCATCAATGACTGGATGAGCGCCTATGCCATGGCGGTGAACGAAGAAAATGCCGCCGGCGGTCAGGTGGTGACCGCGCCGACGAATGGCGCAGCCGGCGTGATGCCCGCCGTCATCCGCTATTGGCTGGACCACGTGCCGGGCGCGAGTTCGGCGCGCATCCCGGATTTCCTGCTGACGGCGGCGGCGATCGGCGGGCTGGTCAAATACAACGCCTCGATTTCCGGCGCCGAAGCCGGCTGTCAGGCCGAGGTCGGCAGCGCCGCTGCCATGGCCGCCGCCGGACTGGCCGCCGTATTGGGCGGCACGCCGGAACAGATCGAAAACGCCGCCGAGATCGCGCTGGAACACCATCTGGGCATGACCTGCGACCCGGTGCGCGGACTGGTGCAGGTGCCCTGCATCGAACGGAACGGTCTGGGCGCGATCAAGGCGGTTTCGGCGGCATCGCTTGCCCTGCGCGGCGATGGCCAGCATCTGGTCAGCCTCGATGTCTGCATCGAAACCATGCGCCAGACCGGCTTGGACATGCATGCGAAATACAAGGAAACCAGCCTTGGCGGACTGGCGGTCAACGTGCCGAACTGCTGAAGATGGGGGCGGGCGGCTCCTCTCGCCCACCCCCGCCGTGCGGCAAGGCCTTTCACTTCGGGGTTATGGCCCCGGGATCTGGACCTCAGGGCCCCACGTTAGCGTAACCCTCTTCCTGCAATCCGACCAACCGCACCACGCCGGACGTCACCACGTTGGCCTCGTCCAGCAGGGCAACGTCATGGCCTGCCTTGGCGGAAATCGCCTTTAGCGTATTGCCGCAGGCGGCAAAGTCTACGTCGGGATTTTCCAGCGCCATCTGGGCGATGCGGTGCGTCTTGCCTTCGGCCGGCGCGGCAAATGGCAAAGCGGTCATCGCCACGGCCAGATCTCTGGCACGTCGGGTCGTGGTCATCGGTTGATCTTCCCTGACCTCCCGGGGGCAGCGTGGCACAGGGTCAGATCGGGGGATATTGAGAACATTCAGCGAACATGATAAAAGATCGCATGAACACGCCCTTTCCTCTGCCCCGACCCGAGTCGGGCGCCCCGTCGGATGTCCTGACCCCCTGCCCCGGCGTGGCGTTGCGGCGCGGCAGGGTGCACGAACTGTGCGGGCCGGCGCGCTGGCGCGCCGCGCTGTGGCTGGCGGGACAGGTCGCGGGGCCAGTGCTGTGGATCGCGCCCTTGCGCACCGGACAGGTGCCGCATCCCTGCGGCATGGCCGACCTGATCGCGCCCGGACGCCTGATCATCGCCCGCCCCGAACGGGCTGAGGATGCACTGTGGTGCCTGGAAGAAGCGTTGCGCGCCGGCGCGGTGGCCGTTGCGGTGGCCGACCTGCCCGGCCCCCCCGCGCTGACCCCGGTGCGGCGGCTACATCTGGCGGCGGAATCCGCGGGCACCCGGCCCCTCGGCCTGATCCTGACCCCGGGCGACGGCGGCGCGCCGGGCGTCGAAAGCCGCTGGCACATGGCCCCCGCACACACCCCCGACGCGCCCCGCTGGACCCTGCGCGGCCTGCGCGCGCGGGGCATCGGCGCGCTGCCCGCACTGACGCTGGGGGTGGGGCCACAGGGCGCCGGTCTGGTGCCGGATGCAGGCCCCCTCACAGCCGGGGCAGGACGCGTTGAGGCCGCCCGCATTGACACCACCAGAATGGACGCAACCCGAATGGACGGTTGAAAACCCCCGCCTGGCCGCCGATGCTGACCCGAACAGGCGCGCCCCACAAGGACCGCCCCGCAAGCAGGAGGACCAGATGATCGATATCCGCAACCTCAGGGGCGTCGTGCCCTATCTGCCGACGCCCCTGACCACGGACGGCGCCGTGGACGAGGGCCCGCTGCGCCGCCTGTGCGATCACCTGATCGAACAGGGCGTGCACGGGCTGACGCCCTTGGGATCGACGGGCGAGTTTGCCTATCTGGACATGGCGGCCAAGGAACGGGTCGTCGCGGCCACGGTCGCGGCCAGCGCGGGCCGGGTGCCGGTGATCGCGGGCGTCGCGTCAACCACCATCCGGGACGCAGTGGCACAGGCCCGCCGCTGGGCCGCTCTGGGCGCGGATGGCATATTGGCCGTGCTGGAGGCCTATTTCCCCATCCCCGACAGCGGTGTGGTGGATTATTTCACCGCCGTGGCCGATGCGACCGACCTGCCGGTGACGCTGTATACCAACCCGAATTTCCAGCGGTCCGACCTGACGCTGGACGCGATCGATACGCTGTCGCATCACCCCAACATCCTGTTCGTCAAGGATGCCTCGACCAATACCGGGCGGCTGTTGTCGATCCTGAACCGGACCGAAGGCCGGATCGGCGTCTTTGCCGCCTCGTCGCATGTCACCACGGCGGTCATGCTCTTGGGCGGGCGAGGCTGGCTGGCTGGCCCGTCCTGCCTGATCCCGGCGCAAAGCGTGCGGCTGTTCGATCTGTGCGAGGCCGGGGATTGGGCGGGCGCGATGGACCTGCAGCGCGAGGTGTGGGCGGTGAACCAGGTCTTTGCCCGGTTCAATCTGGCCGGCGCGGTCAAGGCAGGGCTGCGCCTGCAGGGGTTCGACTGCGGCGATCCGGCCCCGCCCCAGCCCGCCCTGACCCCCGATCAGGTCGCGGCGGTGCAGCGGGTGTTGCAACGGGTCGGCGCGATGTGACGGACGGATCAGGGGGGTCGCAATCGACACGACCGCCGTCCTTGGCGGGTTGCGGGCAGCTCCGGATCATGCCGGGCGAACGCGCGCCGACCGCGCAGGTATTGGGGCCAAGGGATCAGACCAAAGGCCATGTGGCGCGCTGTTGCCGATCACGGCCCGACGGTGTTGCGCAATGGCCACCGGACCATCTGCGGTTCAGCCTGCCGGGATCGCCGCAATCACCCTGATCTCGACAACGGCCCCCTCCCGGCGCAGTCCGGCAACTTCGACCGCCGTCCAGGCGGGAAACGGGTCAGACACATATTCGGCACGGATTGCACAGAACCGGTCGAAATGTTCGCGCAAACCGACGTGATAGCTGGTCATTTCCACAACCGAATTGAAACCCAGCCCGGCCTCACGCAGCACGGCGGCAATCTTGTCGAATGCTTGCCGGAACTGGCTTTCCAGAATGTCCGGCATGAACCCGTCCGGGCTGCTTCCGGTCATGCCGGTCAGGAACACATGATTTCCGGATATCACTCCCGGCGAAAGTTTCATCTGGTTCACCGCCGCCTCTGTCCCCGGCGGAATAAGTGCCTGCTTCACCATTCATTCCCCCGCCTTTATGGATCAAGCCATGATTGACCGGCACAGATAAGCGCGTCAACGCCGCCATTTTCCCATGGCCCCCGCCGCCGACCCCGCCTAACCTGCGACCATGCGCCTCATCCTGTCCTTCGCCTCGCTGTTTCTGTCGGTCATGCTGTTGCAGCTGTCCACCGGCGGGGTCGGGCCATTGGATGCGCTGTCGGGCATCGCGCTGAACTTTACCAACGGCGAAATCGGCATCCTCGGCTCCGCGCATTTCTTCGGGTTTTTCATCGGCTGCTGGTGGGCGCCGCGCCTGATGGGCAATGTCGGCCATTCGCGCGCCTTTGCCGCGTTCACCGCTACCGGGGCCATCGCCTTGCTGGCGCATATGCTGGTGGTGGACCCGCTGGCCTGGGCAGTGATGCGGGTGGGGTCGGGTCTGTGCGTTGCGGGCTGTTACACGGTGATCGAGGCGTGGTTGCAGGAGCGCGTCACCAATGACACGCGGGGCCGCGCGATGGGGCTGTACCGCGTCGCCGACATCTCGGCGGCGCTGATGTCGCAGATGCTGATTTCGGTGCTGGAACCGGCAGCCTATGCGTCTTACAACCTGTTGGCGCTGTTGTGCTGCGCGGCCATCCTGCCCCTGACCCTGACGCGCGAGGCACAGCCCCCCATCCCCGACGCGCCACGCCTGCGGCCCCTGTTGGCCTGGGCGATGTCACCGCTGGCGGTTGTTTCGGTGGTGGTGTCGGGGCTGACCACAGGGGCGTTCCGCATGGTCGGGCCGATCTATGGCCAGGAGGTCGGGCTGGACACGGACGGGATCGCCTTGTTCCTGACCATCTACATCGCGGGGGGGGCGGTGGCGCAATATCCCATGGGCTGGCTGGCAGACCGCTTTGATCGCCGTCATGTGCTGGTCGGGCTGTCGGTGGGCGCGATTGCCGCGTCCGGCGTGACCGTGGCGCTGGCGGGCGCAGGCACCGGGGCGGTGCTGGTGTCTGCGGCGCTGTTCGGCTTTGCCAGCTTTCCCCTGTATTCCGTCGCAACCGCGCATGCCCATGATTTTGCCGATACCGCCGCGCGGGTCGAATTGTCTGCCGCGCTGATGTTCTGGTATGCGGTCGGGGCCATCGCATCGCCCTACACCGCCGCGCTGTTGATCGACAGCTACGGCCCGACGGCGATGTTCGTGATGATATCAGTGGGCCATGCAGCGCTGATCCTGTTTTCGGTCACGCGGATGAACGCGCGCCCCACCCCCGATGTGCGCACCGCTTATGTCTACGCGCCGCGCACGTCGTTCCTGATCGGGCGGCTGATGGCGCGCCTGCGCGAAGGCAAGGACGACTGACCGCCTCTGGCGCTTTGGCCGACCCTGCGCTACGACAGCCAAAATCCGCGCCAGACCACCGATGGAGCACGCATGGCCCGCCATCTGATCACATCCGCCATCCCCTATATCAACGGGATCAAGCATCTGGGCAATCTGGTGGGCAGCCAGCTGCCCGCCGATCTGTACGCCCGTTACCTGCGTGCGCGCGGGCACGAGGTGCTGTTTCTGTGCGCCACCGATGAACACGGCACGCCCGCCGAACTGGCCGCCGCCAAGGCGGGCCAGCCGATCGCAGACTACTGCGCCGAAATGCACACCGTGCAGGCGCGGATCGCGCAGGGGTTCCGCCTGTCGTTCGACCATTTCGGGCGGTCGTCTTCTGCGCAGAACCGGGTCCTGACCCAGCATTTCGCCGTCCGTCTGGCCGAAGCCGGGCTGATCCGCGAAGTGACCGAGCAACAGATGTATTCCGTCGCCGACGCGCGGTTTCTGCCCGACCGCTATATCGAAGGCACCTGCCCCAACTGCGGCTTTACCTCGGCGCGCGGCGATCAATGCGACAATTGCACCAAACAGCTGGACCCGACCGACCTGATCGACCCGCGTTCGTCGGTTTCCGGGTCCACCGATCTGGAGTTGCGGGAAACCAAGCACCTGTATCTGCGCCAATCCGCGATGAAGGATGAATTGGAAGCCTGGATCGACACCAAAACCGATTGGCCGGTGCTGTCCACCTCGATTGCCAGAAAATGGCTGAACGATGGCGACGGATTGCAGGATCGTGGCATCACGCGCGATCTGCAATGGGGCGTTCCCGCGCAATTCGACGGCGCGCCGTGGCAGGGCATGGACGGCAAGGTGTTCTACGTCTGGTTCGACGCGCCCATCGAATATATCGCCTGCGCGCAGGAATGGGTGGATGCCGGCAAGGGTGCGGATTGGGAACGCTGGTGGCGTACCGATAAAGGCGCGCATGACGTGACCTATACCCAGTTCATGGGCAAGGATAACGTGCCGTTCCACACCCTGTCGTTCCCGGCTACCATTCTGGGGTCGGGCGAGCCGTGGAAACTGGTCGATTACATCAAATCATTCAATTACCTGAATTACGATGGCGGGCAGTTTTCCACCTCGCGCGGGCGCGGCGTGTTCATGGATCAGGCGCTGGAGATTCTGCCGCCCGATTACTGGCGCTGGTGGTTGTTGTCGCACGCGCCGGAATCGTCGGATGCCGAGTTTACCTGGGAAAATTTCCAGACCTCGGTGAACAAGGATCTGGCCGACGTGCTGGGCAATTTCGTCAGCCGGATCACCAAATTCTGCCGGACCAAGTTTGGCGAGGCGGTGCCCGACGGCGGCACATGGGGCGATCAGGAACAGGCGCTTGTCGCCGCCCTGACCGCGCGGCTGGCCACCTATGACACGCTGATGGCCGACAAGGAGGTGCGCAAGGCGGCGGGCGAATTGCGCGCGATCTGGGTGTTGGGCAACGAATATCTGCAATCGTCGGCGCCCTGGACCACGATCAAGACCAACACCGACCGCGCCGCGATGCAGACCCGGATGGGCCTGAACCTTATCCGGTTCTATGCCGTGCTGTCGCAGCCGTTCATCCCTGACGCGGCGGGTACGTTGTTGGCTGCGATGCGGGCAGACGACGCACCCTGGCCCGATGATGCGGCGACCGCTTTGGCGGCGCTTGCGCCCGGGCACGGCTTTGCGGTGCCCGAGGTGACATTCGCCAAGATCACCGATGACCAGCGCGAAGACTGGCAGACCCGTTTCTCCGGGGTGCGGACCTAAAGCGCGCCCTGCAACAAGGAAAACGCCACCAGGGCCACCATCGCGCCGGCGGCGATTTCCAGCGCCGCCCCGGCACGCAGCGCTGTCCGGCCGTCGCTCCATTGCGACACCAGACTTTCGCGCAGGCCGGTGGCGGCCACGGCCACGGCCAGCGTCACCGAGGCCGTTCCCAGCCCCATCGCAAAGGCCCCCAGAATGCCCATCCCGGCGATCCCCATGCTGGCGGTGATCAACAACAGGAAAATCGCCCCAGTGCAGGGCCGGATCGCAATCGCCCCTATCAAAAATATCGCATCGCGGACCGAATTCACCCCGGCCACCTGTTCCGCCGTCGGGCCATGGGCATGGCCGCACCCGCCGTCATCGTCATCGTCATGGGCGTGTCCGTGGGCGTGGTCCCGCGCATGATCGTGGTGGTGGTGGTGATGGTGATCGTGCACCAACGGCACCGCCACAGTCCGCAACACCTTCCGCGCCCGCCACAGCCGCAGCGACCCGCGCGTGGCCAGCCACAGCCCCACCAGCCCGATGGCAGCATAGGACGCCGGCGCGAACCAGCCTTCGGCGGCGGTTTCCATCTGCCCGCGCCCCCAGCCAAACGCCCATAACGCGCCATGCACCAGCAGCACCGCCGCCAGCGCCTGCGCCAGACTGGCCGCAACCGACAACACCGACAGCCGCCACAGGCTGACCTTTTGCGCCAGACCGTAACCGCCGATCAGCACCTTGCCATGCCCGGGCCCCGCCGCGTGGAAAAACCCGTAGGCAAAACAAAGCCCCAGCAACCCCAAAGCCGCGCCCGGTTCGCCCGCCCGCAACGCCCGCACGATCCGCGCCATGGCGTTTTGGGTATCTCGCTGGCCATCGGCGGCCCAGCGTTCCAGCAGCCCCATGCCGCCGAACCCCCACAGCCACAACAGTACCACCATCCCGACCAGCAGCGGCACCAGCCAGATCCGCTGCCAGACCCTGTCCCAGACCCTGTGCATCACGGCTTGCATGTCACCTCCACCAGATCGGCAAAGGCCGCGCCCACCTCGGGATAGCTGTCGTCATCCTTGGGCGGGTCCTTGTACAATGCCTCTTCGACCAGCGTGTAGGCGCGGTCCAGATCGGCGGGGGTCACTTCGACAGCGCAACCGTCAGACACCGTGACCCGGCCCGCCAGTTCATAGGCCACATAGAACGTCGGATCATAGGCCTTGAAATCCACCTTTGCGCCGGGCGCGGTCAGTGCACGAAAATGCGTCGTCTCGATCCGGCCATCGATCACGCGGGTGCTGCGCGGCTCGGGGCGGCCCAGTGCGACCTCGGCCCCGGCCACATAAGCCTCCAGATCGCCCTTGAAGCCCGGGTCCCAGTTCAGGTCGAACCCCTGCAACCGCGCTTCCTCGGCGGGCGACAACCGGCCGTCCGCGTCATTGTCCAGCTTCATGTCTTCGAACAGCAGCAGCGAATAGAATTCGTCATAGGTCCACGTCACCTCGACCCCCGCCACACCGCCCGGCCCGGCCGCGAACCGCAACGCGACATCGACAAACACATGCGGATGCGCGCCGACAGGCGTCGCAAGCGGCAACAGGCACAGGAATAGATACTGGGCACGACGTTTGATCATGGCGGCACAGTAGACCAAGCCGCGACAACTGCAAACACCGCCCGCGGCCCTAGCGGCCATACGCGCAACCCTTCGCCGATGCGCTACAGAAACCCGCGGATCGCGCCCGCCACCGCATCGGGGGCCTGATGGTGCAGCCAGTGGTCCGTGCCGGGCACGGTCACCCGGATCAGGCCGGGGGCGTAATCCTCCAGCCCCACGGTGGCTTCCGGCAACAGCGCACGGTCGCCTTCGCCCCAGATCAACAGATGCGGGCAGGCGATCCGCAGCCGGTCGGGGTTGGGCGCGGGCAGGTCGGTGATGGGCACGCCGGGCCGGGCCACCCGCATCGGGCTGGCGCGGTACCAGTTCACCATGCCGCGCAACCGCGCCGGACGTGCCCATTCGCGCAGATAATCGTCCAGCGTCGCCCCGGACAGCCACGCCATGTCCATGTTCGCGCCGAACAACCCGCGCAAGCGCGCGAAATCATTTGCCGCCAGAACATCTTCGGACCCGTCAGTGCGCAGCCAGTCGATGTATTGCGACGCCGCTGACTGCGCGCCCCCCGCCGCCAGCGCGCGCTGGAACGGGCCGGGATGCACCCCGTTCAGGATCACCAGCCGCGCCACCAGATCAGGCCGCAGGATCGCCAGACCGTACGCCACCGCCGCGCCCCAATCGTGGCCCACCACCGGGATCGGCCCTGCGCCGATATGGTCGATCAGCGCCGCCATGTCGGCCACCAGTTTCGCCGGCGCGTAATCTGTCACCGCCTGCGGCGCGATGCTGTGCCCATAACCGCGCTGATCAGGCGCGATCAGGCGGAATTGGTCGGCCAGACGGCTGGCGACCTCGGCCCAGGCCCCCGAATATTCCGGGAACCCGTGCAACAAAAGCACCGGAGGCGCGGCCGCATCACCCCATTCCCGGACAAAAAACCGCCCCGCCGGCAGATCGACAAACCCTTCGCGCATCGCAGCCCCCCTGTTTGCCCCATCTGACCCCGCCCGGCCCGGCCAATCAAGCCTTGCCGGCTTTCCCTTTCGCGCCCCATCCGCTAGATCACCGGCGATGAATTGCAGGAGGCCCGGCCATGCCAATCGAGAAAAACTTTGACGCCGCCACCGCCGAGGCCCGGATTTCCGCCGCCTGGGACGCAGCCGGGTCTTTTGCCGCGGGCGCGAATGCCAAACCGGGCGCGGACAGCTTTTGCGTGATGATCCCGCCGCCGAACGTCACCGGGTCGCTGCACATGGGGCACGCCTTCAACAACACGTTGCAGGACATTCTGGTGCGCTGGCACCGGATGCAGGGGCATGACACGCTGTGGCAGGTCGGCACCGATCACGCGGGTATCGCCACCCAGATGGTGACGGAACGCGACATGGCCGCGAATGGCGAGCCGTCACGGCGCGCGATGGGCCGCGAGGCGTTCACCGCCCGCGTATGGCAGCAGAAACAGAAATCGCGCGGCACCATCATCGGGCAGTTGAAACGGCTGGGCGCATCCTGCGACTGGTCGCGCGAGGCGTTCACGATGTCGGGCGCACCCGGTGCGCCTGTGGGCGAAGCGGGCAATTTCCACGACGCGGTGATCAAGGTCTTTGTCGATCTGTATAACAAGGGCTTCATCTATCGCGGCAAACGGCTGGTGAACTGGGACCCGCAGTTCGAGACTGCTATTTCCGATCTGGAAGTCGAGAATATCGAAACCGACGGGTTCATGTGGCATTTTAAATATCCGCTCGCAGGTGGCGTTACCTATGAATATGTCGAGAAAGATGCCGACGGGAGCGTGACCCTGCGGGAGACGCGGGATTACATTTCCATCGCCACCACGCGGCCCGAAACCATGCTGGGCGATGGCGCAGTGGCGGTGCATCCCGGCGACGCTCGCTATGCCCCGATCGTAGGCTTGTTTTGCGAAATTCCGGTGGGCCCGAAAGAGCATCGGCGGCTTATTCCGATCATCACCGATGAATACCCGGATGCAACTTTCGGGTCCGGCGCGGTGAAAATCACCGGCGCGCATGATTTCAACGATTACGGCGTGGCGAAGCGCAATGGCATTCCGTGTTATCGGTTGATGGACACGCGCGGCGCATTGCGGGCCGATGGTGCGCCCTATGATCAGGCGGCGACGATTGCGGGCGCCGTGGCGCGTGGTGAAACCTCGCTGTCCGAGGCCGAGGTGGATGCGATGAACCTCGTGCCCGATCATTTGCGCGGACTGGACCGATTCGAGGCCAGAAAACAGGTCGTTGCGGAAATCACCGCCGAAGCCTTGGCGGTTATGACGCGGGCCGATGATGCGCGGCTGGGCAAGGCGGCAGCAAAACCCGCCCCGGCCCCCGAGCACGCCCCGGCCCCCGAGCCGGGGCCTCCGGCTGATGCAGAGGTCCCGGGTCAAGCCCGGGACGGGGTCCCGCTGGTCCCGCTGGTCGAGGCAAAAAAGATCATGCAGCCGTTCGGCGACCGGTCCAAGGTGGTCATTGAGCCAATGCTGACCGACCAATGGTTCGTCGATACTGCCAAAATCGTCGGCCCCGCGCTGGACGCGGTGAAATCGGGGCGGGTCAAGATCATCCCTGAATCGGGCGAGCGGACCTATTATCACTGGCTGGAGAATATCGAGCCGTGGTGCATTTCGCGGCAGTTATGGTGGGGGCACCAGATACCGGTTTGGTATGGTCTGGATATCGATGCGACAGGCTTTGTCGATGACGAGGGTGATCAGGCGCTGGATCAGGTGGAGATCGTGCGCATTCTGGGCGACGGCGGGTTCATCGACCGCGCATCCGTGCTTCATTGTGCGCCGAATGCCGAGGGTGCAGCAGAGGGGTTCCGCGACACGCTCGCCAGCCTCCCGCATCCGCTGAACACCGCGCACATCGTTGAGGTTGCCAATCGCGAGGCCGCCGTCGAAACGCTGGCCGTCGCATTGGCCCAGTACACCACTTCGCAGGACCCGACGCATCTGGTCTATCCGATCTGGCGCGACCCCGACGTCCTCGACACCTGGTTCTCTTCCGGCCTCTGGCCCATCGGCACACTGGGCTGGCCCGAAGATACCCCGGAAATGCAGCGATATTTCCCCACCTCGGTGCTGGTGACCGGGGCGGATATCCTGTTTTTCTGGGTCGCGCGGATGATGATGATGCAATTGGCCGTGGTGGGCCAAGTGCCGTTCGACACGGTGTATCTGCATGGCCTTGTGCGCGACGCCAAGGGCAAGAAGATGTCAAAATCCTTGGGCAATGTCATCGACCCGCTGGAGATCATCGACGAATACGGCGCGGATGCATTGCGGTTTTCTTCCGCCGCGATGGCGGCCCTGGGCGGTGTGCTGAAGCTCGATACCCAACGCATCGCGGGCTATCGCAATTTCGGCACCAAGCTGTGGAATGCATGCCGGTTCGCCGAGATGAACGGCGTCTGGCAGGACCACGCGACGCAAAGCGCGCCGCCCTTGGCCACCGCCACGCTGAACCGCTGGATCCTCGGCGAAACCGCACGGGCGCGCGCCACGGTGGATGCGGCGCTGGCGGACTATCGGTTCAACGATGCCGCGGATGCGTTGTATAAATTCGTCTGGGGTAAGGTTTGCGATTGGTACGTCGAATTTGCCAAGCCGCTGCTGCTGGAAGGTACCGCGGCGGAACAGGCCGAGACGCGCGCGGTGATGGCCTATGTGCTGGACCGGTCGATGATGCTGCTGCATCCGTTCATGCCGTTCATCACCGAGGATCTGTGGGCGCAGACCGGCACGCGGGCCGAGATGCTGGTGACGACCGACTGGCCCGACCTTGGCCCCGCGATTGCCGATGCGGATGCCGACCGCGAGATGGGTTGGGTGATCGGCCTGATCGAGGATATCCGGTCAGTGCGCGCGCAGATGCGTGTGCCAGCGGGGCTGCATGTGCCGCTGGCGGTGACAGGTTTTGGCCTGGAAGCCCGCACCGGATGGACCCGCAACGAGGTGCTGATCCGCCGCCTGGCACGGGTGGAAACCCTGACCGAGGTGGACGCCTTTCCGAAAGGCACCATCACCATCCCCGCCGAGGGCGCGACATTCGGGTTGCCGCTGGCGGGCGTGATCGATGTCGGTGGCGAAAAGGCCCGGCTGGAAAAGACGCTGGAAAAGCTGCTGAAAGAGTTGGCGGGCATGGAAGGGCGGTTGCGCAACGCGTCTTTTGTGGCATCGGCCCCCGAAGATGTGGTGGCAGAGACCCGCGAACAGGTGGCGCAAAGGCAGGACGAGGCGCGGGTGTTGCGCGGCGCGTTGGCCCGGCTGGCGGAACTGGGCTGAGAGGGCGGGGGGGGCTCTGCCCCCCGCCCCGGGGTATTTCAAAACCGAAGAAGCCGATGGGGGCTTTCGGGGGGCGGTCCGCTCTGGCAAGGTCGCGCGGGATAACGCGAGGAGACCCCAATGATCACGATCTACGGCGTGCTGCGCAGCCGCGCCACGCGACCCGTCTGGCTGCTGGACGAACTGGGCGCAACTTATGACCTGGTGCCGGTGATCCAGTCCTACCGGCTGGCCGATCCGCAGGCAGCGGATGCGCCCCTGAACACTGCGTCGCCGGCGTTTCTGGCGGTGAACCCGATGGGGCAGGTGCCGGCGCTCGACCATGACGGGTTCTGCCTGGCGGAATCGATGGCGATCACGTTCTATCTGTCGCGCGCCTTGACCGGCGACCCCTGCCCGCGCGATGCCCGCGAGGAAGGCGAGGCGGTGCAATGGGCACTGCTGGCGACATCGGCGGTGGAAACCCCGGCCTTGGATATTCTGTATACCTTCGGCAGAGGCGAAACCGGAACCGAGGCCGGTCAGGCCAAGCTGGCGGCAGCCACCGCGGCGCTGGCGCGGCCCTATGCCCGGATCGAGGCCCATCTGACGGGGCGCGACTGGCTGATGGGTGGGCGGTTTACCGTCGCCGACATCCTGCTGGCCGAAGCCGTGCGGTACACTCAACCGCATGCGCCTGCGCTGGCACCATTTCCGGCGCTGTCAGCGTGGATCGCGCGCTGTCAGGCCCGGCCGGCGTTTGTCGAAATGATGGCGCGGCGGAACGCGGAACCGGCGTGACCCGATAAAAAAATCTGCGGCGGGGTGGATATTCCGCCGCATAGCTTTGGATGGCGCTGACCCGGAAGTTGCTGACGCCCTGGAATTGCGCCATGACCGACGTGCGCGAACCACCTTCGGTGCGGGAACGGTCCGGCGGGCGTCCGGTGGCGGTGCGTGAAAGCGCATCCGGTGGGGGATCTGGCGCCCCAAGCGGCCATGCAGCATTGAATCGCACGGCCTGCCGCGGCCTTGGCGAAACGGTTGCGCACGAAGGCGGGCGGCGCGGCTGGCTGACGGCTTTCGCACCGCTGCCCGATCTGGCATAACCGCGCCAATCACAAGAAAGAGCAGCCCATGTCACACGACCTGTTGGCCGGAATCGGCCCCGATGCCTATGACGCCAGCAGCATCGAGGTGCTGGAGGGGCTGGAGCCGGTTCGCAAGCGGCCGGGCATGTATATTGGCGGCACCGATGAACGTGCGCTGCATCATCTGGTGGCCGAAATCCTTGACAATTCGATGGACGAGGCGGTGGCGGGCCACGCCAACCGCATCGAAGTGGAATTGCACGCCGATCACAGCGTCACCGTGCGCGACAACGGGCGCGGCATCCCGGTCGATCCGCACCCGAAATTTCCGGATAAATCCGCGCTGGAGGTGATCCTGTGCACGCTGCATGCGGGCGGCAAATTCGGCGGCAACGCCTACCAGACGTCGGGCGGATTGCACGGCGTGGGCGCATCGGTGGTCAACGCGCTGTCGGATATCATGATCGTGCAGGTCGCGCGCAACAAGGAATTGTACGAACAAAGGTTTTCGCGCGGCATCCCGCAGGGGCCGATCGCGCGCGTCGGTGCGGCACCAAACCGGCGCGGCACCATGGTGACGTTTCATGCCGATGAACAGATTTTCGGCAGCCACCGGTTCAAACCGGCGCGGATGTTCAAATCGATCCGGTCCAAGGCCTATCTGTTTTCCGGCGTCGAAATCCGCTGGAAATCCGAAATCGACGATGGCGAAACCCCGCGCGAGGCGGTGTTTCATTTTCCGGGCGGGTTGGCCGATTACCTGAAGGATACCTTGGGCAAAGTAGCGACCTATGCCGAGCAGCCCTTTGCAGGCACCGTTGATTTCAATGAAAAATTCTCCACGCCTGGCAAGGTGGAATGGGCGATCAACTGGACGCCCGCGCAGGACGGATTCATCCAATCCTATTGCAACACCGTGCCCACCCCCGAAGGCGGCACCCATGAGGCCGGGTTCTGGGCCGCGATCCTGAAGGGCATCCGCGCCTATGGCGAGCGGGTGAAAAACCGCAAGGCGGAGCAGATCACCCGCGAGGATCTGGTGGCTGGCGGTTGCGCGCTCGTCAGTTGTTTCATCCGCGAACCGGAATTTGTCGGGCAAACCAAGGACCGTCTGGCCACCGCCGACGCCGCGCGTCTGGTCGAAGGCGCAGTGCGCGACCATTTCGACACCTGGCTGGCGAATGATACCAAATCTGCCGGCGCGATCCTCGATTTCCTGATCCTGCGCGCCGAAGAACGCCTGCGCCGCCGTCAGGAAAAGGAAACCAGCCGCAAGACTGCGACCAAACGCCTGCGCCTGCCCGGCAAACTGGTGGATTGTTCGGCGACCAACCGCGCGGGCACCGAGCTGTTCCTCGTCGAAGGCGACAGTGCGGGCGGGTCGGCGAAAATGGCGCGCGAACGCAACTTTCAGGCGCTGCTGCCATTGCGGGGCAAGATCCTGAACGTGCTGGGCGCCGCCAGCGGCAAGCTGGGCCAGAATCAGGAAATCAACGATCTGTGTCAGGCGCTTGGCGTGCAGATGGGCACGAAATTCAACGTCGATGACCTGCGCTATGACAAGATCATCATCATGACCGACGCCGATGTGGACGGCGCGCATATCGCCGCGCTGCTGATGACGTTCTTTTTTGCCCAGATGCGGCCGATGATCGACAAGGGGCATCTGTATCTGGCCTGCCCGCCATTGTACCGCCTGACGCAGGGTGCGCGGCGGCTTTATGTGGCCGATGATGCGGCGAAAGAGCTGTGGCTGGCCAAGGGTCTGGGTGGCAAGGGCAAGATCGACGTGCAGCGGTTCAAGGGTCTGGGCGAAATGGATGCCAAGGACCTGAAAGACACCACGATGAACCCGCTGACCCGCAAACTGATCCGCGTGACGATCGACGAGGATGAACCGGGCGAGACCGGCGATCTGGTGGAACGGCTGATGGGCAAGAAACCCGAGTTGCGGTTCCAGTACATTCAGGAAAACGCGCGGTTCGTGGAAGAGCTGGATGTTTAAGCCATTGCACGGCGGCGATGACGCGTCCTCTTGACCAGCAGCGCGCTGCCATGCCCAATCGGATCATGCGTCGTGCTCTTTTTCCCAGCCTCATCCTTTGCCTGTTGCTTGCAGCTTGCGGGCGTCCCCTGACCGGGAACGAACGCGCGTTTCTGGATACGTTGCACGGCAGCTCGCTGGACACCGACCGCGTCCGCCTCACCGGCACCCTGATGGACAACCCGCGCCTCTTTACCCGCAAGGTCCGCCCGCGGGTGACCTGCACCGAACGGGTGTATCCCGCGCCGCGCACCGGCCGGGTTCTGGTATCCACCGGGGCGATGGCCGGGTTTCGCACCGTATGGTTCCGCGAAGATCTGTGGCGCGACGATTTTCTGCCCGACTGGCCGCAGCGGATCCACTTGTGGGACGCCATGCTGTTTGCGCATGAAATCACCCATCTGTGGCAATGGCAGAACCGCGCCACCACCGGCTATCACCCGCTGAAGGCCGCTTTCGAACATGTGGCCAAGGCAGACCCCTATCTGTTCGACCCCGAAAGTCGCGCCGAATTCCATTCCTTTGGCTATGAACAGCAGGCCATCATCGTCGAGGAATACGTCTGCTGCCGCGCCTTGGCCCCGGATGCGCCCCGCACCAGCCGGCTGCATGACACACTCGCCGCCGTCATGCCGGTGGCGCCGCTGCAATCGCTGGCCCATCCGGACGTGCTTATCCCGTGGGATGGCGTGCAAGTCGCCGGGATCTGCGACTAGCGCTGGATGGATTCCAGATAGGCGAGGATCGCCGCCAGCGGCCGCGGCACCGGCGAAGGTTGCGCACCGCCGACATCCACCGGCACCGTATCGCCGCGCAACAGCAGGCCGAATTCCGGCATGCCCGCCGTGTCGGGCTGTTTGGTGTAGCCGTCGATCTGCGACAGCACCACCGTGCGCGGAAACACACCGCCGGCCCGCTGACCGATCAGCGTCAGATCCGGCGGGCGCGACGACAGGCCGGTGGCAAGCGTGCCATCGCCGCGCCCGGTCGCGCCATGGCAGATCGCGCAATTTTCCGCAAACAAGGCCGCGCCTTCGCCCGCCTCGGGCATGTCGTCAACGGTGCAACCAGCCAGCGCGACCGCACATAGGGCGGCCAAAAGCGGCTTCATTGTTGCAGCTCGGTCAGAAACGCCACCAGATCGGCAATCGCACGGCTGGTCATCAGCGGCTGCCCGCTGGGGGTCTTGATCATGGTGTCGTCTCCGGCAAACGTTTCGCCATAGATGGGCATGGATGACCCATGACTGACAAGAGGATCACTGCCGTCGATCCGCGCCGCCACGCGTTCGACAGGAAACACCCCGGCATTGCCCGCCGATAACCGGGTCAGATCCGTAGGTTGCACCAACAGCACCGGTGCCATCGGGCCACCACCTTCGGCCGTGGTGCCGTGGCAGGTCATGCAATAATGCAAGTACAACGTGCGTCCCTCGGTGGGGTCTTGGGCCAGCACCGGAGTGGCCGCCAACATCAGCAGCACGGCACGCCGGTAAACAGCAAATCGGACCATGGTCATTCCTCCTGCAGCGTTTCCAGATAATCAACAATCAGAATCAGGGCGCGGGATGTCGGAACCGCCCGCCCGTCGTCCGTCATCACCAGTTCGGTCGGCCCATCCAGCAGCGGGCCGAATTCCGGCATCACCCGCGTGCTGTAGCGGTCGGGATAGCCACGGATCCAGGCCAGCGTCGCATCGCGCGGAAACATGCCGCCATTGTCCGCCCGCAGCCGCGTCAGGTTGACCGGGGCCACCGGCAATTCCGCCGAAATAGTCCCGTCACCGGTGCCGGTCGCACCGTGACAGCCCGCGCACAGCGTCGCATAAAGTTCTGCCCCCGGAGGCGCCGGCGCGGTACAGGCAGCCAGCGCGAGCAAACCCGACAGGGCCGCGGTACGGATCGGGCGGGTCATGGCGGGTCCCTTTGCGTTGCCTTTACCTCTGTTGATCGTATCTTGCGGCACCGCGTGCGGCGACGACTTGATCTGGATCAGCCGGGCGGCCATGCTGCGGAAATTGCCGGCAGGGAGGCCCACATGACCTTTACCGCGACCATGGCGCAGGCCTGGCTGGGCGATGATTTTGCCCCTTGGGTACAGGCGCTGGACCTGACGGTGGAACAGGTCACACCGATCGCCGCCTGCCTGTCGATGCCGATCACCCCGGCGCTTGCGCGGGTCGGCGGCATCGTCTGCGGGCAATCGCTGGCGGCGCTGGCCGATACGGCCATGGTCATCGCCTGTGCCGGGCATTTCGGTGCGCCGCGGCCGGTCGGGACCGTCACCTTGGATACGCAGTTCCTGCGTCCGGGCACGGGCCACCGCATCAGATGCGACGCCGAGATCGTCCGCGCAGGCAAGGCGTTGATCTTTGCCCGCGCCACATTGATCGCCCTGCCCGATGGCAGGCCGGTTGCCACGGCCACTGCAACCTTTTTCGCCGGATGATCCCATGCCGCAAACCACCATCTACGCCCTGGTCATGTTCGCCGCCGGGGTCGGCATCCCGATCCTGGCCGCGCTCAACGCGGCGTTGGGGCGCCATATCGGCGCACCGGCGGCAGCGTCGGTGCTGCTGTTCTGCGTGGCGGTGATGGCGGCGGTCGTGGTCACGCTGGTCACACGGCAACAAGGCGCGTTTGCCGTCATGCTGACGGCGCCAAAGCATACCATGCTGGCCGGGCTGCTGGTCGCGTTCTACGTGCTTTCGATCACGTTCATCGCGCCGAAATTCGGGGTCGGCAATGCGATATTCTTCGTGCTGCTAGGGCAGTTGGTGTCAGCGGCGCTGATTGACCATTTCGGGCTGTTCGGGGCACGGGTGACGCCGGTGACCGCGATGCGCGGTCTGGGGATCGCGATGATGGCGGCCGGCGTGTTCGTGACCCAGCGGGTCTAGCCGGCCCCGCAGCACGACAAAGATGGTTAGTGCCCGTATCGGTCACGCCCGGCCAATGCAGCGCGGCGTTGTCCGCAGGGGGAACCGATCCGCCGACCCGCGTCCGCGCGGCCAGTCAGGGCACCAGCCGCCCCGCATCCAGCCGCAACCGACGATCCATGCGGGCGGCCAGATCAAGGTTATGCGTCGCGATCAGCGCGGCCATGCCCGTATCGCGCACCAGCGCCAGCAGCGCTGCGAACACGGTTTCCGACGTGCCGGGGTCCAGGTTGCCGGTCGGTTCATCCGCCAACAGCAGACGCGGCTGGTTCGCCAGTGCACGACAGAACGCCACTCGCTGCTGTTCGCCGCCCGACAGGGCCGCCGGGCGGTGATCCGCGCGCGGGGTCAGGCCGACGCTGGCCAGCAACTGCGCCGCCCGCGCCTCGGCCGCGGCACGCGGCACGCCATTGGCCAGTTGCGGCACCACGATGTTTTCCGTGGCGGTGAATTCGGGCAGCAGATGGTGGAACTGATAGACGAACCCCACCGACCCGCGCCGCATCGCGGTGCGCACCCGGTCTGGTTGCCCGGCCATTTCCGCGCCGTTGATCCGCACCGATCCGGTGTCCGGCGAATCCAGCAGCCCGGCGATATGCAGCAGCGTGGATTTTCCAGCCCCCGACGGGGCGACCAGCGCCACCACCTCGCCCGGGGCCAACGTCAGCGACACACCGCGCAGCACGTCAACCGCATGGGGGCGGCCCTTGTTATAGGTCTTGGTGACGCCGTCCAGCACCAGCACGGGTTCATTCATACCGCAGCGCCTCGACCGGGTTCATCCGCGCGGCGCGGCGCGCCGGGAAAATCGTCACCACCCAAGACAACCCCAGCGACAGCATGACCGCCGACATCACATCGGCCCATTCCAGTTTCGCCGGCACGCTGTAGATGCCGCGAATGGCCGGGTCCCAGACCCCGCCGCCCGAGACGTAGTTCACCACGCTGAAAATCGGGTCGATATAGATCGCGAACAGGCAGCCCAGCACCACCCCCAATACCGTGCCCAGCGTACCCGTCACCGCCCCGCAGATAAAGAAAATCCGCAGCACCGACCCTTCGGACAGGCCCATCGTGCGCAAGATGCCGATATCGCGGCCCTTGTTTTTCACCAGCATGATCAAGCCAGATACGATGTTCATCGCCGCGATCAGCACCAGAATGGACAGGATGACGAACATCACGTTGTCCTCGATTTCCAGCGCGCGCAGGAACCCGCTGGAACTGTCGCGCCATGACCATAGTTGCGCGCCCGCCCCGCCCGCCTGCAACATGGCCAGGGACAGGTCATCGACGCGGTCAGGGTCGGCCACCATCACCTCGATCTCGTCGGCGCGGCCTTCGCGGTTGAAATAGCTCTGCGCCTCGATCAGCGGCATATAGATGCGGGTGCGGTCGATGTCCCAGCGTCCGGCGGTGAACACATAAACCACCTCATAGGCCTTGACGCGCGGCGAGGTGCCAAAGGCGGTTTTCACCCCGTCCGGGGATATGATGCGGATGCGGTCGCCCAGCACCAGCCCCAGTTCGCGCGCGATGCCCGACCCGATGGCGACGCCCTCGTCGAACCGGGTCAGGTCGCCCTGTGCATTCGCGCCGGTGCCGACGCGGGGGATGGTTTCCAGATCGGCGCGGCTGATGCCGTAAACCTCGACGCCGGTGTTGCGGCCCTGCGCATTGGCCATCACCTGCCCCCGGATCAGCGGCGCGGCCCGCGTCACGCCGGGCACCGCCGCCAACCGCGCCGCCATCGCGTCATAATCCGCCATCGTGCGGTCGATGCGGCCCGTCACGGCATCCACCTGCCCGATCGAATAGACCGTGACATGGGCATTGGCGCCCAGAATGGTATCGACAAATTCCGCCCGGAATCCCGACCGCACCGCCAGCGTGGCGATCAACGCAAACACCGCCAGCGTGATGCCGATCAGGCTGATCCAGGTCATGACGCTGACCCCGCCTTCGGCGCGTTTGGCGCGCAGATAGCGCCAGGCGATCATCCATTCAAAGCCCGCAAAGGGCGGCGGGGTGCCGGTCATCGGTATCTCCTGAAATCGCGCGGACCTTGCGGTGACCCGAGTTTGGCGTCAAGCGGTCTGGCGTCAAGCGGTCTGGCGTCAAGCGTCCATCATGGTGGCGGCGCGCACCCGCCGCTTTGGCGCGGGACGCCCGGACAGACGGACAGATCCCGCCCGCATCTGGCATCTGCGGCCCTGTCCCGCGCGCGCGTCTTGTGTTCGGACCCCGGACCGGATGCAGGTCGCACCACGCGGTTCGCGTCAGGGATGCGCCGCATAGATGTCGGCGATCCGGGCCACGGCGGCCTCGGGGGTCATTTCCACGCTTTCGCCCGTGCGGCGCGAGGTCAGTTCCACCATGCCATTCGCCAATCCGCGCGGCCCCACGGTGATGCGCCATGGCAGGCCGATCAGGTCCATGGTGGCAAATTTTGCGCCCGCGCGTTCATCGCGGTCATCATACAGACATTCCAGCCCCTTGGCCGCCAGCGCCTTGTAGATGCCGTCACAGGCCGCATCGGTACCCGCGTCGCCCTGTTTCAGGTTGACGATGCCCGCCTTGAACGGGGTGACACCTTCGGGCCAGATGATGCCCTTGTCGTCATGGCTGGCCTCGATGATCGCGCCAAGCAGGCGTGACACGCCGATGCCGTGCGACCCCATTTCCACCGGTACGCGCGACCCGTCGGGTGTGACCACATTGGCCCCCATCGCCTCGGAATACTTGGTGCCAAAGTAGAAGATCTGCCCGACCTCAATGGCGCGGCCCTGTTTGCGATGCGCCTCGGGCACCGCGTCGAATACGCTCGCGTCATGGGTTTCATCGGTGCGGGCATACAGCGTGGTAAATTCCTGACACACGCCGGCCACCTGCGCGCGGTCGTCATAGTCGATGTCGCGCGCGCCCAGTTTCAGGCCGGTAACGCGATCATCATAGAACACATCCGACTCGCCGGTCTGCGCCAGCACCAGAAATTCATGCGTATTGTCGCCGCCGATGGGCCCGGACGCCGCGCGCATCGGAATCGCGGTGAGGCCCATGCGTTCATAGGTCCGCAGATAGCTGACCATGTGGCGGTTATAGGCGTGGATCGCGGCATCGCGGTCCAGATCAAAGTTATAGCCGTCCTTCATCAGAAACTCGCGCCCGCGCATGACGCCGAACCGCGGCCGCACTTCATCCCGGAATTTCCACTGGATGTGATACAGCGTCAGCGGCAGGTCCTTGTAGGATCCGACATGAGCACGAAAAATGTCGGTGATCATCTCCTCGTTGGTGGGCCCATACAGCATGTCGCGGTCGTGCCGGTCCTTGATGCGCAGCATTTCCTGCCCGTAATCGTCATAGCGGCCGCTTTCCCGCCACAGATCAGCCGGTTGCAGCGTGGGCATCAACAAGGGAATGTGCCCGGCCCGCTGTTGTTCCTCATGCACGATCTGTTCGATGCGTTTCAGCACGCGGTAGCCCAGCGGCAACCACGAATAGATCCCCGCCGCCTGCTGCTTGATCATCCCCGCCCGCAGCATCAGCCGGTGACTGGCGATCTGGGCGTCAGCGGGGTTTTCCTTCAGCACGGGCAGGAAATAGCGGGACATGCGCATGGGGTGGCTCCGGATTTGTTCGGTCCCGTCTAGCCGCAAACCGGGGGCACGGGCAAGCCGGGGTGTTTCCGTGACCGGGATTTGCTGCGGTGGCGCGCGGGCGGCGCTTTGCATCGGGAGGCGCGACTGCCATGATGACACGGTCAGGTAGTGCGGAGTGTGGGATGACGGTCGAGGTGATGGGGTTTGCGGCCGTGATGGTGGCGCTGCTGCTGCTGATGGCGGCGCTGTCGGGTTGGGTATCGGACCGGCGCGGCACCTTGCTGCGGCGGTTGCGGGACGATCTGTCGGATGGCGCGCTGATCCTGCTGGGGCTGCTGGCCTTGGGGTGGCTGGTGCTGTTCATGCTTGTCGGTGCAGCGGCCATCACCGGCACGCTGCAACTGGCCAGCGACCCCGGCGCGGGCGGGTTGGGGTTCGGCGCGCTGCTGGTCGGCCTGTTGGGCGCACCGTTTCTGGTCTGGGGCACAGTGATCCGCCAGACCACGCTGGATTTCCAGCGCGAAGGCCATGTGACCGACCGGATTTCTAAGGCGGTGGAACAGCTTGGCGCGGAAAAGACGGTGAAGCTGCGCGGCAAGGATGCCGAGGGCAAGGACGTCACCATCGAAGAATCGAAACCCAATATCGAGGTCCGCATCGGCGGCATCCTGTCGCTGGAACGCATCGCACAGGACAGCACGCGCCATGACCGGGGCCGCGACCATGTGCGCTGCATGGAGATTCTGTGCGCCTATGTGCGCGAGAATGCTCCGGCGAGCGGGGTGAAGCGGAACAATCCGCGCGACATTTGGGAAACCGCATTGGAAAGCGCGACGAAAGAACTTGAACCAGATATTCAGGATGCGGCGGAACTGGCATTGCGGGCCGCTGAACTGGCGCAAAACATAGGTGGGATCAGCCCGATCAATCTGCGCGCACAGGTTGCCAGATGGCTCACAAAACTGCCCGGCCCGCGCGAAGATATCGCTTTGGCTATGAAAGTGATCGGGCGGCGCGATGCTGCGCAGCGTCGTGTCGAGGCGCGCTGGGGCAAGGACGCCGCGCCCGATGCCGAATGGGTATTCGATGTTCCCTGCCCGATGATGCCTGATCATGACGACGGCACAGCACGGCCAAAGGGGGAACTTGACGCCTATCTGGCGAGGCTAGAGGCGTGGAGGGCGAGGACCTATGGCTATGCGGGCTACCGGCTCGACCTGCGCAACATCAACCTGCAAAAGCTCGATCTTCCGGGGAGTGTGGTGAGCGGCGCATTGATGGGGGAAGTGCGATTTGAGGGGGCAAACCTCGCGCAGGCGCGGATCTCGCGCAGGCGCGGATGGAGGGAGCAGACCTCTGGAAGATTCGGATTGAGGGAGCAACTCTCCGACAGGCGCGGATGGCGGGGGCAAATCTTTGGCTGGCGCGGATAGAAGGGGCAAACCTAATGCAGGTGCGGATGGAGGGGGCAAACCTCGCGCAGGCGCGGATGGAGGGAGCACACCTTTGGCAGACTCGGATGGAGTGAGCACACCTTTGGCAGACTCGGATAGAGGGAGCCTACCTTAGTAAGGCGAGGATGGCGGGGGAAAATCTGCGCTGGGTGACCACAGACGAGTGGACGGACCTAAAAGATGTCCAGTTTGTTGGGGCCGCATTGCAGGACGTCGACCTACACAAGTTGGCGATCACGCAGGATCAAATGGAAGCAGCCTTTGGCGACGGGTCGATGCAGGGCAATCTGCCCGATAATCTGACCTGGCCCGCACATTGGCCCACAAGGCGATTGCCAGATTACGGGGAAAATGCGTTTGAAACCCAACTTGCCCTCTGGCGCAAAGACCCCGCTGCCTACGTCCCGCCCCTACCCCCAACGGCACCCCTCCCCCCCGATCACGCCGGGTAACACCTGCGCCAGCCCGCTGAAATCTTCCAGCCTGGCACAATCCCGGCCCCGTAACCCGTACAGCCATCGCATGGTGCCATGGCCTTGATACGGGGAGCCCATTATGAAAATCAGATTTGCCCTTGCCGCCCTCGCGCTCAGTGCGACCGCCGCGCAGGCCCAGTCCATCGTTGACATCGCCGCCGGTGACGCCCGCTTTACCACGCTGGTCGCCGCCGTGACCGCCGCCGGTCTGGCGGAAACCCTGGCCGGCCCCGGCCCGTTCACGGTGTTTGCACCGGTCAACGACGCCTTCGCTGCCCTGCCTGCCGGCACGGTCGAAACGCTGCTGAAGCCGGAAAACAAGGGCCAGCTGACCGATGTGCTGCTGTATCACGTCGATGACCGCAACCTGACGGCGGCAGCGATCCCGAACGGGTCGAACTATTTCAAGCCGCTGCTGACCGCACAGCGCCTGTGCATCACCAAAGGCGCCGCCGGCGTGACTATCGCCGACGGCACGGGCACCATGGCCAATGTGATCATCGCCGACATCAAGGCCGATAACGGCACGATCCATGTGATCGACAAGGTGCTGCTGCCCGGCGTTCGTCCCGCCTGCCACTGATCCCGCGCACACCGTTACGCGTGTCTGATCATGGCCTTGCCTGTCACGGGCAAGGCCGCACACCATCAGGATTGCCGGGCGTCGTTCACGCCACAGGGTCCTGCAACAGATCCTCGACGAACCATGCGGCGAATTGCGCCCGCCCCGTCACGTCAGCCTTGGCATAGATGCGGGTCAGTTGTGCGCGCACAGTGCCCTGCGCCGCGCCCCGGATCGCGGCGATCTCGGCCACATCCAGCCCTTTCAATGCCAACATCCCGACATCACATTCGGCGGGCGTCAGGCCCCAGTCGGCGAACTGCCGGTCGATCACCTGCGCCATCGCGCCCCGCGCCATGTCCAGCGCGCGTTCCTGCGCCTCCATCCGGGCCAGCGTGCGGCGCAATTCCCATGCGGCGAACCCGATACCCGACACCAGGGCCAGCGCCACGAAGCCTTCCAGCAGCGTATGCGGTGCCAGCGGGGCAGACCGGAAATCGCCCATCGCGTCACCGACAAAAAACACCGCCGCAACCCCCTGGATCACCAGAATGATAGCGAGAGCAGCGGTCTGCCGCCCTGCGCTGGGTTTGTTCGCCGCTCTGGAGGGTATCGATCGTGCCATGGCGGTCACTTTCTGCCGAGAATCATCGGTCGCACCAGATTGCGGCCCAACACGCGCCCCTCGATGATGACACCCGCGACATGCAGCAGCGCCAGCACAAGGATCAGGTTGGCTGCCACTTCATGCACGTCCCCGGGCACCTCTGCCACCCCGTCGTCGTCTTGATCATCGCCGTCGCGGACCAGCACGGACCAATCGCCTGCGGCCACGGCGGCCTTGTCTTCGGCGACGGTCACCGGGCTGTCACCCCCGGTCATCATCAGACCCGTCACCAGCGTGACCACGATCAGCGCCCATAATGCATAGGCCATCATCGCGCCGGCGGGGTTATGCGACGGGTAATCCCCTGTCCGCCCGCGCAACAGGTCCGCCAAATGCGACAGCGTGGCGCGCGGATCGGGCGGGAAACTGGCAAACCGCGCCCGGCGGGGGCCGACAAACCCCCACAGCACGCGCACCAGCAACAGCCCGGCCAGCGCCCAGCCGACCCAGACATGGACCGTGCCGCCGGGTTTCACCAGCAGCCCGTTCACCACGACCCCCAGCGCGACAGCCCAATGCGTGATCCGCACGACCGGGTCCCACGGCGCAGCGGGACGCGGCATGGCTTTGGTCTGGAGTGCCATGGCTCAATCGTCCACCTTGACCTGGGTCACCACACCCGTCTTGGGGTCGATGTAGATTTCCCACCGCACGTTGGCAGCATCGATGCATTTGGCCTCGATCTTGCGGTTTTCGGCCTCGAATTCCTGCACGACACATCCGGCCTTTGCCAGCGCGGCGGTGGCGTCGGTCGGGTTGGTGCCCACCACATCGCCGACTGCGGGCAGGGCGGTGGCGGCCAGGGGCAGCAAGATCAGGGCGGCAGCAAGCCGGAAGGTGGTCATCATGGTGTGTTTCATGGTGTGGTTCCTTGCAACAGGGCCAAGGCGGGATGCCCGGGCCGTGACCGACACCTGAGCCCGCAAAGGCCCCCCGTCGACCCGCCAAGGGCTTATTGCAGTCGGCGTAAGCGCGTGCTGACGCGGCAAACGGGCGCCACGGTGCGCAATGCAAGTGCGACAAGGGTTGATTTGCCGGGGCAGAGTCGCGACATATCCCCCAAAGGAGCCTGCCATGGTGTTGCCGGTACGGGATCAGCTACGCTACTGGGGCATCGCGGCGGCGGTGTTTCTGGTGGTACTTTATTTCCTTGGCGATGTGATCCTGCCCTTTGTGCTGGGGGGGGCCATCGCCTATCTGCTGGACCCCATCGCCGACCGGCTGCAACGGGCGGGTATGTCGCGCGGGCTGGCGGTGGGGGTGATCACGGTCCTGGCGGCGTTGATTTTCGTTGTCGTGATCCTGCTGGTGCTGCCCACGCTGATCAATCAGGCGGTGGCGCTGTTCAACACCGCGCCGCAACTGTTCACCGACCTGCGCGGGTTTCTGACCGCTCAATTCCCCAGCATGATGGATCAGGACAGCGTCGTGGGGCAGTCGCTGGCGACCGTCGGCGACACGCTGAAGTCCAAGGGCGGCGAGTTGCTGAACACCGTCCTGTCGTCCGCCGCGTCGCTGATCAACGTGATCGTGCTGATCTTTGTGGTGCCGGTGGTGGCAGTTTATCTGCTGTATGACTGGGATAATCTGGTGTCTGCCATCGACCGGCTGTTGCCGCGCGACCATGCCCCGGTGATCCGGCAATTGTCGGCCGAAATCGACCAGGTGCTGGCGTCATTCATTCGGGGCATGGGCGCCGTAAGCTTGATTCTGGGCAGTTTCTATGCCGTGACCCTGATGGCGTTGGGATTGCAGTTCGGGCTGGTCATCGGCGCTTTTGCCGGGCTGATCACCTTTATTCCCTATGTCGGGTCGCTGGTGGGGGGCATATTGGCGATCGGGCTGGGGTTGTTCCAGTTCTGGGGCGATTGGTTGACCGTGGGGCTGATCGCCGCGATTTTCCTGTTCGGCCAGTTCATCGAAGGCAATTTCCTGACCCCGCGCATGGTCGGATCGTCGGTGGGATTGCACCCGGTCTGGCTGATCTTTTCGCTCGCGGTCTTTGGCGCGCTGTTCGGGTTCGTGGGTCTGTTGGTGGCGGTGCCGGTGGCGGCGGCCATCGGGGTGGTCCTGCGCTATGTGATCGGGCGCTACACCGAAAGCCGGCTGTATCGCGGTCTGGACGCCGTGCCGGACGTGGATACCCCGGAGGACGGGGCTGCGTGAGCCGGCAACTGAGCTTTGAGTTGCCCGCGCGCGTTGCGCTGGGACGCGCGGATTTCATGGTGGCCCCGTCGAACGCGCTGGCGCTGGCGATGATTGACGACTGGCGCGACTGGCCGCAGGGCAAGCTGATCTTGACCGGCCCCGCCGGCGCGGGCAAGACCCATCTGGCGCATGTCTGGGCTGCAATGACCGGGGCGCGGATCGTGGCAGGGGCCGACCTTGCGGAGGCCGACATCGCCCCGCTGGCGGCGACGCCGGTGGTGATCGAGGATGCCGAGGCCGTCGCGGGCCAGCCCGAGGCCGAAACCGCCCTGTTCCACCTGCACAACCTGCTGCGCGCCGAAGGCCACGCCCTGCTGCTGACCGCCACCTGCCCGCCGGGGCAATGGGGCGTGCGGCTGCCCGATCTTGACTCGCGGCTTTTGGCGGCGGCGCTGGCGCATCTGGCCCCGCCCGACGATGCGCTGCTGGCGGCAGTGCTGGTCAAACTGTTCGCGGACCGTCAGGTGACACCGGCCCCCGACCTGATCCCGTGGATGGTCACCCATATGGACCGGTCGCTGGCCGAGGCGCGCCGACTGGTCGATCTGCTGGACCGTGCCGCACTGGATGCCCGCCGGCCGGTGAACCGCACGCTGGCCAAGCACGTGCTGGACAAGGAAATGCTGGCCAAGGACATGCTGGCACAGACCCGGCAGGCGCGGCTGAACCTTGACTGACCTGCGCTGATCCGCGCCAAACCCCTGACCAAACCCCTGACCAAATCCGCTTGGCGCACCCGACTGGCCGCACCCGACTGGACAAATCGCGGCATAACCACCACGAATTGCCACGAACCCGTTACAACCAGCCTGCTACAGCGGGAAAACCGCCCAAAGGGTCCTGCATCATGACACAAGCCGATTTCCTGCATTCCGATTTTGCCGACGCAGTGGACATGCCCGATCTGGACGTGACCGGCCCGGGCCGGTTCTACAACCGCGAAATGAGCTGGCTTGGCTTTAACTGGCGTGTGCTGGAAGAGGCGGAAAACCCCCGCGTGCCGTTGCTGGAACGGGTGAGGTTCCTGTCGATCTCGGCCAACAACCTCGACGAATTCTATACCGTCCGCGTCGCGGGTCTGCGCGAACTGGCCCGCGCCGGCAACACGACACCCGGCGATGACGGTCTGTCGCCCGCCGAACAGCTGGTGCTGATCAACGACGACGCCCGCAGTCTGATGCAGGCGCAACAACGCATCTTCATCGACCTGAAACGCCACCTGGCCGATGAACGCATCGACATTCTGGACCGTCACACCGTCACCGACGAGGACCGCGCCTTCCTGTCCGAAGCGTTCCTGAACCGGGTGTTCCCGGTCCTGTCGCCCTTGGCCGTGGACCCGGCGCACCCCTTTCCGTTCATTCCCAACACCGGGTTCTGTCTGGCGCTGCAACTGGAACGCCGCCGCGACCGGCGCGGATTGCGGGCGCTGCTGCCAATCCCGGCACAGGTCGCGCGGTTCATCGCCCTGCCCGCCCCCGCCGGCCAGCACCGGTTCTTGCCGCTGGAAGAACTGCTGCTGAAACATCTGGACAAGCTGTTCCCCGGCTATGACCTGAAAGGCCATTGCGCGTTCCGGGTGCTGCGCGACAGCGATCTGGAAGTCGAGGAAGAGGCCGAGGATCTGGTGCGCGAATTCGAAACCGCGCTGAAACGCCGCCGTCGCGGCGAGGTGATCCGCATGAAGATCTCGGCCCACGCTCCCGAGGATCTGCGCGCCACGATCATGCGCGAATTGAACGTCACGCCGGACGAGGTCGTTTCGGTCGATGGCCTGATCGGCATGGCCGACCTGAAGGAACTGGTGATCGACGCGCGGCCCGACCTGTTGTGGACGCCCTACGTGCCACGCGTGCCGGAACGGGTGACCGACCATGACGGCGACATGTTCGCCGCGATCCGGCAAAAGGACATGCTGCTGCATCATCCTTATGAAACCTTCGACATGGTGATCCGGTTTCTGGCGCAGGCCGCGAATGACCCCGATGTGGTGGCGATCAAGCAGACGCTGTACCGCACGTCGAAAAATTCGCCGATCGTGGATGCGCTGTGCGATGCCGCCGAGGATGGCAAATCGGTGACCGCGCTGGTGGAACTGAAGGCCCGGTTCGACGAGGCCGCCAACATCCGCCAGTCGCGCCGGCTGGAACGTGCGGGCGCGCATGTGGTGTACGGGTTCATGGACCTGAAAACCCATGCCAAGATTTCGACCGTGGTCCGCCGCGAAGGCGATCATCTGGTGACCTATACCCATTTCGGCACCGGCAACTATCACCCGATCACCGCGCGCATCTATACCGACGTGTCGCTGTTCACCTGTGATGCCCGGCTGGGCCGCGATGCCACCAAGGTGTTCAATTTCCTGTCGGGCTATGCGCAACCCGAAGGGCTGGAAAACCTCGCGATCTCGCCGATTTCGCTGAAACCGCGCCTTCTGGAGATGATCGTCAAGGAAATCGATCACGCCAAGGCCGGCAAACCCGCCGAAATCTGGGCCAAGATGAACAGCCTGATCGACCCCGAGGTGATCGACGCGCTGTATGCCGCGTCCCAAGGCGGGGTCAAGATCAGCCTGGTGATCCGGGGCATCTGCGGATTGCGCCCGGGCGTCAAAGGCCTGTCCGAAAATATCCGCGTCAAATCCATCGTCGGGCGGTTTCTGGAACATTCCCGCATCGTGTGTTTCGGCAACGGCCACGGCCTGTCCACCAAACAGGCGCGGGTCTATATCAGTTCTGCCGACTGGATGGGCCGCAACCTGAACCGCCGGGTCGAAACACTGGTGGAAATCGAAAACCCCACCGGCAAGGCGCAGATCGTCAGCCAGATCATGGCGGCGAATCTGGCCGATACCGCACAAAGCTGGGTCATGAGCGGTGACGGCACGTTTGCCCGAGCGCGGCCGCCCGAAGGGGCCTTTGCGTTTTCGGCGCACCGGTTCTTCATGGAAAATCCGTCGCTGTCCGGACGGGGTTCCGCCGGCGCCGGTGACGTTCCGAAATTGACCCACACCGACGATTGACGCATACCCACGCGTGGGGACCACGCGACAGACCGGGGATGACGCTCATGGACGCTGGCGATATTGACACCGCACCGCATAGCGTTGCGGCGGTGACACCGCAGGATGGCCCTGCGAGGACACTGTTCGGACGACCGATTTTCGCCGACGCCGATGTGCGTGCCTTGGCGCGTGTTGGTGTGCTGGACGTGGGGTCGAACTCGGTCCGGTTGGTGGTGTTCGACGGCGCGGCCCGCAGTCCGGCCTATTTCTACAACGAAAAGATCATGTGCGGTCTGGGCGCGGGTCTGGCCAAGACCGGCCGCCTGAACCCCGAAGGCCGGGTGCGCGCGCTGGCCGCGATGCGCCGGTTTGCCCTGTTGGCAGACGGTATGGGCATCGCGCCCCTGACCGCCGTGGCCACCGCCGCCGTGCGCGAAGCCACCGATGGCGCGGATTTCGTGGCCGAGGTGGAACGCGAAACCGGCATCAAGCTGTTCATCATCGACGGCCCCGAAGAGGCGCGATTGTCAGCCCAAGGCGTGCTGCTGGGCTGGCCCGGTTCCTATGGGCTGGTCTGCGACATCGGCGGATCGTCGATGGAACTGGCCGAAATCAACGATGGTCAGGTCGGCCGCTGTGTCACATCGCCGCTGGGGCCGCTAAAGCTCAAGGATTTTCAGGGCGGCAAGAAGGCGCGCCGCGACCATATCCGCGCCATCGTCGATGGGCTGGCGGCACAACTCGGACCGCAGAAAAACCGTCTGTTTCTGGTCGGCGGATCGTGGCGGGCGTTCGCGCGCATCGACATGGACCGGCGAGGCTATCCGCTGCATGTGCTGCATGAATACCGCATGACAGCGACGGACGTGATGGCCACCATCGACCATATCGATACGGTGGGCATCGACGCGTTGCGCGCCCGAACCGGCATTTCGCGCGACCGCATCACGCTGGTGCCGCTGGCCTCCGAAGCGCTGCGCGAGGTGGTCCGCGTGTTTCGCCCGCATGACATCGCGCTATCGTCCTACGGCATCCGCGAAGGCATGCTGTACGAACAGATGCCGCAAGGCTTGCGCGACCGCGACCCGCTGATCGAGGCCTGTTATTTCGCCGAGGCCAAGGATGCCCGCCTGCCCGGTTTCGGCCGCACGCTGTTTCATTTCGTGCTGCCACTGTTCAAATCCCACCCCGAGGAATTCCTGCGCATCGTCAAGGCCGCCTGCCTGTTGCACGATGTCAGCTGGCGCGCACATCCCGACTACCGCGCCGAGGTCTGTTTCGACAACGCCACCCGCGCCAATCTGGGCGGGCTGAAACACTGGGAACGGGTGTTTCTGGGCCTTGCGCTGTTGCACCGCTACTCCAATTCGCGCGAGGGCACGCGGTTTGAAACCGTGATGGGTCTGCTGGAACCGAAACGCATCCACGAGGCCGAAGTGCTGGGCAAGGCGATGCGGTTCGGCGCGATGCTGTGGCTGCGCACTGGCGCCGCACCCGGCGAACTGCGCTGGTTCCCGGTCAAGAAGGTGCTGGAACTGCATCTGGAACGCGCGGCCGAACCGCTGTTCGGCGAGGTGGCGCAGGCCCGGTTCCAATCACTGGCGACCACGCTGGGCGCGAACACCGACGTGCGGATCCGACGCTAAAGGTCGACCGCGCCGGTGTCAGGATCCGGCACTGGATCGGAAAACTGGTCTGGACGCTGGTCTGGACGCTGGTCTGGCGCGGGCGGTACGGCCGGTTTGCGGCGCAGGATGATGTCGCCGTTTGGCAGCATTTCGGGCGGGTCGTAATTTGCCAGATCGTCCACCTTGCCCAACAGGGTGGTCAGCGCGGGCCCCATCTTGTCCACGAAATCCTTCAGCGCGGGCTCCATCTCGCGCATGACGCCTTCCAGATCGCGCAGGGTGGGTTCCACCTCGCGCATCAGCCCTTCAAAGAACATTTGCGCGCCGCGTTCCATCAACGACAGGCCGCTATCCGGCTCGGCCGGTTGTTCAGGCTCTGCCGGCTGTCCATGCACAGGGGCCGCCAGCAGCAACAGGATCAGGAACAGATGTTTCATGCCCCAAAGATGGGGATCATCCGCCCGCTTGCAACGGGGAAAGATCAATATCCAGCGTCACCGGAAAATGATCCGACGCCACAATCAACGCCCCGCGCAGGTTGGGCGTCGCCCAGCAATAGGGATCGTCGAACGGATGCCAGATGCGCCAGCGTTGCGCGCGCGCAGCCAGATCGGGCGACACCATGATGTAATCCAAGAGCGCGTTAAGGTAACGATCCTCGTCAGGCAACAGGAAGCGCGCGGTGGTCGGGGCGGCTCCCAGACGGCGCAACAACGCCTCGCGGGCATGCGGGTCGGTCAGGCCGCGCGGGCCCGCATCGCCCAGCACGATCTCGACCGATGACCGCCCGAACAGCGCCTCATACTGGTCCAGCCCCGGCCCGTCGTTCAGATCGCCCGCAACGATCACCGGCGCGCCCGCGTCCAGATGTGCGTCGATGCGCGCGCGCAGCCAGATGGCCTGCGCCAGCTGTTTGCGCCGGTTCAGGATGCCCATCCGCATCACCGCGTCGCGCCCCACCGCGCCATGCGGCGCCTTGGATTTCAGATGCGCGCCGATCATCCGGAACGCGGTGCCATCTGCCGTCCGGCAGGCAAGTTCCAGCGGCGGCTTGGAAAATGTCACCAGATCCTCGGTCGCGTCGATGTCCAGATCGATGCGGAACACGCCGTCGAACCGGGGCGGCGTGGCGCTGCCCTTCTTGCCGGTCGGATCGCCTTGCGGATCATGCCGCGCGGTCAACTGCCCCGGGTCGTACATCAGCGCGATTTCCTGCTGCGTGTCCGTGGCGAACCCCATCACGGCCCGCGAAAGCCGCAGATCGTAATCGCGGGCAAAACGTTCCAGCGCGCGCACGGTGCTGCGTTTGCCGTTGGTGTCGGGGGCCTCGATCACCATCACCGCGTCGGCATCGACCGCGCGCAGCACATCCGCAATCGCCGCCAGTTGGGCCGCCCGCGTCACATCGCGGCGCGCGGACCGTGCGCTGTCGGCCAACGGTCGCCCCTGATCATCGAACAGGGCATTGAACCATTCGACGTTCCATGTCGCAAGACGCATTACGCCGCGCCCGACGACAGGGCCTGACTGGCCTGGATCGCATCCCAGGCGCGGTTTATGTCGGCCATCCGACGCTCGGCCAGCTTGACCGCCTCGGGCGGCACACCGCGCGCGATCATCGCATCGGGATGGGTGTCGCGCACCAGACGGCGGAATTGCACCCGTGCCGCCTCCAGCGGCGTGCCGGGGACCAGACCCAGCACCGTCCACGGGTCTTTTGGCGCATCCGGAACATAGCGGGCGCGCAGCGCGGCGAATTCAGCATCCGGCACGCCAAGGATTTCCGCAACCCGGGTCAGGAACGCATCTTCGGCGGGATGATAGCTGCCGTCCGCCAGCGCGATGTGGAACAGCCCCTCCATCAGATCGCACAGACTGTCCGTGCTGTCGGCGAACATCACGCGGATGCGTCCGGCGTATTCTTCGAACCCTGCCACATCCTGCCGCGCCAGATTGAACACCCGCGCCGCCCCCGGTTCATCGTCGCGCGCGATCTGGAACACCTCGCGCATCGCGGTGACCTCGTCGCGCGTCACCTGCCCGTCGGCCTTGGCCATCTTGGCCGCCAGCGCGATCACCGCGATGGTGAACGCCACCGACCGTTCCGGCGGCGTGCGCAGCCGGTCGAACACAGCCGACAACGCCTCGCCACTGGCAAGGCTTTTCAGGGCGTCGGTGATGCGGGTCCATATCGACATGGAGATACACTATCGCGCCGCAGCGTGACTGTCGCGCGACAAACCGCGCCGGCGCGTCACAGGTCACGCGCCAGCAACACCAGATCGATGAAGCGCCCGAATTTGCGGCCCACGCCCGGCAGGCGGGCAATCTCGGCAAACTCCATGCGGGCATGGAACGCCAGCGCCGTCGCATTTTCCGCGCTGATCCCGCCGATCATCTGCGTCAGCCCTGCCGCCCGCGCATGATCGCAAAGCGCACCCAGCATTGCCCGCCCCACCCCCTGGCCGCGCGCCGCCGGCCCAAGGATGACGGTATATTCCCCGACATGCGCATAACCCGGCCCGGCCCGGAACGCGCCATAGGTGGCAAAACCCAGCACCCCGTCGTGATCCGCCACCAGAAACGGCTGGTACAGGGCCGCGCGCAGGGCGATGTCCGCAACCAGACCTTCGAAGGTCTTTTCCTCGGTGGTGAATGTCACTGTGGTTTCGCGGATGATCGGGTTCCAGATCGCGGCGATGGCAGGCGCATCCGCAGGCGTGGCAGGGCGCAGGATCACAGCATGACCAGCCCGCGCGGCGTGTCGAACAGCGCCGCCAGTGATGGTGCGGCGGCCGTTTCAAACGTCAGCCGCGGGTCATCAAACAGCGGCAGCACCCGCGTGGCCAAGGCCTGCGCCTGCGGATGGCGGATGGTCAGGCGCCGCAGGGTGACAGGCCGGACCGCCAGCCGGTCCATCGGATGCGCCCCATCCCAGCGGATCAGCGTGGGCTGGCCGCCGTCGCGGGGTAACCTGCCATCCGGCGGCACCGCGATCTGCCAGCGGAAATCGCCACGCGCCATGGCAACCGCATCCCCCGATCCCGGCAGCGATGCCAGATCCGCATCCAGATCATCACTACGGGCGATCCAGTTCGTCAGCCGCGGCGCCCCGGCAAAACGGTCCAGATCGAACCAGCGCGGCCGGGCGGGTACGGGCACCGCCGGATCGGGCGCGATCACCTCCAGATACAGTCCGTCCGCAAGTCCCAGCAGCAGGTTGTGGGTGCCATAGCGCGCATGTGCCCCGCCAGCTTGCAACGGCACGCCCAACACGGCCTCGACGGCCGCACGGCCGGCGTTCAGGTCCGTAGCCGCCACGGCCAGATGATCCAGAACCAGCATCGCATACGCACCTTTCATCGCAGCTTTTCCTGACACCTGTCGCACAATCCCCGCATTGGGCAACACACGCAATTCACGCGGAACAATAAAAGGGGGACCAGTCAGATGCTCACACGCGTCCCAGACCGATTTTTCAGGCTCTGGCGCCGTTTTACGGCACGTTCCTTGCGGCAAAGCTGTCGGTCACGCTGAACGGCAAAGGAATGGTCAAGCTGCTGATCCGCTGGATCAAGGACAGGTTGACGGCGATCGTCTGCTCTATGATCGGGCTGGAACCGAAGCACGAGTTGTTCAAAGCCGAGCCGAACAATCCGCGCGACGTGATATTGTCAGGCATGGCCGGCTTAACCGGCATGGCGGTGCCCGCGCAGCAGTTGCTGTTCTTCAACACCGGCATTCCGCCGAACGCGTCGGGCTGCGCAATCCCGGCGGCGACAGACATCGCCTTGGCCCTTGGCGTGCTAGCGCCAAAGGTGTTTCGTCTGTCGCTGGCGATTCACGACGATCCGGGCGCGTTCATCATCGCGCCGTTCTTCACCGCCGAACTCACGGTGGATGGCCTTGTCATGGTGCTGAACCCGCTGGCCGCACCGATCTGGCTGAACCGCAAGCGCCTTGCCCGGATGCCCGCGGGGGCGACCCGGGCGCATGTCCAAAGCCAGGCTGGCCTCGCAGGCATCGGGTTCACGATATCGGTGTTCGGCGGCCCGGTCGTCCCGGCCGTTCAGGGCGACACGGTGGTGATGCTGTCTACCGCCAAGGTGCCCGTGCCATAGGCAAACCCACCCGGCGGAGTGAAAGACACCCCGGGCTTCTTCGGTTCTGAAATACCCCCGGCGGGGGCCGCAGGCGGGGGGCAGGGCCCCCCTCCCCACAGCGGATGTCCGCGCGTCAGTCCCGTGTGGCGCGGATCAATGACAGGATGTCGCGCGCCGCATCCGGGATATTGGTGCCTGGGCCAAAGATCGCCTTGACGCCCATGCCCTTCAGGAAATCGTAATCCTGCTGCGGGATCACCCCGCCGCAGATCACCAGAATGTCCTCGGCGCCTTTTTCCTTCAGCGCGGCGATCAGTTGCGGGGCCAGCGTCTTGTGTCCGGCGGCCTGCGACGAAATGCCGACCACGTGCACATCATTGTCCACCGCGTCCTGCGCCGCTTCTTCGGGCGTCTGGAACAGCGGACCGACATCCACGTCGAACCCGATATCGGCGAATGCGGTGGCGATCACCTTGGCGCCGCGATTATGCCCGTCCTGCCCCATCTTGACCACCAGCATGCGCGGGCGGCGGCCTTCGGCGGCGGCAAACGCCTCCACATCGGCCTGGATCGCTGCGAAACCGGCATCGCCTTCGTAGGCAGCGCCGTAAACCCCGGCCAATGTCTTGACCTCGGCGCGGTGACGCCCGAACACCTGTTCCATCGCAATGCTGATTTCCCCCACCGTGGCGCGTTCCCGCGCCGCATCGACCGCCGCCGCCAACAGGTTGCCACCATGGGCCGCCCGCCGGGTCAGCTCCGCCAGCGTTGCCTGACACGCCACCTCGTCGCGATGCGCGCGCACCTGTTCCAACCGCGCGACTTGCGACGCCCGCACCGCCTGATTGTCGATGTCCAGAATGTCGATCGGATCTTCCTTGGCCTTGCGGTATTTGTTGACGCCGACGATCACCTCTTCGCCGCGGTCGATCATCGCCTGGCGCATGGCGGCCGATTCCTCGATCCGCAGCTTCGGCATGCCGGTGGCGACCGCCTTGGTCATGCCGCCCATCGCCTCGACTTCTTCGATCAGTTTCCATGCTTCATCGGCCAATTGCGCGGTCAGGGTTTCGACGTAATACGACCCCGCCAGCGGGTCGACCACGCGGGTGACCCCGGTTTCCTCTTGCAAGATCAATTGGGTATTCCGCGCAATGCGCGCGCTGAACTCCGTGGGCAGCGCAATCGCCTCGTCCAGCGCATTGGTGTGCAGCGATTGCGTACCGCCCAGCACCGCCGCCATCGCTTCATATGCGGTGCGCACGACGTTGTTGTAGGGGTCCTGTTCCTGCAACGACACGCCCGACGTCTGGCAATGCGTGCGCAGCATTTTCGACCGCGGGTCTTTCGCGCCGAATTCCGTCATGATGCGGTGCCACAGCATGCGGGCCGCGCGCAGTTTCGCCACTTCCATAAAGAAATTCATCCCGATGGCGAAAAAGAACGACAGGCGGCCGGCGAAATCATCGACATCCATGCCGCGTTCGATCGCCGCGCGGACATATTCGCGCCCATCGGCCAGCGTGAAGCCCAGTTCCTGCACCAGATTCGCGCCCGCTTCCTGCATGTGATAGCCGGAAATCGAGATCGAATTGAATTTCGGCATCTCGGCCGAGGTATATTCGATGATATCCGCGATGATCCGCATCGAGGGTTCGGGCGGATAGATATAGGTGTTCCGCACCATGAATTCCTTCAGGATGTCGTTCTGGATCGTACCCGACAGCACCGCGCGGGAATGGCCCTGTTCTTCGCCGGTGACGATGAAACTGGCGAGGATCGGGATCACCGCACCATTCATCGTCATCGACACCGACACCTTGTCCAGCGGGATGCCGTCAAACAGGATCTTCATGTCCTCGACGCTGTCAATCGCCACGCCCGCCTTGCCGACGTCACCCACCACGCGGGGGTGATCGCTGTCATAGCCGCGATGCGTCGCCAGATCAAACGCGACGGACACGCCCTGCTGCCCGGCGGCCAAAGCCTTGCGGTAGAATGCATTCGACGCCTCGGCGGTGGAAAACCCGGCATATTGCCGGATCGTCCATGGTCGCCCGGCATACATCGTCGCCTTCACGCCGCGGGTGAACGGTTCAAACCCCGGCAGGCTGCCCATATGCGGCAGGTCCGCCGTATCATCGGCAGTATACAGCGGTTCGATGTCGATGCCTTCCAGCGTTTTCCAGGTCAGCTTTTCCGCCGGCTGTTTCAGTTCCTGTGCCGCCAGCTTACGCCACGCATCCTTCGCGTTCGTCATCGTGATATCCTCTTGTCATCATGGCGGGGTCTGTCGCCCCTTGGAATTCGTCAATCCGGGTATCGTCAATCAGCGTCGCCAGCCCGTCCGCGCCCGCGCGCAACCAGAACAGGTCATCTGCCCAGGTTTCCCTCAGGCAGGCCACCTGTTCACGCGTGAACGGTTGCCAGCGCCCGTCGCCCGCGCCCAGCAGGGCCGGGTTGCCGCCCGCATCCGCCTGCGCGCGGCGCAGGGCCGGCAGGTCTGGCGCGGCGTTTGGCCATGGCATGGGGCCGACCGGGCGCAGCGCTCCGCCGGTCAGGTCCGCAAAAGACCTGGCCGCATCATAGACCGAAACCTGCAAGTCCACATCCGGCAGGGCGCAGGCAATATCGCGGATCACCTCGCGCCAGCCGCGCGGGTTGGCGGCGATAGCGGCCCGCACCCCCGGCCCCGGCACCGGCGCGCCCCGCGACACCGAAAACGCCAGCAGCGACGCCCAGTAATTGTCCAGCGCGCGCAACGTCAGATGCGCCCGCTGCAGATGCAGACCAAACGCCTGCGCATGGCGCACCACCCGGAAACCGGCGGCAGGATACAGCGCGCGCGCCTTGATATTGCCGCGCGGAGTGCCGGGAATATTTTCGTCGCTGACCAGCAACCGGGTCAATCCCTGATCCTGCAACCGCGCCAGCGCCAGGGCTATCCGGCCCCGCGCGCGGTCCAGTTGCTGTTCCGGCGAAATCAGCCCCGGTTCGGGCAGGATCCCCGCCAACAACCCGGCCCGCGTCTGCGGCGGGGTCCAGACAGCCAGACCCTGCGCCGCAAGATGCGCAGCCTGACCGCGCAGCGCGGTCTGCCATGCGGTGGTGGCGGTGCGATGCGCACCCAGATGCAGAATCACGTCCATGGCAGCCAAACGCGCCTTTGCGGGTAAAAGGAAAACCTTCCCGACCCTCGCGCGTATCCCTGACCAAGGGCTTAATTGGAAAACTTTCCGCAATCGCGGTGGCATGCCCTTCGCATCCGCCCTGCCCCGGTCTATATGAGGCAGGAAGGGAGACCAAATGACAGCCACCAAAACACTCGCAATACTGGCATTTTTGCTGGCCGCAGCTCCTTCCGCCGGGGTCGCCGAAGATGTCCCCGTCCAGACGGTCATCATAGTTGTCACTCCGGCCGATCCAGTCGATTTGACAGAATTCCTCTGGACAAAACGCCCCATCGTGGTGTTCGCCGACACCCCCGCCGACCCGCGTTTCGAACAACAGATGCAGTTTTTGCAGGCCGATCCCGATGCGTTGTCCCGGCGTGACATCGTTGTACTGACCGACACGGACCCGGCTGCGAAGGGGCCATTGCGGCTGGCCCTGCGCCCGCGCGGATTTGGATTGGTGCTGATCGACAAGGACGGCGAGGTCAAACTGCGCAAACCGCTGCCGTCGTCCACCCGCGAAATCACCCGGTCGATCGACAAATGGCCCAGCCGGTTACAGGAAATCCGCGACGGACTGGGCAAGAAATAGCCGCGCGCGGCAATCGCGCGTGTCTTTTCCTGCCATGTCCCGACCCGCCGCAGCATCACCTTACTCGAACTCGATGATCACGGCATCCACGGCCAGACTGTCGCCGGGTTTTGCCTTGATGGCCTTGACGCGCGCCTTGCGTTCGGCGCGCAGGATGTTTTCCATCTTCATCGCCTCGACGGTGCACAGGGCCTGACCATCCTGCACCTCGTCGCCCTCGGCCACGTACATCTTCACCACCAGCCCCGGCATCGGGCACAACAGGTATTTCGACATGTCGGCGGGCACTTTTTCCGGCATCAGGCGGGCCAGTTCGGCCTGACGCGGGGTGCGCACATGCACCTTCAGGTCGGCCCCCCGGGTGCGGATGCGGAACCCGCCGGAAATCTTCGCGGATTTCAGCACCAAAGGCGTGCCGTCCACCAGCAGCTTGGCCAGCGGTTGCCCCGGCACCCAATCCGAGGTGACGCGCAACGTCGCACCGTTCACAAAATGGATCGTCGCGCCATCGTGATCTGCGGCGATTTTCAGCGCGAATTCCGCGCCTTGCAGCGACACAATCCAATCATCGCCGACCCGGCGTTCATGGTTGTCCATTCGTCCCGACACCCGCGTGCGGCGAATTTCACCCACCCGGTGCATCGCGGCGCAGGCGGCGGCGATGCGGTGCAGCTGATTTTCGGGCAGGGTCGCGCCCTGAAATCCGTCGGGGTATTCCTCGGCGATGAACGCCGTCGTGATATCGCCGGCCACAAAACGCGGATGGTCCATCACGGCAGCGACGAACGGCAGGTTGTGCCCGATGCCCTCGACCTCGAATGTGTCCAGTGCCAGCCGCATTTCCGCGATGGCCTCGGCCCGCGTCGGGCCCCAGGTGCACAGTTTGGCGATCATCGGATCGTAATACATGCTGATCTCGCCGCCCTCGAACACGCCGGTGTCGTTGCGGACCGCCCGCTCGCCGCGCGCCGCTTCACCATGCCAGGTGCCCGCGTCCGCCATCGGCCCCGCCATCACCTCGACCGGGGGGCGATAACGCGTCAGCCGGCCGATCGACGGCAGGAACCCGCGATAGGGGTCTTCGGCATACAGCCGGTTTTCGATCGCCCAGCCGGTGATTTTCAGGTCATCCTGCGCGAAGGGCAGTTTTTCCCCCGCTGCGACCCGGATCATCTGTTCCACCAGATCGATTCCGGTGATCAGTTCGGTCACCGGGTGTTCCACCTGCAACCGGGTGTTCATTTCGAGGAAATAGAAGTTGCGATTGCCGTCCACGATGAATTCCACCGTGCCGGCCGACGCGTAACCCACCGCCTTGGCCAGCGCGACCGACTGTTCGCCCATCGCCTTGCGGGTTTCCGGGTCCAGAAACGGCGAGGGCGCTTCCTCGACCACCTTCTGGTTGCGGCGCTGGATCGAACATTCGCGTTCATGCAGGTAGACCGCATTGCCATGCAGGTCGGCCAGCACCTGAATTTCGATATGGCGCGGCTGCGTCACGAATTTCTCGATAAAGATGCGGTCATCGCCGAAACTGTTCGCCGCTTCATTCTTCGACGATTCAAACCCTTCGCGCGCTTCCTGCGGGTTCCACGCGATGCGCATGCCTTTGCCGCCGCCGCCGGCCGACGCCTTGATCATCACCGGATAACCGATCTGGTCGGAAATCGTCGCCGCCTCTTCGGCGTCCGCGATCAGGCCCATGTAACCGGGCACAGTGCTGACGCCCGCGGCCTGCGCGATCTTTTTCGAGGTGATCTTGTCGCCCATCGCCTCGATCGCCTTTACAGGCGGGCCGATAAAGGCGACGCCCGCCGCCTCCAGCGTTGCCGCAAAGCGCGGGTTTTCCGACAGAAAGCCGTAACCGGGGTGCACGGCTTCGGCACCGGACGCCTTGATCGCCCCCATGATCCGGTCGATCACGATATAGGACTGGTTCGCGGGGGGCGGGCCGATGTGGATGGCCTCGTCGGCCATCGCGACATGCAGTGCGCCGCGGTCTGCGTCGGAATAGACCGCCACCGTCTGAATGCCCATCTTGCGCGCGGTCTTGATGACGCGGCAGGCAATTTCGCCGCGGTTGGCGATCAGGATCTTCTTGAACATCATCGGTCCCTTCGAGTTCTCAGGCATGGCCGGTTTTCAGGCGTTTTCGAAATTGGAGTCTGGGGCGTTTTCTGGGGCGTTTTCTGGGGCGTTTTCTGGCGCGTTTTCTGGGGCGTTTTCTGGCGCGTTTTCTGGCGCGTTTTCTGGCGCGTTTTCTGCGGCATTTTCCGGGCCACGCGGCCGCAGCGCCACCAAACGGCCTGACACGGCAAGCCAAAAGCCACCCGCGCGATCAGCGCAGGTGGCTTTGATGTTGGTCAGCAGATCGCTGGACGCGTCAGCAGCGCGACGGATAGGTCCGGCAATAAGCCACGTTGGCCGCGGCGCCGACCGCGGCGGTTGCCAGCGGATTGGTGTCCAGCACAACGGCGGTTGCAACGCCTGCGCCAGCGCCAAGCAGGCCCTGTTCCGCGAGCGTGTCGCCACAGCCCGCCAATCCGACCGTGCACAGGGCAACAGCCATCCATTTTGTGTAACGCATGTCGCGACGCCTCTCGATGTTGATTTTGTTGACGTCGACGATGGCATATCCTTGCGCCTGCGCAAGACCGTTTTCGTCAGGTCAGCGGGGGACCGCGCATGGCAACCGCCGCCGATGGGTTGCGACAGCATCATGCCGGTTCCCCGTCATCATCATAATCGTCCGCATCTTCATCGTCATAGGTGTCGTCGTCTTCATCCGCATCATCGTCGTCCGCACCGTCATCGTCGCCGTCTGCGTCCCAATCGTGATCCCCCGCCGCCGCATCGGTGGCAAAGATCGCCGGGAAATTCGCCCGCACCAGTTTTTCATCGATCACCAGCAGCGCGTCATAGCTTTTGGGGTCGAACGGGTCGGTGGCGGGCCTGACCTCGCGCCCGAACAGAAACGACAGCCGCCCGGCATCCAGATTGCCGCGTTCAAAGGGCTCGGTGCCGAAATAGTCCCACAATGCCGCCATGAACGAAGCATCCGCCATGCGGTCAACGTGCTTGCGGTCCTTGTAGCGTTCCCGTTTGACCAGCGGCGTCACGCCTTTTGAGTTGGCGCGGCGGATCACGAACTGGAAATCGGTACTGGGCATCCGCCCGGGAAAGCCGCGATGTTTCAGCATGGCTGCACCGCGTCTGTCCGGATCTGCGCAAATAGGGTCTGCGCGATCCCGTGTGTCGGGGCGGCCGCAAACGCCCGCCCCGCTGTCATCCCGGCCGGAAATCCGGCCCGAGCGTTACTTGAACTTGCCGGTATAGGACTGTTCGACCGAGATGGGTTCGGGTTGAACCACAACGAATTCTTCCTGCGGGGCGCGGTTGCCACATGCGGCGACGACCACGACGAGGCAGAGCGCGAGCACGCCCTTGACACTGTTCGACATAAGTTTCTCCTGTCTCTTTGCGAGTTGAGGGCGCCGGACACGGCCCGGACACCCCGGTCTTTCGTAGGTGCGGCTGCGATGTTGCAACCGCCGGTCAGGATACCAGTTTTCCCACGCTCCGCGAACCCGACGCCGCTGCAAACTGCCGGCAAACGCAAGACCGCATCTTCTTTGCAACAGCTTGAAGAATACCCCGCAACATATTGTGGACGCATCAGAACACCTCCCAGATGCAGCGGTCGCCCTCGGGGCGGAAAACCTCGAAATACTGCGTGACCTCGGGCGTGCTTTCGCCAAACGGGATCGGCGCGGAGGCAATCGAAATGATGACCTGCGCGACAGGCTGGCCTGCCTTGGCCAGTCGGGGCAGCGCAAGTTTTTCGCACAACCACGGAAAATCCGGCTCGACGCGCGCGAAACCCACTGTGGTCAGATCAGGGGCCACCAGCCGGAACCGTGCCAATGACGCGCCTTCGGCTTGCAGTTCGATCAGCACCTCCTGCAACAGCAGCGACAGGCCGGACGGTGAACCCGACACCGGTTCAGGCGCCACGTCCTGCGCCAGCGCGGCGTGTGGCAACAGCGCCAGAACCAGCAGACCCGCCCAGCCCCGCCAGCGCGCCTGATGCGCCGGGTCGGCCAGCAGCGCCGTCAACCGCGCCACCGTCGCGCCGCGCGGCCACGGCGCGTCGATCTGTCCGCCCGCCGTCACCGACGCCGCATCGCCCGCCGCAACCACGCGGACCATAGGTGAAAACCCCCGCAAATCGCGCAACACCCGCCACATGTCTTGCCGGATCGCCCGTGCCAGACGCCGCCCGGCGCGGGCCGGCACGGTCGCCGTCACGGTCAGGTCCATGCGACACGGCAGCCGCCGCGCATGCACCCATGCGCCGCCGCCTTCGTCCCGTTCGATCCAGCCATCCCGGGTCACCGCGTCTTCCTTTATCCTGCCTGAAACATCCCGCGGGGCACCACCCCGGCGGGGCCGCGCCGCCCCATTGTCATAGCGGGATATTATCGTGCTTTTTCCATGGGTTCGTCAGTTTTTTGCCGCGCAGGCTGGCAAACGCCCGCGCCACGCGTCGCCGGGTTGACCGCGGCTGGATCACCTCGTCGATGAATCCGCGCTCGGCGGCCACAAACGGATTGGCAAACCGATCCTCGTATTCCTTGGCCAGCCGCGCGATATCTTCGGGCGATTTGCCGCGATGGATGATTTCGGTCGCGCCCTTTGCCCCCATCACCGCGATTTCCGCGGTTGGCCAGGCGTAATTGATGTCGCCGCGCAGGTGTTTCGACGACATCACCACATAGGCCCCGCCATAGGCCTTGCGGGTGATCAGCGTCACCTTGGGCACCGTGGCCTCGGCATAGGCGAACAGCAGTTTCGCGCCATGCTTGATGACGCCGTCATATTCCTGCTTGGTCCCAGGCAGGAACCCCGGCACATCCACCAACGTCAGGATCGGGATTTCGAACGCATCGCAGAACCGCACGAACCGCGCCGCCTTGCGCGCGCTGTCGATGTCCAGCACGCCGGCCAACACCATTGGCTGGTTCGCCACCACGCCCACGGTCTGACCTTCCAGCCGGATGAAGCCGGTGATGATGTTGCGGGCGAAATCGGTCTGGATCTCGTAGAAATCGCCCTCGTCCGCGACCTTCAGGATCAGTTCCTTCATGTCATAGGGTTGGTTGGGGTTTTCCGGGATCAGGGTGTCAAGGCTGGGCTCGATCCGGTCGGGCGCATCAAAGAACGGCCGCACGGGCGGCTTTTCGCGGTTGTTGGCGGGCAGAAAATCCACCAGCCGGCGTACTTCGGCCATCGCCTCGACGTCGTTCTCGAACGCACCGTCCGCCACGGATGATTTGCGGGTATGCGTCGTCGCACCTCCCAGTTCCTCGGCGGTCACGATTTCATTCGTGACGGTTTTCACCACATCGGGGCCGGTGACGAACATGTAGGAGCTGTCCTTCACCATGAAGATGAAGTCGGTCATCGCCGGCGAATAGACCGCGCCACCCGCGCAGGGGCCCATGATCACGCTGATCTGCGGCACCACGCCGGACGCCATCACGTTGCGCTGGAACACCTCGCCATAACCCGCAAGGCTGTCGACGCCCTCTTGGATGCGCGCGCCGCCCGAGTCGTTCAACCCGATCACCGGCGCCCCGTTCCGGATCGCCATGTCCATGATCTTGCAGATCTTTGCCGCGTGGGTTTCCGACACCGATCCGCCCAGCACGGTGAAATCCTGACTGAACACATAGACCTGACGGCCGTTGATCGTGCCCCAGCCGGTCACAACCCCATCGCCTGCGGGCCGCTGGTCCTGCATGCCGAATTCGATGCAGCGATGGGCAACGAACATGTCGAATTCCTCGAACGACCCTTCGTCCAGCAACAGGTCGATGCGTTCGCGCGCCGTTAGCTTGCCCTTGGCATGCTGGGCCGCGATCCGCGCCTCGCCACCACCCAAACGGGCCGTAGCCCGCCGCGATGCGAGTTCGTGGAGGATGTCTTTCATGGCTGTCCCCTTTGCGTTTCATCCCCTATACGCGCGCCGGTGCGGCGGTCAAAGCAGAATTGCGCTAATTTGCAAAGCCTTGAAAAGACCGGCTTCGCTAATCGCAAATCTTGCAAATTTTGGTCCGCCCCGCATGGACCTTGGCGCTGGGTCCGCCTACCCATGACTCCATGACAAAACCCGAATTGATGAACCGCAGCACCCCGCCCACACTGGCGACGCTGATCCTGGTTGCCGGGACGTCCGCGCTGGCTACCAACATCTTTCTGCCGTCGCTGCCCGGCATGGCGCTGGATTTCAGGGTGGACTACAGCGTCATGCAACTGGCCGTTTCGGTCTATCTGCTGATGAGCGCGGTGTTGCAGACCATCATCGGGCCGATGGCAGACCGGTTCGGCCGCCGCCCGGTCATGTTGTGGGGCTTGGGGATATTTTGCGTCGCGACGCTGGGCTGCATCCTTGCGCCAAATGCGGTGGTTTTTCTGCTGTTCCGCATGGCACAGGCCACGGTCGCCGTTGCGATGGTGCTGACCCGGGCCATCGTGCGCGACATCCACCCGCAGGACCGTGCGGCGGCGATGCTGGGATACATCACCATGGGCATGTCGGTGGTGCCGATGATCAGCCCGACCATCGGCGGATTGCTGGAAGAAACCTATGGCTGGCGCGCAAATTTCTGGTTCCTGCTGGTCTGTGGTCTGGCAATTCTGGCGCTGATCTGGGCCGATCAGGGTGAAACCCATGCGCCATCGCAGAATTCGCTGTTACGGCAGTTTGCCGAATACCCCGAATTGCTGCGCAGCCCGCGGTTCTGGGGCTATTCGCTGGCATCGGCTTTCGGGGCCGGCGCGTTCTTTGCCTATCTGGGCGGCGCACCTTATGTGGGCATGCAGCTGTTCGGCCTGACGCCATCGCAGCTTGGCCTATATTTCGCAGCGCCTTCGGTGGGGTATTTCTTTGGCAACTGGGCGTCGGGGCAATTCAGCGTCCGCATCGGTGCCAACCGCATGGTGCTGGCCGGCGCGATTGCCACCATTCTGGGCGCGCTGGCGTCCTGGGTGATCTCTGTCACCGGGCACGCCTCGGCTTTCGCGTTCTTTGGTGCGATGACGGCAATCGGCATCGGCAACGGGCTGACGCTGCCCAATGCGACGGCCGGCATGCTGTCGGTCCGGCCGCATCTGGCGGGCACGGCATCGGGGCTGGGCGGTGCGATGATGCTGGGCGGCGGCGCCGCCCTGTCGGCTCTGGCGGGCATGGTACTGGTGCCGGGCGGCAGCGAACGGCCCTTGACCCTGATCATGCTGGGCTGTGGGGTCTGTTCGGCGCTGGCGGTGCTGTGGGTGATCCGGCGGCAACGGCAACTGGGTCTGTAACCCCTTGTCTGCTCTGATTTGCAAACCTAGGCTGGCGATATTGCAAAGCGGGGCGCGCAGATGGCGACACAGAAACTGTACGCGGGGGCTAAACTGCGCGAAACCCGGCAACGGCTGGGCCTGACGCAAAAGGATTTCGCGCAAAAGCTGGGCGTGTCCCTGCCCTATCTGAACCAGATGGAAAACAACAACCGCCCGGTGTCCACCTCTGTGGTGCTGGCACTGGCGCAGGAATTCGGCTTTGACGTCACCGAACTGGCCATCGGCGACAGTGAACGGCTGGTGTCGGACATGCGCGAGGCGCTGGCGGACCCGCTGTTTTCCGATGCGCCGCCGGTGGCGGACCTGCGGCTGACGGCGTCCAACGCGCCGGCACTGGCGCGCGCTTTTCTGGACCTGCACCGCGCCTATCGCCAGACGCATGAACGGCTGGCCAGCCTTGACGAGGCATTGGGCCGCGCCGACGCCCGCGGCCAGGCCAGCCCGTGGGAAGAGGTGCGCGACTTCTTTCACTACTGCGATAATTACATCGACGCGGTGGACCGCGCCGCCGAACGGTTCGCCACAGGTTCCGGCCCACGCGGCACGGCAGCCCGCGCCGAGGCGGCATTGGCACAAACCGGCGTCACCGTCACCCGCGTGGAGACCGGGCGCATCCGCGATTATGACGCGGGCACCCGGCACCTGACGCTGGCGGCCGGCGTGGCCCCGGAAACCCAGACCTTCCAGATGCTGTTGCAACTGGCCTTGCTGACGCAGGACAAGCTGATCGAGGCCTCGCTGGACCTCGCGCGGTTCCAGTCCGACGCGGCGCGCGCCATCGCCAAGATCGGGCTGGCGAATTATTTCGCCGGGGCGGCGTTGATGCCCTATGCCGCGTTCCTGACCGCCGCACAGGACACGCGGCATGATCTGGAACTGCTGGCGCACCGGTTCGGTGCATCGATCGAACAGGTGGCGCACCGGCTGTCCACGCTGCAACGTCCGGGGGCGAAAGGCGTGCCGTTTTTCTTTGTCCGCGTCGATCAGGCGGGCACAATCACCAAACGCCATTCCGCCACGCGGTTGCAATTCGCGCGCTACGGCGGGGCGTGTCCGTTGTGGAACGTGCATCAGGCGTTCGAAACGCCGGGCCGGTTCCTGCGCCAACTGGCCGAAACACCGGACGGGGTGCGCTATGTCAGCCTGGCGCGCGATGTGTCGAAACCGGGCGGCAGTTTCGGGGCCCCGGTGCGGCGGTTTGCCATCGCACTGGGGTGCGAGGTGCGCCACGCCCCCGCGCTGATCTATGCCGATGGGCTGGACGTCGACAGCCCGCGTGCCTTTGAACCTATCGGGATTTCCTGCCGGATCTGCGAAAGGCCCAATTGCCATCAGCGGTCCGTGCCCCCCTTGGAACGGCGGCTGACGGTCGATCCGAACAAACGCGGCGTCCTGCCCTATGCGGTGGACTGAACGCCGCGCCCGGTTCAGGCGGTGATCATCTTGTACAGCCGGTCCTTCAGCGCCGCGCGGGTCTTGCGCAGTTCGGTTTCGGCCAGATTGTCCATCGGATCGATCTTGGTTTCCGCGCGGTGCACGGCGCGGTTCACGGCGCGGTTCACGGCGTGGTATTCCTCGGCCAGCTTGGCAAAATGCGGATCCGACACTTTCAAAGCGTGGATGCGGTCGGAATGCGCCGGGATTTCTTCGTGCAATTCGTGGGGGGTATGGGACATGTTTGCCTTCTGCTGGGTTCGATCAGGCGCTACCTTATCTCGCCCCGGCGCGGCGCATATTGACACGGATCAATTCATCTCTGCGCCGTATTCCAGGATCAGCGGCACGATGATCTCTTCCTCATCCGCCAGATGGCGGTCAAGGAAACGCCGAAACGCCGCCTGCGCCGCCTCCAGCCGCCCCAGCGCATCCTGCACGGGGGCCCCGGATTTCAGCGCCGACAGCACGGTATTGGTGGCCTCGGCCAGCGCATGAATATGGCCGTCCAGCGCGTGGTGGTCGCTATCCAGCATTTCAAACCCCTGCACCAGACGTTGATCCAGCGCGGCGAATTTCGGGAAGTAATGCTGATCCTCGATACCATGATGGCCGTGCAGCTCGTTCAGGAAAAACCCGGTGTAACGCGCCAGTTCCGGCGCAAAGCGAGGTTTCGGCGCGTCGATCTGGGCCTGCGTGTCGGTCAGGATCTTGTCCATCACCTGCCGGAACATGCCGTGCCGTTCCAGCCAGAACGCCGTCAGACCATTGAAATTGGCATGCCCCGTCCAGACCGCCCGCGGGTAACGGTCGGCAAGGAAACGCAGGTGCGGCGGCAGGCCCGTGCGGGCATCAAGAGCGAGTTTCATTGCATTGAATTAGCAAACCACTGCGCCGCCGCCAGCCCCGAATGGCTGCACACGGGCTGTGCGTTTCAGACCTTGGATGCGCGCCACCCCGCCGTGCGGGCTTCAGTGGCGGTGCAGAACCAGCGTTCGCCCTTGCCCGGCTCGATCTTGGTCTTGTCGTAATAGCGCTGGCCCGGCACGTGATAGATCCGGTCACCCTTGGACGAGATGTTGCCCTTGATCGCGCAGGACGTCGACGCCGGAACAACCGGTGAACCCGCAGGTGCGGACGACACAGGTGCGGACGACACAGGTGCGGACGACCGCGGCGCCGGCGCGGCACGGCGAAACGCCTCGGGCGACTGCGCCTGCATGGCCCAAAGGCCCCGGTCGGCCTTGGCAGCGGCGGTTTCCAGCGCGACATAATCTTTGGAATACCGGCGATAGGCGGTGGCCAGCCCCGCGCTGACCAGCGCCGCGCCGATGTCCTTCCCCGCAACAGTGCAGCGCGCCACCGCGCGGCCATACCTGTCGATATCCCGCGTGGCACAGTTCGCGCGCGCCCCGTCATAGATCCGCGTCACCTCGGCCTTGACCCACGCGCCACAGGGCCATTCCACGCCCTGTTCGGTGCGGCAGGTCTGCTGCGCCTCGACCGCATCGATGCCATGCAACCGCACGCGAGTGCCGCCGACATCCAGCGTGTCGCCGTCGATCACACGCACGACACCCGTCGGCCGCCCGTCGCTGGTGACGGCGGGCAGTGCCACCAACGCGGCGGCCATCAGGGCAAGCAGAGCGGCAGTTCTTAACATGGGTTAACAAGGCGCCTGCAGCCCGCCGTTTTCAACCGCAAATATTAACCAAGGTTAATAAAATGTTAACGGGTTACCGCTGCGCCACTTGCCAATCCGGATGCAGCCAGGGTTCGGCATTGTCCGCCGGCAGGCGCCGCCCCAGCACATGATCGGCGATCTTTTCGCCGGCCATGATCGACGGCGCGTTCAGATTGCCGTTGGTGATGCGCGGAAAGATCGAGCTGTCGGCAACCCGCAATCCATCAACCCCGATCACCTGTCCCAGCGGGTCCACTACCGCGCCCGGATCATCCGCGCGCCCCATCCGCGCAGTGCCGCAGGGGTGATAGGCGCTTTCGGCGTGATCGCGGATGAAACTGTCGATCTGATCGTCGGTATCCATCCCCTGCCCCGGCTGGATTTCATGCCGCACATGCGCGGCCAATGCGGGTTGCGCGAAAATCTCGCGCGTCAACCGCACGCAGGCGCGAAAATCCAGCCAGTCCTGATCGGTGCTCATGTAGTTGAACCGGATGACCGGGTCCGCTGCCGGATCGGCGGACCGCAGCGTGACCGACCCGCGCGACGGGCTGCGCATCGGGCCGACATGGGCCTGAAACCCGTGGCCCTCTGCCGCCACCTTGCCATCATAGCGCACCGCGATGGGCAGGAAATGAAACTGGATATCCGGGTAATCCACCCCCGCGCGCGACCGGATGAACCCCGCGCTTTCAAACTGGTTCGATGCGCCCAGACCGCGTTTTGTGAACAACCATTGCGCGCCGATCACCGCCTTGCTGACAAGGTTCCAGTGTTTATACAGCGTGATCGGCAGTTTTGCGGCATATTGCATGTAGACCTCCAGATGGTCCTGCAAATTTGCGCCCACACCCGCCCGGTCCGCCACCACCGCGATGCCATGGTCGGCCAGATGCGCGGCAGGCCCGATGCCGGACAACATCAACAGCTTTGGCGTGTTGATGCTGGACGCGGCAAGGATCACCTCGGACCCGGCCTGAACCACCTGCCGCTGACCATCGCGGATCACCTCGACGCCCACGGCGCGGCGCCCGTTCATCGCAACCCGGGTGGCCAGCGCGCGGATCACCCGCACCCGCCCGGTTTTCAGCGCCGGTTTCAGATAGGCATTGGCGGCAGACCAGCGCCGCCCCTGCCAGATGGTCTGGTCCATCGGGCCAAAGCCTTCTTGCCGAACGCCGTTGTAGTCCGCGGTCACGCCATAGCCCGCCTCGGCACCCGCCGCGACAAAAGCGTGAAACAGCGGGTTCGCACGCGGCCCGCGCCCGACATGCAGCGGGCCGTCCGTGCCACGCCAGCCGGGATCGCCGCCGTGGCCACCATCGTCCCACGCCTCCATCCGTTTGAAATACGGCAGCACATCGGCGTAACCCCAGCCATCCGCGCCCTGATCGCGCCAATGGTCATAGTCCCGCGCGTGGCCGCGCACATAGACCATGCCGTTGATCGACGATGACCCACCGATCACCTTGCCGCGCGGACACACCAGCCGCCGCCCGCCCAGATGCGGTTCTGCCTCTGACATGAACCCCCAGTCGTAGCGGCGCATGTTCATCGGGTAACTCAGGGCGGCAGGCATCTGGATGAACGGCCCGGCATCCGTTCCGCCATGTTCAATGACCACAACGCTGCGCCCCGCTTCGGCCAGCCGATATGCCACGGCACACCCGGCGCTGCCCGCTCCGACAATCACATAGTCTGCATCCATCAATGATGCCCTCGGATCAGGGGCGCAGCCCAATCGGGGCGCGCCGGGGTGGGTGGGTGGGAGGCGCGCCCCGATTGGGCCCCACCCACAACCGCAACGCCATTCAGAACGGCGCCTCGCAAGGCCCCATGCGCACGAAAACCGATTTCATCTGGCTGTAATGTTCGATCGCCGCGCGCGAATTTTCCCGCCCCACGCCCGACATCTTTGACCCGCCGAACGGCAATTCCACCGGCGCATCGTTGTAGCTGTTGATGAAACAGCACCCCGCCTCCAGCGCCGCGATGACGCGGTGCGCGCGCGTGATGTCGCGGGTGAACACGCCCGCCGACAGGCCGAACTCGGTCGCATTGGCGCGGGCCACTGCCTCGTCCTCGGTGTCGAAATCCAGCACGCACATGACAGGGCCGAAAATCTCTTCGCGCGCGATGGTCATGTCGTCCGTCACATCGGCAAACACGGTGGGCGTGATCCAGTATCCCGGCCCATCCAGCCGCCGCCCGCCCGCCACCAGCCGCGCGCCCTCGGTCAGGCCTTGGGCGATATAACCCTCGACGATGCCCAACTGCCGCGCCGATACCATGGGACCAAAGGTGGTCGCCTCGTCCAGCGGGTCACCGATGCGCGCGCCTTGCAAACGGGCCGACAACCGTTCCAGAAACCGGTCCTTCAACCCGCGCTGCACGAACACCCGTGTGCCATTGGAACAGACCTGCCCCGAGGAATAGAAATTGCCGAGGATCGCCCCTGATACCGCGCTGTCCAGATCGGCATCGTCAAAGACCAACAGCGGCGACTTGCCGCCCAGTTCCATCGTGACATGCTTCATGCCCGCCGCCGCGGCCGCATAGACCCGCTTGCCGGTCGGCACCGACCCAGTCAGGGATACCTTGGCCACGCGGGCGTCAGCCACCAGCGCCGCGCCTACCTCGCCCATGCCCTGCACCACATTGTACAAACCCGCAGGCAACCCTGCCTCATGCAGGATTTCCGCCAGCGCCAGCGCCGACAAGGGCGTGGTTTCCGACGGTTTGAACACCATCGCATTGCCGCAGGCCAGCGCGGGCGCGCCTTTCCATGCCGCAATCTGCATCGGGTAATTCCACGCCCCGATGCCGACGCAAACCCCCAGCGGCACCCGCATCGTGTAACCCCAATTGTCACCCAGGGCCACGTGTTCGCCGGTCAGCGCGCCAGCAAGCCCGCCGAAATATTCCAGCGCATCGGCAGCGCTTGCGGGATCGACATACAGCGTTTCCGACAGCGGTTTGCCGGTGTCATGGGTTTCCAGCTCTGACAATTCGCGGTTGCGCGCCCGGATCAGATCAGCGGCCCGGCGCAAGATGCGGCCGCGTTCGACGCCCTTCAGCCGCGCCCAGTCGCGCTGTGCTGCATGCGCGCTGGCCAGCGCCGCCTCGATCACCGCAGGTGTCGCCGCATGCAGCCGGGCAATCACGGCACCGGTGGCCGGGTAATGCACATCGAACGCTACGCCGTCCGCATCATCGACATACGCGCCATTCACGAAATGGCTGCCTTTCGGTTGCATGTGCATCCTGAACCCCTTGTGCCGCACCGGATTGAATCCGGCGCTGAACCTCTGCTGATCCACTCTTAATTGCCAATCGCGCGCGGCGCACCGTGTTAACGACCGGTTTTGACCGCAAAACGCCAAGGAAATGATTGCGCCGCAGGCGGGCGGGCCTCTACGCTATGCGCCAGTCAAACCACAATCATCCAGGAGACGCCCCCATGACCATCCGTGCTGCCATCTGCGCCCTGCTGCTGACAACGGCGCCCGCTTTCGCCCAATGCGACAAGGTGACGTTTTCCGACGTCGGCTGGACGGATATCACCGCAACGACGGCAGCGACCGCCACGGTAGTGGACGCGCTGGGGTATGAAACCGACATCAAAGTGCTTTCGGTGCCGATCACCTATGCCGCGATGGCCAAAGGCGACATTGACGTGTTTCTGGGCAACTGGATGCCCACGATGGAGGCCGACATCGCCCCCTACCGCGACGCGAAAACCGTGGACACTGTGCGCGTCAACCTGACCGGCGCGAAATACACCCTCGCAGTGAACAAGGCCGCCGCCGACATGGGCATCAAGGATTTCGCCGATATCGCAAAATTCAAGGACGCGCTCGAAGGCACGATCTACGGGATCGAACCCGGCAACGACGGCAACCGCCTGATCCTCGACATGATCGAAAAGGACGCGTTCGGTCTGAAAGGTTTCGATGTGACCGAAAGCAGCGAACAGGGCATGCTGGCGCAGGTCGCCCGCGCCGACGGGCGCGGCGAGCCGGTGGTGTTCCTGGGCTGGGAACCGCATCCGATGAACGCGAATTTCGCCATGACCTACCTGACCGGCGGGGACGATTTCTTTGGCCCCGATTTCGGTGGAGCCTCAGTGCTGACAAACACCCGCGCGGGTTACGTGGCCGAATGCACCAACGTGGGCCGCCTGTTGACCAACCTCGAATTTTCGCTGGCAATGGAAAACCAGATCATGGGCGCGATCCTGAACGACGGCACCGACCCCGCCAAGGCCGCGCAGGCCTGGCTGAAAGCCAACCCCGCAGTGCTGGACGTCTGGCTGGCGGGTGTCACCACCAAGGCTGGCGGCGACGCGATGGCCGCGGTGAAAACCGCGCTTGGTCTCTGAAGGTACAGGGGGCGGCCCCGTCGTAACCGCCGCCCCCGTCCGGCCATGGACTGGCTGACCACCCACAAACTGCCCGTCGGACGCTGGTTTAAGGCGTTATTTGACTGGATCGTCGGCACATTTCCCGTGCTGTTCGAACGGATCGACGACGGGCTGTCCTGGCTGATCGATACCACGCTGGCCGGGCTGGAGATGGTCCCGCCGCTGGCGCTGATCGCAGCGTTTTCCGCGCTGACCTGGGGATTGCAACGCCGCTGGGGTCCCATCGCGATCGTGACAGGGTGTTTTCTGTATGTGCTGAACCAGGGGTATTGGGACGAGACGCTGGAAAGCCTGACCCTGATCCTTTACGCCTGCCTGCTGTGCATGGGGCTGGGCGTGCCCATCGGCATCCGCGCGGCGCATAATCCGCGGTTTTCCAAGGCGTTGCGACCCATTCTGGATATGATGCAGACCATCCCCACCTTTGTTTATCTGATCCCGATGATTGCGCTGTTTTCCATCGGCATGGTGCCGGGGCTGGTCGCCACGCTGATTTTCGTGCTGCCCGCGCCGATCCGGCTGACCGAACTGGGCATCGCATCCGTGCCATCCAGCCTGCGCGAAGCGGCGCAGGCCTTTGGTGCCACCCCGCGTCAGGTGTTGACCAAGGTCGAACTGCCTTTCGCGTTTCCGCAGATCATGGCGGGGCTGAACCAGACCATCATGCTGTCGCTGTCGATGGTCGTCATCGCGGCGCTGGTGGGGGCCGACGGGCTGGGCGTGCCGGTGGTGCGGGCCTTGAACAGCGTCAACATCGCGTTGGGGTTCGAATCCGGGCTGGTGATCGTCGCGGTCGCCATCGCGCTGGACCGCATGCTGAAGGTGGACCGCCGATGACCCGCGCAAGACCACCTGCCGTGGAATTTCACAACGTGTCCATCGTGTTCGGCGATCATCCGGACCGTGCCCTGCCGCTGATGGACGCCGGCCGGACGCGCCCCGAGGTACAGGCGGCCTGCGGTCAGGTGCTGGGCGTGCACAACTGTTCGCTGACCGTGGGGGCCGGCGAAATCCTTGTGCTGATGGGCCTGTCCGGATCCGGAAAATCGACGCTGTTGCGCGCGGTCAACGCGCTGAACCCGGTGGTGCGCGGCCATGTGACGGTGCATACGCCTGAAGGTCCGGTGGATGTGACCGCGGCTGGCGCCACCGCCCTGCGCCGCGTCCGGCAACGCCATGTGGCGATGGTGTTCCAGCAGTTTGGCCTGCTGCCGTGGCGGTCGGTGCGCGAAAACGTTTGGCTGGGGCTGGAACTGGCCGGGATGGACCGGGCCGCGCGGGCCCGTAAGACCGACGAACAACTGGCGCTGGTCGGGCTGTCCGATTGGGCGGATCGCCGGGTCGGCGAATTGTCGGGCGGGATGCAGCAGCGTGTCGGCCTTGCGCGCGCCTTTGCCACCGATGCGCCGATCCTGTTGATGGACGAACCGTTTTCCGCGCTGGACCCTCTGATCCGCACCCGGTTGCAGGATGAACTGCTGGACCTGCAGGCGCGGTTGCAACGCACCATCCTGTTCGTCAGCCATGATCTGGACGAAGCGTTCAAACTGGGCAACCGCATCGCCATCATGGAAGGCGGGCGCATCGTGCAATGCGGCACACCCGGCCAGATTTACCGCGCGCCTGCAACGGATTACGTGGCAGAGTTCGTCGCCCACATGAATCCGCTGGGCGTATTGACCGCCGCCGATGTGGCCAGCCCCGGCCCCGGCGGCGCGCGGCAGATCGCGGGAGACACCCCGTTGGCGCAGGTGATGCAACTGCTGGCCGCAGACCCGGACCCGTTGCGCGTCGGCACCGCGCAGATCGGCCCCGGCGATGTGCTGGCGCGGCTGGCGCGGCCGTGACGGACGTCAGATCGGCGCGACGGGCGGGGTGATGCGGCGTTTCAACATCGCCTCGCGCCAGGTGATGTAGCTGACCGATGCGAGGATCACCAGACCGCCGGCGACCACCCAGGGGTCCACGGGCTCTGCAAACACCAGCGCGCCAAGGCTGACCGCCCAGACCAGTTGCAGGAACGTCACCGGTTGCGTCACCGTCATCGGGGCGGCGGCAAAGGCCAGCGTCATGGTAAAATGCCCGGCCGTCGCCAGCGTGGCCACCACAAACAGCACGGCCAGCGTGTGCAGCGTTGGCGGTTCCCAGACCGCGATGGCCATCGGCGCCAGCCCCAGCGTGACCCAGATCGACATCAGCGCCACCACGACCGATGCCGGATGGCGATCCGTCAGCACCTTGGCCAGCAGATAGGACCCGCCGAAAACCACCGCCGCACCCAGCATGGCGTAATGGCCCGGCCCGACCTCGCGCAGCCCCGGCCGCAGGATGATCAGCGCGCCAACCAGCGCGCCCAGAATTGCCAGAATTCGCCGCATCGCCAGCTTTTCGCCCAGAAACAGCGCGGCGCCCAGCGTCACATAGACCGGCGTCAGATAATTCATCGCCGTGACATCCGCGATCGGGATCCGCGCCATGGCAAAGAACCACAGCGCCACCGCCAGCGAATGCCCCAGACCCCGCACCGCGAACAACCCGTGGTCGCGGCGTGTCACCGGCGCACGGATCAGCGATGGCAGCATCGGGATCAGAAACACCAACCCCAGTGCATACCGCAAAAACGCCGCCTGCGCCGCCGGAACCTCGGGGCCCAGATATTTCACCAGCGCGGTCACACCGACAAACAGCAACCCCGTCAGCAGCATCCACAGGATGCCGCGCACGGGGTGATAGGATCGATCCAAGGCCATGGCGGTATTGAACACCTGTGCCGGGGGGCCGCAAGGGGTCACGCCTCAAGGATCAGCTTGGCGGCAATCGCCCACATCACCGCGCCCACGCCCGCATCCAGCCCCCGCCAGGCGCCGGGCCGCGCGAACCATGGCGCGACCAGCCGCGCACCGTAGCCGAGGGTAAAGAAAAACACGAAACTGGCCGTCATGGCCCCGATGGCAAAGGCCAGCCGGTCGGGGTATTGCGCCGAGATTGACCCCAGCAGCACCACGGTATCCAGATAGACATGCGGGTTCAGCCATGTCAGCGCGAGGCTCGTCAACAGCGCCGCGCGCAGCGATTGCGCCCCGTCGCCGGCCTGCAACGCCGCGCCGCCGCGCCACGCCGACAGGAACGCCCGCGCGCCATAGACGATCAGAAACGCCGCGCCCCCATAGCGCATCATCGGTTCCAGCCAGGGTGCGGCGGTCGTCAGCGCCCCAAACCCAGCCACCCCCGCCGCGATCAGCACGGCGTCGGATACCGCGCAGGTCAGCACCACCGCCAGCACATGCGCGCGGCGCAACCCTTGGCGCAGCACAAACGCATTCTGCGCGCCGATGGCAAGGATCAGCGACAACCCCAACCCGAACCCCGCAATGGCCGACTGCATCCGCGCCCCCCGTTTTGCCGGGGGATAGCAGCCCCCGCGCGGGGGGGCCAGAGCGGTAAGGGGGATGGGTCAGGCGGGTGCGTGACCCATGGCCAGTCCGCGTCGGGCGGCAGGTCGGGCGGGGTGTCGGGGTAGCGGGCGGCATCTTGCACCATCTGGTCCGGCGACAGGCCATGGCGGGCACAGATTTCCGCGGCCTGCGCCCGCGCCGCCGCATCGCCTTGGGCCGCGCGTTTCATCAGGAAGGTGGCAAGCCAGCCTGCCGCTTTGATCAAATTCGGATGGTCGGGCCGCAGAATCGCGACCCAGATATCATAGGCCTCTTGCAACAGCGGCCCCGCCTGATCCGCCCGCCCCAGTTCCAACGCCGTTGACCCTGCATTCATCACCATCGCGGCCAGAACGCCCCGGTCCGCGTTGGGCAAGGCGCGGGTGATCGCCAGCGCCTGCGCTTACCCCGCCTGTTGTGCCGCCTTGCGCCCCTGCACCCCGCGCAGATAGGCGGTGTTGTGCCAGACATAGGCAATCGCGGCGCTGTTTGCCCCGAACAGGTCGGCCCAGATATGCCAGGCCTGCGCCAGCGCCACCGTAGCCAGCCGTTCCGCCGCCGCAAACCCGGCAGGGTCAGGTTGCATCCGCCGGAACGCGATGCAGGCCTGCTGCACGTAAGTGCTGGCTAAATCGGCGCGCTCGGCCCCCCGGCGATGCGCCCGGTCCAGCGCGACCGCACGGGCGATCATCGCCTCGGCCTCGGCCAGCGACGCGGCATCAGGCAGTTCGGCCAAGTCCACCGCCAGATTGCCCAGTGCCAGCGGCACAGCGCGGTGATCCTCGCCCAGCCGCTCGGTTTTCATCTCCAGCGCCGCGCGGCCCAGCGCGATCGCCCCCGGCAGATCGGCTTGTCTGGACAGGAACACCCCGGTCTGGTTCAGCAGATAATCCATCGCCGCCCAATCCAGCCGGCCCCAGCGCCCTGCCACAGCGGCCCCGCCAGCGCCCAGATCGCCTGCACATGCGGCATCAAGGCCCGGCAGGTATCCCGGT
>JBBRCF010000003.1:0-69026 GCA_038205135.1 Rhodobacterales bacterium
CGGGCCCTGGGCCTGTTGTGGGGGGCGCTCATCGGGGGGGGGCGCCGCGCCGCCGCCCCCCCCCCCCTCGTCTCCGACAGCCAAAACGCCTGAAGGAACACGCCCATGATCGACCTCGACAAGATCCGCGCCATCGACATCCATACCCATGCCGAAGAACCCTGTGGCTGTCACAGCGACGACGGCTATGACGACCTGCAAGCCGCGATGGCGAAATATTTCGGGTCCAAGATCGTGCAGCCCACTATCGCCCAGACCGCAGCCCATTTCCGCACGCAGAACGTCGCCGCCGTGATCTTTCCTGTCGATGCCGAACGCGAGACGGGCTACCGCCGGTTCTCGAATGACGAGGTGCTGCAGCAGGTCGCGGAACATTCCGATGTGCTGATCCCGTTCGCGTCCATCGACCCGTGGAAGGGCAAGATGGCGGTGCGCGAGGCGCGGCGCCTGATCGTCGAACACGGCGTCAAGGGCTTCAAGTTTCATCCCACCATGCAGGGGTTCTACCCGAACGACCGCATGGCCTATCCGTTCTACGAGGTGCTGGCCGAACATGGCGCCATCGGCCTGTTCCACACCGGCCAGACTGGCGTCGGGTCGGGCATGCCGGGCGGCAACGGCATGCGGCTGAAATTCTCGAACCCGATGTATCTTGATGATGTTGCAGTCGATTTCCCCGACATGAAGATCATCATGGCCCATCCCAGCTTTCCCTGGCAAGAAGAGGCGCTGGCGGTCGCGCAGCACAAGCCCAACGTCTATATCGACCTCTCGGGCTGGTCGCCGAAATATTTCCCGCCGATCCTGGTGCGCTATTGCAACTCGATCCTGCGCAAAAAGGTGCTGTTCGGGTCCGACTGGCCGATGATCTCGCCGGAACGCTGGCTGGCCGATTTCGACGGCATCGACATCAAGGACGAATTGCGCCCCGACATCATCAAATGGAACGCCGCGCGGCTGTTGGGGTTGATCTGATCCACCACGCCTGACCCGCTGATCCCATCAATTCGCAGGGCTGCGACGTTAAGCTGCGGCTCTGATTCGGCTTTGCCAGGCCGCGTTTGATCCAGATCAAAGTTTCGCCATACCATCGTATGCAATTCACCGCATATGAGCGGAGGAAACGCAGCATGACATTCGAATCAATGACTCCCACGCGCCGGGGTTTTCTGGGATTGGCAGCGGGCGCCGGTGCGCTGGCATTGGCCACGGGTCCCGCCCGCGCCGCGATGGTCAAAACCACGGCGCGCATCGTGATCCTGGGGTCCGGGGCGGCGGGAACGGCGCTGGCGAACACGCTGGTGGACCGGCTGGAAGGCGCCCAGATCACCCTGATCGACGGGCGCGCGCAGCATTTCTATCAGCCGGGTTATACGCTGATCGCCGCCGGGCTGAAACCTGCCAGCTATTCCGTCAGCCAGACCACCGACTGGCTGCCGCAGGGTGTGACTCTGTTGGCCGAATATGCCGCCGAGATCGACCCCGAGGCGAAATCGGTCACCACTGCGTCGGGCACCAAGGTGGCCTATGATTTCCTGATCGTCGCCACCGGGCTGAAAATGGACTGGGCCGCCATCGAGGGATTTTCCACCGACCTGATCGGCAAGAACGGCATCGGCGCGGTCTATGCCGGGGCCGACGCGGCCGCAGCGACCTGGGCTCTGATGGACGAGTTCACCGATACCGGCGGCAAGGCGGTGTTTTTCCGCCCCGCGACCGAAATGAAATGTGCCGGAGCGCCGCTGAAATACGCCTTTCTGACCGAGGATTTCGCCGACAAGAAGGGCACGCGAGCCAAGATCGAAATCGATTACTGGAACCCGACCAAGGCGCTGTTCGGCGTGCCCATCGTGTCGGAAAAGGTCCGCATGCTGTTTGGGGAACGCGGGATCAGGACCGAACTCGACCGGGTGCTGAAGCGCATCGATCCGGCGAAAAAGATCCTGACATTCACTGACCCGGATGGCATCGAACACGAGACGGATTACGACTTCACCAACATCATCCCGCCGATGCGCGCCCCCGATGTGATCCGCAATTCGCCCCTGCCCTGGACCGACAAATGGACCGATCAGGGCTGGGTCGAGGTCGATCCCGCAACGCTGCGCCACAACCGATATCCCGATGTGTTTGCGGTGGGCGACGTGGCCGGCGTGCCCAAAGGCAAGACCGCCGCATCCGTCAAATGGCAGGTGCCGGTAGTGGTCGATCATCTGGTCGCAAGCATTGCCGGCACGACGGGGACGCAGGTCTACGACGGTTACACATCCTGCCCGATGATCACCCGCGTGGGCAAGGCAATGCTGATCGAGTTCGATTACAAGAACAACCTGGTGCCCAGTTTCCCCGGGATGATCGCGCCATTGGAAGAGCTGTGGATTTCCTGGCTGATGAAGGAGGTCGCCCTGAAACCCACCTATAACGCCATGCTGCGCGGCAAAGCCTGAGGAGGACGCCATGAAGGAACTGACACTCGAAACCCTGATCGCCGTCTGGGAAGACATGTTCGGCGCGGGCCTGTTCTGGGCCATGGTCGCAGCGGCGGTCATGATCACGCTGGGCTACGCCTATGTGCTGATCCGCGACCGGGCCGTCAGCTGGCGGAAATTTCTGTGGGCGCAACTGTCGATGCCGTTCGGGGCCATCGCAGCGGTGATTTTTGTCTGGCAGATGACCAGCTCGGGCTTTCGCGATATCGGCGGACCGGTCGATGTGATCGTGTTGGCGGGCGTGGCGGTTGCAGGGGCTGTCGGGCTGGCAATTCTGGTCTATACGATGGAATCGCTGTTCTGGCCCAACCGACGCAATACGGGATGATCTGATGACCGACGCAGTTGCCCCCGCGACCCATTCCTGGCTGGAACATTTTCCGGTGCCGTTCTTTGCGGTCACCATGGGGTTGGCGGGGCTGACGCTGGCGCTGCACGGCGCGGAACTGTCGCTGGGGCTGGCGCATGGCATCTCGCAGGCGATGTTCTGGGTGACGCTGGCGGTATTTGCCGCGATCACGGCGATCTACGTGGCCAAGGCGCTGCTGCATCCCCGGGCGGTCATGGCGGAATGGAACCACCCGGTGCGGCTGTCGTTCTTTCCGGCAATCTCGATTTCGCTGATGCTGCTGGGCACGGCGGCCTTGCAGGCGGCCCCCGCGCTCGCACCGGTGTTGTGGGTGCCGGGGGCGTCGCTGCAATTCGGGTTGACCCTTGCGGTGGTTTCGGGGTGGATTTCGGCGCGTGCGTTCCAGACTGGCGCGCTGAATCCTGGCTGGTTCATTCCTGCCGTCGGCAACGTGATCGCGCCGATCGGGGGGGCGCAACTGGGGTTTGTCGAGGTATCGTGGTATTTCATGGCGGTGGGTCTGCTGTTCTGGATCGTGCTGCTGACCCTGGTGATGAACCGTCTGATGTTTCACGATCCGATGCCGGGGCGATTGCAGCCATCGCTGGTGATCCTGATCGCGCCACCTGCGGTCGCCTTTACCGCCTGGGTGCAGATGCATGGTGGCCAGATCGACGACGTCGCGCGTTTCCTGCTGAATTCCGCGTATTTCTTTACGCTTTTGGTGGCGCTGCAACTGCCGCGCATCCTGAAACTGCCGTTTGTGGTGTCATTCTGGGCACTTGGGTTTCCATTTGCCGCCGTCACCATCGCCAGCCTGCTGTTTGCGCGCCAGACCGGGTCGGTGGCGCATCAATGGATCGGTCTGGCGCTGCTGGCGGTGCTGATCGCGATCACTGTGGGGCTGACGCTGCGCACCCTGCGCGCCATCCTGCGCAACGAGATTTTCGTGCCAGAGTGATCTGTCAAGCCTGGCTGGGATCCTGACACAGCGCCAGACCCCCCTGCGTTCACGGAAACGCGCGCCTTCTGACCCGATCAAACGCGAACGCTGCTTGAAAAACCTGTTCCTGCCGCCGTAAGCGCCGTCAACGCCATCATCGGCGGTCGTTGTCGTCCGGGAAAACCGGGTCACGTCGCGTCGGCGAAGGCGTCGGTGCCGATTGCGGTTCTCTGGTGCGCTGGTCGGGCTGGGCACTGCCGCCGCCAAAGATCCCGCGCAGCAGGTCCTCGATCAGCGAGCCGCCGGAATTGTCGGGGCTGAAGATCGCCTCGTCCCTCGCAGCCATCTGGCCTGCGCCGGGTTCCAGCATCGGCAGCGGTTGCGGTGGTACACCTTCATGCACCCGCACCATCACCTCGTGCCAGATATCCGACGGCAGGCCCGCGCCGGTCACCCCGGACAAGGGCGTGTTGTCGTCATAGCCCATCCATACGCCCGCGACGTAATCGGCGGAAAACCCGATGAACCACGCGTCGCGCGCCGCCTGTGTGGTGCCCGTCTTGCCGGCCACCTGCCGGTCTTGCAGGTTCGCGCGCACGCCTGTGCCGGTGATCACCACCTGATGCATCATCCAGATCAGTTCGCGCGCCGCGTTTTCCGAAATGACCGATGCCCCCACGCCGCCCATCTGTTCGATCAGCGCTGTGTTGTCGCGCCGCAGCCGCAGATCGATCAGGCCGTAGGGCACAACCGCATAGCCGCCGTTCAGGATGCCGGCATAGGCCCCCGTCATCTGTACCAGCGTGGATTCCGATGCCCCCAGTGCCAGCGCCGGACCCGTTGCCAGATCATCGCCAACGCCGAAACCGGTCGCAATGCCGCGCACGCGGTCAAGGCCCACCGATTGCGCGACCTTGACCGCCGGAATGTTCAGCGAATCGGCCAAGGCGTCGGTCAGCGTCACCAGCCCCTTGAATTTCCGGTCGTAGTTTTCCGGCGACCACGGCCCCGACCCGGGAATGTTCACGGTCAGCGGCGCATCATCGACGATGTCATTGCCGCTGTAGCCCATGTCGAGCGCTGCGGCATAGACAAAGGGTTTGAACGCGGAACCGGTCTGTCGCAGCGCCTGCGTTGCGCGGTTGAACGCGCCTACCAAATTGGTATCGCGCCCGCCTACCATCGCCCGCACCGCGCCATCCGGCGACATCACCACGATCGCAGCCTGCGCCTTTGACCCTTCGCGCACTTTGGTTGCGAACACATATGCCAGCGCCTCTTCCGTGGCGCGTTGCAGGCGCGGGTCCAGCGTGGTGCGGATCACCACATCCTCGGCGGTGTTGCGGGTGAAATAGTCGGGGCCCGACGACATCACCCAATCGGCGAAATTGCCCCCCGCGTTGCGATCCGCGCCTGCCGACAATGTGGCCGGGTTGTCCAGTGCGGCCCGGGCCTCGGCGGCGGTCAGGTAGCCCTGATCGCGCATCAGCCCGATCACGACGGCGGCGCGGGTCTGGCTGCGGGCAAGGTTGGTGGTGGGAGCAAGCGTTGTGGGTGCGGTCAACAGCCCCGCCAGAATCGCCGCCTCTGGTGCGGTGACCGCTGCGGCGGGCTTGGCAAAGAACCGCTGCGCCGCGGCTTCGGCACCATAGGCCCCGCCGCCCATATAGGCGCGGTTCAGGTAGATCGACAGGATTTCGTCCTTGGTATAGGCCAGTTCCATCGCCATGGCATAGATCGCCTCGTTGCCCTTGCGGGCCAGCGTGGACCGGCGGCAGTCCTCCTCGTAGTCCTGTTCGGATTTCCATTTAGTGACGTCGTAAACCTCGCCCATGCACAACAGTTTCGCGGTCTGCTGTGTGATGGTGGACCCGCCGTTGCCTTTCAACGGATGGCGGCCTTCGCTCACGTTGATGCGCATGGCGGACAGCACGCCGCGCGGGCTGATGCCGAAATGGCGGTAGAACCGTTTGTCCTCGGTGGCGATGACGGCGTTTTTCAGATGCGGGCTGACGTTGGCTGCGGTGACCGCGCCGCCGAATTGCGCACCGCGCCGGGCAAAGATGTCGCCATAAGCGTCCAGCATCGTGACCGACCCGCGTGCGCGCCCGTCGAGCACCCGGTCCACCGCCGGCAGTGTCAGGGATTTTACATAGACCACGCCCGCCAGAATGACCGCTGCCAGCGCCGAAATCCGCCAGACCACAGCCCACAGGGTCCGCAACAACATCCCGGGCAAGGCCAGCACCCATCCCAGCAGGCCGCGTCGCCGCTGCGAGGCGCGTGGTTTTCTGGCCGGCGGTTTCGCCGGAGGCTTGGGTTTGGCCGCTGCGCGACCATAGCGGCGTTCCGCCACCAAAGGTGGTGTCTTGCGCGTTGAGTCAGCCATTTTTCGCCCTGCCCGACGGTGTGATTGCCGATAGAATAGTCGGTTAGCGGCGGGATGTAGAGAGGACCGAACACAATCCCCGGTTTTTGATTGGCCTAATATTTAGGCGTATAGCTGGATATGCCCTAATTTTAGGCAAACATGGCGGGGATCCGCCGCTTGGCCCGGCCTTTTCCTTCATCCCCGGCGTCTTGCGCGCTTTTCTGCAACTGCAAAGCGGGGGTGGGCCCGGCACAGATGCAAAGGAGATCAAGGTGAAACTCATCATTGCCACGATCAAGCCGTTCAAGCTGGAGGAGGTCCGCGAGGCGCTGACCGAAATCGGCGTGCGCGGCATGATGGTTACCGAAGTCAAGGGTTTCGGCGCCCAGTCCGGCCACACCGAGATCTACCGTGGCGCGGAATATGCCGTGAATTTCGTTCCCAAGGTCAAGCTGGAGATCGTGGTGTCGGATGCGATGGTCGATCAGGTGGTCGAAAAGATCACGACGACCGCCCGGACAGGCAAGATCGGTGATGGCAAGATTTTTGTTCTGGACGTCGCGCAGGCCGTGCGGGTGCGCACCGGCGAAGCCAATGACGATGCGCTTTGACCGCATCCGCAACTGTATTCGGGGAAAGGAAAACCAAATGAAACTCTTTCTGCAACTCGGGCTGGCCGTGGCGCTGGTCGCGGCTCCTGCGCTGGGCATCGCCCAGACAGAGACTGCCGCCACCGCCGAAGCCGCCGCAGAGGTCGCGCCTGTGGTGGACAACGCGTTCATCTTCAACACGCTGCTGTTCATGATCGGCGGCATCCTTGTGTTCTGGATGGCGGCCGGTTTTGCCATGCTGGAAGCCGGTCTGGTACGATCAAAGAATGTGTCGATGCAGGCGACCAAGAACATCGCGTTGTTTTCCATCGCGTCGATCATGTACTGGATCATCGGATATAACCTGATGTACCCGGGCGACTCGTGGTCCATCACCGGATATGTCGGCACGCTGTTTTCGCCGAAATCCATCGCCGGCGATCCTGATATCGCGACGGGATATTCCGCCGGATCGGACTTTTTCTTTCAGTTGATGTTCTGCGCGACGACGGCGTCGATCGTGTCCGGCACGCTGGCCGAACGGATCAAGCTGTGGCCATTTCTAGCCTTTACCGTGATCCTGACCGGGTTCCTGTATCCGATCGAGGCGTCGTGGCAGTGGGGCGGCGGCTGGCTGTCGGAACTGGGCTTCTATGACTTTGCCGGGTCCACGCTGGTGCATGCCGCAGGTGGGGCCGCTGCTCTGGCCGGTGCGCTGGTTCTGGGTCCACGGCTGGGCAAGTATGGCAAGGATGGTCGGGTCACACCAATGCCGGGTTCGAACCTTGCGCTGGCGACTCTGGGCACGTTCATCCTGTGGATGGGGTGGTTTGGCTTCAACGGTGCGTCGCAACTGGCGCTGGGGACCGAAGCTGACGCAAACGCTGTGTCGGTGATCTTTGCGAACACCAACATGGCCGCTGCGGCCGGTGCCGTCACGGCGCTGATCCTGACGCAGCTGATGTACGGCAAGGTTGACCTGACCATGGTGCTGAACGGTGCGCTGGCCGGTCTGGTGTCGATCACCGCCGGTCCGCTGGACCCGACGCTGTTCGGAGCGCTGTGGATCGGTGCTATTGGCGGGGTGATCGTGGTGTTCGCCGTGCCGATGCTGGACAAGATCAAGATCGACGATGTGGTCGGTGCCATTCCCGTGCACTTTATGGCCGGGATCTGGGGCACGCTGGCGGTGCCGTTCTACAGCGCCGACACCAGCTTTGTGACGCAGGCCATCGGCACCATCTCGGTCTGTGCGTTCATGTTCGTGCTGTCTTACCTCATCTTCACGATCCTCAAGGCATCCATCGGTCTGCGCCCGACTGTCGAAGACGAGATGATGGGTCTGGACAAGGCGGAACTGGGCCTCGAAGCCTACCCCGAATTCACCAAGGGCTGACCCTCCCTCAGCCGGTGATTCTCCGACCCGGGCGGAAACGCCCGGGTTTTTTTGTGCCCGGGGCATTTTTGCCGAGGTCGCGGTCGTTCAGGGCGTAACCAACTGCGGCGCGCCGGTGGCCATGTTGGTGCCGACATAAGGCAGCGCCGCCGCCTTCCATGCCGCGAACCCGCCTTCCAGATGGGCGATCTGCGTAACGCCTGCGGCCATTGCCGCGCGCGCCACCCGTTCCGACCGCAGGCCGGACCCGCAATGAAATACGATCCGCTTGTCGGACTGGCCCGGCAGTTTGGCGGCATCAAAGAACGCCAGCGGCATCAACAGCGCGCCGGGAATGTGTTCGAACATGAATTCCTGCGGCGTGCGCACGTCGATGACGACGACCTCGTTGGCGTCAAAGGCCGCGCGCAATTCGGCGGCGGTCCATGTTTCAAAGGTGGTGCCGTTCTGGCTTTCGGTTTTCATCGTGCTACTCCTGACTGGGTCGGGGGAGGGCGGATGCCCGGTGGATGAACAATTGCGCGGTCTGCGACATTGCGACATGCGTCGCCGCGTGGCCCCGCTTGCATATTTGCCCATAATTGGACGATCTATCAGCGAAACCGCAAACGGCATAGCCCGGGCGGACACGACAAAAGGATGCGACAGGATGGATATGGGTTTTGTCGGGGCCGTGGTCTGGGACTGGGCCGGGTTCGCGATCCGCTGGCTGCATGTGATCACCGCGATCGCGTGGATCGGATCGTCGTTCTATTTCATTGCGCTGGATCTGGGTCTGAACCGTGCTCGGGCCCTGGCTTCTGGCGCGGATGGCGAGGAATGGCAGGTCCATGGCGGCGGATTTTACCACATCCAGAAATATCTGGTCGCCCCTGCGAACATGCCCGACCACCTGACATGGTTCAAATGGGAAAGCTATGCCACCTGGTTGTCGGGTTTCGCCCTGCTGGCCGTGGTGTATTACGTCGGTGCTGAATTCTACCTGATCGACGCCAATGTGCTGGAATTGACCGCGTGGCAGGCGATCGCGCTGTCTGTCGCGTCGCTCGCCTTTGGCTGGATCGCGTACAACACGCTGTGCAAAGTGTTCGTCGATGCGGACCAGACGCTGTTGATGGTGGCGCTATTCGGCGTGCTGGTCGCGATGTCGCTGTTTTACACCAACGTATTCTCGGGCCGTGCCGCGCTGCTGCACCTTGGCGCGTTCACCGCCACGATCATGAGCGCGAACGTGTTCATGATCATCATCCCGAACCAGAAGGTGGTAGTGGCCGACCTGATCGCCGGGCGCAAACCCGACGGGAAATACGGCAAGATCGCCAAGCAGCGGTCGCTGCACAACAATTACCTGACGCTGCCGGTGATTTTCCTGATGCTGTCGAACCATTATCCGCTGTCCTTTGCCACGCAGCACACGTGGGCGATTGCCAGTCTGGTGTTTCTGATGGGGGTGACGATCCGGCATTTCTTCAACACCATGCATGCGCGCAAAGGGATGCCGTGGTGGACGTGGGGGGCGACCACGGTCCTGTTCTTGCTGATCGTCTGGTTGTCGTCATCCGGTCCGCGTGTCACGCCGGTCGATGCCGCCGCCGCCCCCGGCGCGCGGTTTGCCGCTGCCGACGGGTTCGATCAGGTGACCAAAATCGTGCTGGGCCGTTGTTCGATGTGCCACGCGGCGGAACCGGGCTGGGCGGGGATGTACTGGGCCCCCAAGGGCGTGCATCTGGAAACCCCGGCCCAGGTTGCCGAACATGCCCGCGCGATCTATGCGCAATCTGCGATCAGCCACGCCATGCCGCCCGCCAACCTGAGCTACATGGAGGACGCGGAACGCGCCGCCATCGCCGCATGGTATCAGGCGGCGATGGGCGAATGATGCCCGCTTGGCTGTGGCAGAATCGCTGAAGCCGCGCTACAGATTGGGGCATGTCGCAGCCCAGCCCCAACATATCCGACGAATTGCCGACGATCCGGCAGCTGGACGATTCCGCTGTCAACCGCATCGCGGCGGGGGAAGTGGTGGAACGCCCGGCGTCCGCCGTCAAGGAACTGGTGGAAAACGCGTTGGACGCGGGCGCGACGCGGATCGAAGTCACGATTGCCGATGGCGGCAAAAGCCTGATCCGCGTCACGGATGATGGCCACGGCATCCCGGCGGATCAACTGGCGTTGGCGCTGTCGCGGCATGCCACGTCTAAAATCGACGGGTCCGACCTGCTGAACATCCACAGCTTCGGCTTTCGCGGCGAGGCGTTGCCGTCGCTGGCCGCTGTGGGCCGGCTGTTGATCACCACCCGCGCGCGCGGCGCGTCCGAGGCTGCGATGATCCGGTCCTATGGCGGGCGCACCGATCCGGTGCGGCCTGCGGCCCTGACGCGTGGCACGGTGGTGGACCTGCGCGATTTGTTCCATGCCACGCCCGCGCGGTTGAAATTCCTGCGGTCGGACCGCGCCGAAAACCTTGCGGTGGCGGATACCGTCAAACGGCTGGCGATGGCCGCGCCTTATTGCGGTTTCGTGCTGCGCGATGCGACGGGCGGCGGCGACGGCCGCGTGATGTTCCGCGCCGATCCGGAAACCGGCGATATGTTCGACGCGCTGCGCGCCCGGTTGGCCACCGTGCTGGGCCGCGATTTCACCGATAACGCGCTGCGGATCGAAGCCGAGCGTGACAGCCATAACCTGACCGGGTTCGCCGCGTTGCCGACATGGTCGCGCGGCACGGCGGTGGCGCAGTTCCTGTTCGTCAACGGGCGACCGGTGCGCGACAAGCTGTTCGTCGGCGCCTTGCGCGCGGCCTACAGCGATTTCCTGTCGCGTGACCGCCACCCGGCGGCGGCGCTTTTTCTGGACCTGCCGCCGACGCTGGTAGATGTGAACGTGCATCCCGCGAAATCCGAGGTGCGGTTTCGGGATCCCGGCATTGCACGCGGGCTGATCATCACCGCGCTGCGCCATTCGCTGGCGGCGGCAGGGCATCGGGCGTCGTCCACCGTATCCGATGCGACGCTGGGGGCGTTCCGATTGGAGCCCGAAGGTAGCGCACGCATCTATCAGATGGACCGCCCGTCCCAGGGCGCGCTGACGCAGGCCTATCAGGCGCAAGCACCCGGTTTTGCCGATCTGGGGGCCGCATGGTCGGGTCGGATCGAAGTTGCGGATGACAACGGTCTGGATCACCCCTTGGGGGCGGCCCGCGCGCAGGTGCACGAAAATTACATCATCGCGCAAACCCGCGACGGCATGGTGATCGTCGATCAACACGCCGCACATGAACGGCTGGTCTATGAACGGCTGAAGGCGCAGATGGCGGTGGCGGGCGTGGCGTCACAGGCGCTGCTGATCCCGGATATCGTCACGTTGTCCGACAGTGACGCCGCGCGTCTGCTGGACGTGGCGGATGATCTGGCGCGGTTGGGTTTGGTGATCGAACCGTTTGGGCCGGGGGCGCTGGCGGTGCGGGAAACGCCTGCGGCCTTGGGCGCGGTGAACGCCGAAGCGCTGTTGCGCGATATCATTGACGAACTGGCGGATGACGGCGAGTCCCGGTCGGTGCAGACGCGGCTGGACGCCATCCTGTCGCGCATGGCCTGTCACGGGTCGATCCGGTCCGGTCGCCGGTTGCACGCCGAGGAAATGAACGCGCTGCTGCGCGAAATGGAGGCAACGCCGCATTCCGGCCAGTGCAACCATGGCCGCCCCACCTATGTGGAACTGCGGCTGACCGATATCGAACGCCTGTTCGGACGCCGTACATGATCACCCTGGGCGGTATCACGTATGCACTGGACGATCCGCGCGTGATTGCCGTTCTGATGGGTGCGGCGGTGGCCCTTTTGATGCTGGTGCTGCTGATCTTGGCTGTGCGGGCAGCGGGGCGGTCTGCGCGGCTGACCGAACCCCTGATCCACGGTGTGGCCGCGATGACCGCGCGGGTGCAGGCGTTATCGGACGGACAACAGCAACTGGCGGGCGGCCTGACCCATGTGTCCGAAGCGCAGGCGGCGGCGCAGGCGCACATGATGCGGCTGATGGAAACCCGGCTGGCGCAGGTATCGACCGCGATGACCGAAAACCTGCAAGGATCGGCGCGACGCACCGCACAATCGCTGGGTGATCTGCAACAGCGGCTGGCGACCATCGACAAGGCACAGGACAACATCGTGAAACTGTCCGGCGATGTGCTGTCGTTGCAGGATATATTGTCGAACAAGCAGACCCGCGGCGCGTTTGGCGAGATTCAATTGCACGACATCGTGCTGAAGGCGCTGCCATCGGATGCGTATACCATGCAGGCGACGCTGTCGAACGGGCGGCGGGCGGATTGCCTGATCCATCTGCCGAACCCGCCTGGCCCCATCGTGATCGACAGCAAATTCCCGCTGGAAGCCTATGAGGCGCTGCGCCGTGCGGAAACCCCCGAGGCGCTGACCCGCGCCGCGCAGCAATTCCGCCTGTCGGTGCGCACGCATATTCGCGCGATTGCGGATCGCTATGTGATCGAGGGCGAAACGGCGGATGGCGCGATGATGTTCCTGCCCTCCGAGGCGGTCTATGCCGAACTGCATTCCAATTTCCCCGACGTGGTGCGCGAAGGATTCGCGGCCCGCGTCTGGATCGTGTCGCCCACCACATGCATGGCCACGCTGAACACCATGCGCGCGATCCTGAAAGACGCGCGGATGCGCGAACAGGCCGGCGCGATCCGGCGCGAACTGGCTGCACTGTATGGCGATATCGACCGGCTGGTGACGCGGGTCGGCAATCTGGACCGGCATTTCGGTCAGGCCGCGAAGGATATCGAGGAAATCAAGATCAGCGCCGACAAGGCCGGCAAACGCGCGCGCCGGCTGGATAATTTCGATTTCGAGGAATTGGCCCCCGATCTTGTGCAACCTGATCTTGTGCAACCTGATCTTGTGCAACCCGATCTGGTTCCGCCCGGGGATGGCCCGGTGCCGATCCTGCGCCCGAAAATCTCCAGCGCCGAATGATCAGCCGCGCGGATAGGTCGGGTGGAACAGGCCGGCGGGCGAGGGGGTGAAAATCTCGACCGCCGTTGCCGTCACGCCAACCGAATGTTCGAACTGCGCCGATAGTGATTTGTCGCGGGTCACGGCTGTCCATTCATCGGCAAGCGTTTTCGTCTCGGGCCGCCCGAGGTTTACCATCGGTTCGATGGTAAAGAACATGCCTTCTTCCAGCACCGGCCCGGTGCCGGGACGCCCGTAATGCAGAACGTTGGGCGGCGCGTGAAACACGCGGCCCAACCCATGCCCGCAGAAATCGCGCACCACCGACATGCGGTGGCTTTCGACATGGCTCTGGATCGCGTGGCCGATGTCGCCAAAGGTATTGCCGGGCCTGACGGCCGCGATTCCCAGCATCAGCGCGTCATGCGTGACCTCGATCAGGCGTTCGGCCTTGCGCGGCAATTTGCCGGCGACGTACATCCGGCTGGTATCGCCGAACCAGCCATCCACGATCACCGTGACATCGATGTTCAGGATATCGCCATCCTTCAACACTTTCGGCCCCGGAATGCCGTGACAGACGACATGGTTGATCGAAATGCAGGATCCGTGCTGATAGCCCTTGTAGCCGATCGTGGCGGAAACCGCGGCTTTGGCGGCGACCATGGCTGTGATGATGCTGTCAATTTCGCCGGTCGTCTGGCCGGGAAACACACGCGGCGCGATGTCGTCGAGGATTTCGGCGGCCACACGCCCGGCGCGGCGCATGCCGGCGAACTCGGCAGCGTCGTGGATGCGAATCCCCTCGCGGGTCAATCGTCCGGTATGCTGGTCGTTCACGTGCAAAAGCCTCTGTCAACTTGGGAATGTCCTGAAACTAGGCGCATTTGTGCCGGATGGCCAGAGGGGCGCGTGTCAACAGGATTTGAAACCGTTCCGCGCGGGGCCTATACCCGATGCAACGGACTGTGAAAGGACCGACCCATGGCCAATCCAACTGCTGCGATGCTTGTCATAGGGGATGAAATCTTGTCCGGTCGCACCCGAGACAGCAACATGTACCATCTGGCGCAGGAACTGACGAAACACGGGATCACCCTGTCCGAGGCGCGCGTGGTGGCCGATGACGCGCCCGCCATCGTCGCGGCGGTGCGGGCGCTGGCCGCGACGCATGACCATGTGTTCACCAGCGGAGGCATCGGGCCGACCCATGATGACATCACCGCAGACTGCATCGCACAGGCATTCGACGCGAAGATCAGTGTGCGCGACGACGCCAGCGCGCTGTTGGGAGCGCATTATGCGCGGCAGGGGCTGGAATTCAACGCGGCGCGGCAACGGATGGCGCGTATCCCGGACGGGGCCACGCTGATCGACAATCCGGTGTCGATCGCGCCGGGGTTCACCTTGCACAATGTGCATGTCATGGCGGGCATCCCGGCGGTGTTCGAGGCCATGGTGGCATCGGTGTTGCCAACGCTGACCGGAGGGCCGCCGCTGATGTGGCAGACTCTGCGCCTGATGCGCGGCGAGGGCGAGGTGGCCGAACGGCTGGGCGCGCTGGCGGCGCGCTACCGAGACCTCGCGATTGGGTCGTATCCGTTTCAACGCGATGGCGCCTTTGGCACCAATCTCGTGATCCGCGGCACGGATGGCGCACGGGTCGAGGCGGCAATGGCAGAACTGATGGGGCTGTTTCCGGCATGAACCAACCCGCCGCCAAGGCCCCAATCATGCCGGATGCCGCTGATCTGTACGGCGTGATCGACGTGACCTGGCCGCCCGAGACGGTTGCCGATGTCGGCCCGTTTCGGGTGCGGCGCGCAGCAGGTGCGGGCGGGCGGGTCAACGCGGCCTCGCTGCTGGCGGATGGCGATCCGGGGCAGGGAGCCGTTGACGCCGCGGTTGCGGCGATGACCGGTGGCCCGCGCCTGTTCATGATCCGTGATCGTGATATCGCGCTGGATGCCCGGCTGGCCGACATGCGCTACCGCATTGCCGATCCGGTGACGTTCTACATTGCCCCCGCTGCGGCGCTGGCGGCGCGCGACCTGCCCCGGGTCTGCGCCTTTACCTTGTGGGAACCGCTGGCGATCCAGATCGACATCTGGGATCAGGGCGGCATCGGTGCGGCGCGGCGCGCGGTGATGGACCGGGCAGATTGCCCCAAGGCATCGATTCTGGGGCGGCTGAACGACAGCCCCGCCTGTGCCGGCTATGTCGGGCTGGCGGGTGACATCGCCATGATGCATGCGCTGAGTGTGCTGCCGCATCAGCGGCGTCAGGGGATGGGTGGCCATGCCCTGACCGCTGCGGCACGCTGGACGGTCGCCGCGGGGGGGCGTTGGGTGTCTCTGGTGGTGGCACAGGACAATGCGGGGGCGAATGCGCTCTATGCTTCCCTCGGGATGGTGCCCGTGGGAAGCTATCATTACCGCATCCATCCGGAGGACCGCAAATGACCCGCCTGCCGACCGCCCTGAACCTGCCGCCGGTGGACCCCTTGCCGGAAAAGACCCAGAAATATTTCGACATCTGCACCGACAAGCTGGGCATGGTGCCGAACGTGCTGGCGGCGCATGCCTTCGACATCGACATGCTGAACGCCTTTGCCACGCTGTACAACAAGCTGATGCTGGCGGATTCGGGTCTGACCAAGCTGGAACGCGAAATGATCGCGGTGGCGGTGTCGTCGGTGAACCGCTGTTTCTACTGCCTGACGGCGCATGGCGCGGCGGTGCGGGAATTGTCCGGCAACCCGGTGCTAGGCGAAATGATGGTGATGAACTGGCGTGTCGCAGACCTGACCCCGAAACAGCGCGCCATGCTGGCCTTTGCCGAAAAGGTGACGGTCGCATCGCATACCATTTTAGAGGATGACCGGCAGGGCCTGCGCGATCAGGGATTTCTGGATCGCGACATCTGGGACATTGCCAATGTCGCAGCGTTTTTCAACATGACGAACCGGGTCGCGTCCGCCACCGACATGCGCCCGAACATCGAGTATCACGCGCAGTTCCGATGAAGTCATGGGCCGTCATTCTGGCTTTGCTGGCAAGCCCGGTGGCCAGCGCCGAGGTGCCATCGCTGGGTTTGCCCGACGGTGCCCGGATGGTGCTGGACCAGATCCGTCCGGACACCGGCCATGATCTGCCCATCGGCCCCTTTGCGGGGTTTCTGCCGACCGACCCGCGCGAAGGACTGGTCACGCTGCGGGTCTGGCAGATGGCGGGCGAAATGCAAACCCTGCGTCTGCTGGATCCGCTGCGCGACCAGATCATCGCCGCAGGGTTCACGCCCGTGTTTGCCTGTCGCGATGTGGCCTGCGGCGGCTATGATTTCCGCTTTGCCACCGAGGTCGCCCCGCCGCCCGAAATGCAGGTGGACCTGACGGATTTTCTTTTTCTGTCGGCGGCACGGCAGGATGAACGGCTGTCGTTGTTGGTGTCGCGGGCGGGCCGCACAGGGTTTGTCCAGATGATCCATGTCGCTCCCATGCTGGCCGCGACGGGCCAGCCCGCGGCACAGACCCCGGCGGCCCCTGCGGTCCCGGCGGCCCCGGCGGGGGCGGCCCCCGCGGCTCCTGTGGCATCCGGGGCCGGCGATCCGTCGTTCGGGCCACAATTGCTGTCGGTGGGGCGGGTGGTGCTGGCGGATCTGTCTTTTGCGACCGGCGCGGCCGAACTGGGACCGGGGCCTTTTGCATCGCTGGATGCGCTGGCACGGTTTCTGGCGGAAAATACTGCGCGGCGGGTCGCGCTGGTTGGCCACACCGATGCGGTGGGGACACTGGACGGCAACATCGCCTTGTCCGAACGGCGCGCGGTGGCGGTGCTGGAACGTCTGGTTTCGGAATACTCTGTCGCGCGGGGTCAGGTCGAGGCGCGCGGCATCGGCTATCTGGCGCCTCTGATGCCCAGCACGACCCCCGAAGGCCGCGACCAGAACCGGCGCGTCGAGGCCGTGCTGTTGGCCGCCAATTGACGTTCAGGATCTCCTTACAGATTGCCGTTGTTGCGGACCAGCGCCGCGTTGTGATCCAGCAACCGGTCCAGCAGGGCGATGAACTGGCGCGCCTCGGCCAGTGACAGGCAGGCCAGCACCTCGTCGTTGCGGTCACGGGCAAATGTCAGCGCCTTGGCATGGCAGGTGGTGCCTGTGGCGGTCAAAGTCAATTCTACCTTGCGCGCATCCACCGGGCAGACGCGGCTGGTCAGCTTGCCCCGTGTGACCAAGGCCTGAACAGTGCGGCTCAGTTGACCCTTGTCCATCAGAATGCGGTCAGCCAATTGCTGCAACCCCAGCGGCGCAAGGGCCGCCACCAGCCCCAGCACCCGCCATTCGTTCAGCGTCAGGTCAAAGGCTTTGCGAAAGATCACCGTGCCGTCGTGGGCATTGATTGCGGCAAACCGCGCGATCTTGAAGGTCAGCATATCCTCGATGGTCGTGATGTCGGGATGCAACCGTTGGTCCGGATCGTCGGTCTGTGTCATGCATGCCTCCTGTCCTTCGCACAGGCTGCGACAACCTTGGCACGGGTTCCAGCGAAAAAATGCGGGTCTGGCCCGGCAAGGCAGTTCAGATCGCCGCGCGCAGGCGGGTCTGAAACTGCGGGATCACGCGGGGATGGGTCAGGAATGTGTCCAGCGGCATCATCTGCCAGGCCGAGCCTTCGTTGCCCAACCGCAGGGCGGCAGCGTCGAAAACAAGTGGCAGCGCCACAAAGAACCACACCACCCGGCCGGCTTGGTCCAGATACCCGCTGGCGTGGCGGGGCGTTTGCGCGAACAGGTCCAGCGCCAGTTCTTCGGCGGCTTCGCGACAGGCGCAGGCCCATGGGGATTCGGTGCCTTCGCGTCCGCCACCGGGCAGGTCCCACCAGCCGGGCCATGGAATGTCGGGTTTGTCGTCGCGCAGCAGGGTCGCGACCGTGCCCTGCCAGATCACGGCGACCTTGGCACCATGAAACGGATCAGTTGTCGTTGATGTCGCGGTCCCAGATACGGACATTGCCCCGATCCCGTGGAAAAACGCGATTAAGCCACCACCAGGCCACGACCGACGCCAGCGCAAAGACCAGCACCGTCGCTGCAAAGGATGTACCGAACAGCCCCGTTGCCACCAATGCCGCCATGGCCAGCGCGCCGATGGCGAACCCCAGCAGGATAAACCCCGGCAGCAGCATTTCCGCCACGCCCAGCATCGCCGCAAACACCAGCCAGACCCACCACAATTTCCAAGCCTCCATCAGCATATCAGCGTCCTTTCAACAACTTGAAGGCATCTGAAAACGCTTCCAACGCGGCGGCGGGCAGAATGATCGTCTGTTTGCCCTGGCCCGAGGCGACTGCCTCCAGCGCTTCTACCTGCCGCAGGGCGACCTGATACTGCGCCGCTTCGATGCCGTTTTCGCGGATCGCGCCGGCGACGACACTGGTGGCATAGGCTTCGGCATCGGCCTGAATGCGGCGCGCCTTGGCCTCTTGTTCGGCGGCATACAACTGCGCATCGGCGGCCAGTTCGACGGAGCGTTTCTTGCCTTCGGCCTCGGTCACCTGCGCGCGGCGGGCGCGTTCGGCGTTCAGCTGTTGCAGCATTGCGGCGCGGGTCGCGCTGTCCAGATTCACGTCCAGAATCTCGGCCCGGGTCACCTCGATGCCCCAGTCATCGACCATGGCGCGGACCGCCTCGCGAATCTTGTGAATCAGTTCGTTGCGGTTCGACTGGACCTGATCCAGTTCCATCTTGCCGATTTCCGACCGTACGATGCCGGCCACGGTGGTTGCAATCGCGCCATCGACATCACGGATGCGGTAGACGGTCTTTTCCGGTTCGGTGATGCGGTAAAATACCGATGTTTCGACCTTGACCAGCACGTTGTCGAGGGTGATCGCATCCTGTTCGGCGGTTGGCAGCTGCCGTTCAAGAATCGAGATGCGATGTGCCACCACATCCAGAAACGGCACGATGAAATTCAGCCCCGGCCCCAGAACCGCATGCAGCCGCCCGAACCGTTCGATCACGAATTTTTCGGACTGCGGCACGATGCGGACCGCTTTCCACAACGTGACAATGATCAGGACGGCAATCGCCAGATACGCGGCGTTCGACCCGATGAATTCGACGATCACGTCGTCCATGCCGTTCTCCCTCATCTGCTGCGCTACTGCTTAGCCCCCCGGTGCCGTCAGGCCAACCGATTTTGCCGGTGCAAATTAACAAACCCCCGGGCCGGGGGCCGCGGGGGTTGTCATTTCGACATCCGAACAAGAAAGCCTGCCTTACAGCATGCCTTCGCGTTGCAGCTTCTTGCGCGCCAGCTTGCGGGCCCGACGGACCGCTTCGGCTTTTTCGCGCGCCCGCTTGACCGAAGGTTTCTCGAAATGCTGCTTGAGCTTCATTTCGCGAAAGACACCTTCGCGCTGCAGTTTCTTCTTCAGAGCCCGAAGGGCCTGATCGACGTTGTTGTCGCGAACACTTACCTGCATGTGGTTTTCACCACCTTTCTAGGTTGAGTTGCAATGAATTGCAGGATGGGTGCCAATAGCGCAGCATATCCTATATGTCTAGATCAAAGCATGCCTGACGGAGGTTCCCATGCCCGATACCACAGCTGAACTGGATCGCCTGCTGGATGCGGCGTTGATGCATGTGCCGTTTGACGGCTGGTCGGCGGATACTTTCTCCGCTGCGGTGCGTGATTCGGGACTGGACCTGACGGTTGCCCGCGCCATCTGCCCGCGCGGTGCGGTCGATCTGGCGATGGCGTTCCACCGGCGCGGTGATGCGCTGATGGTGGGCCGGATGCAGGCCGCCGATCTGGCTGCGATGCGCTACAGCGACCGGGTGACGTTTGCGATCCGCGCCCGGCTCGAGGCGATCAGCGACAAGGAAGCCGTGCGGCGCGGGTCCACCCTGTTTGCGCTGCCGCAACATGCCGCGGATGGCGCGCGGCTGATCTGGGGCACGGCGGATGCGATCTGGACCGCGCTGGGCGACACCTCGACCGACATCAACTGGTACACCAAACGCGCCACGCTGTCCGCGGTCTATGGCGCGTCCGTGCTGTATTGGCTGGGAGACCAGTCCGAAGACCACGCGGCAACCTGGGCCTTTGTCGACCGTCGCATCGCTGATGTGATGCAGATCGAAAAGGTCAAGACGACGCTGCGGGACAACAAGCTGTTTTCGGCCCTGATGGCCGGTCCCAACATGATCTTGTCCAAGGTGCGCGCGCCCGCGCCACGGCCCGACATGCCGGGGCGCTGGTCCGCGCCAACCGGGACGCCCGACGCGAACTAGGCTGTGACCCACAACGTCGCGGCATGAAGGGCCGCGATGCCCAGATTGGTGATCACCACCGGGTTGCGCGCGCCGACAGCGGGCAGGGTGGCGACTTTGTAGATCACCTGCACCGCCAGCATGGCCTGGGCATGGGGCAGAATGTCGTGACCCGCCCATGACGCCGCCAGCAGCGCGACTGATGCCAGCAGGATCGCGCCATAGACGCAGATCAGGATGCGCCGGGCCGGCGTGTCCGGTCCATAGGCCCGCTGTGCAGGCAGGTCATTGGCGATCAGAAAGCCGACCACTGGCACCAGCACAGCGATATTCACCATCAGGGACAGGTTCAGCATCGGTGTCTCCTGTTTCCTCATGCGCTTTGGCTTGATACGCAGTCCTGAACCCGGAGGATCACCCAATGCCACAAATGATGCGCGCTGTCGAAATCGCTGCCCCCGGCGGGCCCGAGATGCTGCGGCTGACCGAACGGCCGCGCCCGGTGGCCGGGCATGGTCAGGTTGTGATCCGCGTGGCCTATGCGGGGGTGAACCGGCCCGATGCGCTGCAACGTGCGGGGGCCTATGCGCCGCCGCCCGGTGCGTCCGATCTGCCGGGGCTGGAATGTGCCGGGCATGTCGCCGAGGTCGGCCCGGGCGTGACCGAATGGCGTGCGGGCGACGCGGTCTGCGCCCTGTTGCCCGGTGGCGGTTATGCCGAATATGTGACGACGCCTGCCGCGCATTGTCTGCCGGTGCCTGTGGGCATGGACCTGCGCGCCGCCGCCTGTTTGCCAGAGACATATTTCACAGTCTGGACCAACGTATTCATGCGCGGGCGTCTGACGGCGGGCGAACGGTTTCTGGTGCATGGCGGCGCGTCCGGCATCGGCACGACGGCCATTCAGCTGGCCCGCGCCTTTGGTGCGCGGGTGTTCACCACTGTGGGCAGGGCCGACAAGGTCGCCCCGGTGATGGCGCTTGGGGCGGAACGCGTGATCATCCACACATCCGAGGATTTCGTCGGTGTGATGACGGCGGCGGGTGGGGCCGATCTGATCCTCGACATGGTCGGCGGGCCCTATCTGCCGCGCAACCTGACTGCGCTGGCCAATGACGGGCGGCTGGTGCAGATCGCGTTTCTGCAAGGACCCAAGGTCGAGGTGAACTTTGCGCAAATGATGACGCGGCGGTTGACGATCACCGGGTCCACGCTGCGCCCGCAATCCGATCTGGCCAAGGCGCGCATTGCCGAAGGGCTGCGCGCCCATGTCTGGCCGTTGCTGGCGGCGGGCACGGTGGCGCCGGTCATGGACAGCGAATTCGCGTTGGCTGATGCCGCCGGTGCGCATGCCCGGATGGAAGGATCGACGCATATCGGCAAGATCGTCCTGAAGGTGGCCTGAGGTCAGGCGACGCGCGCCCCGACCGTTGAACCGGGCGGTATCGTTGGCGGCGCGGCGTTCAGCCGTTCGATGGCAAAGCCCGCCGCCGCCTTGTAGCCGGCCATGAACGCGGCGCGCTCTGTGGCCGGGATCACCGCGTCGATATCGTCGAACACGCCGCCGCAACGGTCGTCCACGATGTTCAGCAACCCGAACGGTCCCGCGCCGCGGTTGCGCAGCACCAGATCCGACACCGGTTTGCACAGCCGCGCGGCATAGGCGGCAAGGGCTGCGGGCGTTGCACCATGGTCCAGCAGGCAGGCGCCGATGACGCGGGCACCGATGATCGCCTGGCTGGCCCCATTCGACCCGGTGGGATACATCACATGCGCCGCGTCTCCCATCAAAGCCACGGGTCCATCGACCCATGTGGGCACCGGATCGCGGTCGATCATCGGGTATTCATAGACCTCGGATGCACCCTGCAACAGCGCGGGCACGTCCAGCCAGTCGAACCGCCAATCGGCAAAATGATGTGCGAAACGGTCAAGGCCAACCTTGCGGTTCCAGTCGCCATCCCAGCCGCCGGTGTTGTCCATCGTCTGTTCCGCGATCCAGTTGATGGTGGCCATCCCGTCGGCATCGCGGTGCGAAATCGGATAGATCACGATGCGGTGCAGGTGGGTGCCAAGCCCCACGAAGCTGGACCCGGTGCGGATCGGTTTCGCCCGCGCCACGCCACGCCACAGGATCGCTCCGCCCCATTGGATCGGGGGTTGCGCGGGGTACATCTGCGCGCGGATGCGGCTATGCAGCCCGTCGGCGGCGATCAGCAGGGTGCCGGGGATTGCTTCGGTGCCCTTGGCGGTGTCCACATGCGCCACCACGCCGTCCTTTGCGTGATCATAGCCGGTGACGCGCGCCCCGGTCCGCACGGCGTCCGGCCCCAGCCGGTCAAGCACGGTGCGATACAGCAGCATCTGCAGGTTGCCGCGATGCACGGCGTATTGCGGCCAGTGGTATCCCGCCCCCAATCCGCGCGGCTCGGCATAGATATCATGACCGTTGCGCCCCACCAGCGCCCATTCCCGCGCGGGAAGGCCGACGCGGTCCAGCGCATCGGCGCCGATGCCCAGATCATACAGTTCGCGCACCGCATTCGGTTGCAGGTTGATCCCAACGCCCAACGGTTTCAATTCCGCGACCGATTCCAGAACGGTACAGGCCACGCCGATCTGGTGCAGCGTCAAGGCCAGCGTCATGCCACCGATACCGCCGCCGGCGATCAGGATATGTGTCATGAAAACTCCGTTACTGGCGGCGTTCTAACGGCCGATGCGCAAAGGTCAAACCGGCGGTTACGCCAGCATGCCGCCGTCGCTGTCGTCGCCGGCTTCGTCCAGCAGGCGGCTGAAATCGGGCACGGTGACGTGGCGCTTGCCTGCCAGTTCGATCACCCCGTCGCGTTTCAGCGCCGACATCTGGCGGCTGACGGTTTCAAGCGTCAGGCCGAGGTAATCCGCCATCGCCTCGCGGGTCAGCGGCAGGTCGAACACCAGCACACCCTTGGCGGACCGCATGTTCAGCGATGCATCGCGCCGCGCGATGATGGTCAGCAGCGAGGCGATCTTTTCCCGCGCGGTTTTGCGGCCCAGAACCACCATCCATTCCCGCGCCGCATCCAGTTCGTCCAGTGTCATTTCCAGCAGGCGGTGCGCGATATGCGGCGTGCGTTCCATCATCTGTTCGAACGGGCGTTTACGGAAACAGCACATGACGAGGTCGGTGGTCGCGACCACATCATAAGGCGAGGTGTCGCGCCCCGGCCGGCCCACAAAATCCGACGGCAGTAGCAGACCCACCATCTGGGTGCGCCCGTCTTCCATCGTCAGAGTCAGTGTGGCGATGCCGGACACCACCGAGGCGACAAACTCCATCCGGTCACCCGACCACAACACGTGGCTGCCGGCGTCATAGTGCCGATAATACTTGATTTCTTCCAGCAGGGTCAGTTCGGCAGGTTCACAACGCGCACAGACGGCACGGTGGCGGATCGGACAATCGCCGCATTCCTGCGAGACTTTCTGGGCTGAACTGCTCATTGCGATGACCCCGTTCGCGTTTGATCTGAGTCAAAGTCTGACACTCGTACTTTGCGCTAACATGCAGCAATGGACACAAAAGCACAACTTGCCCGACTGGGACTGTTTGACGCGAAAGTGCCGCGTTACACAAGTTACCCAACGTCACCGCATTTTTCGGGGGCCATCGGTTCTGCCACTTTTGCTGACTGGGCGCGGGCCATTCCCGAAAACGGCGAGGTGTCACTGTATGTGCATGTACCGTTTTGCCGACGATTGTGCTGGTTTTGCGCCTGCCGCACGCAGGGCACATCGACCGATTCGCCCGTCATCGCCTATCTGGAGGTGCTGAAGGCCGAATTGCGCATGCTGGGAGAAATCCTGCCATCGGGCGTGCGGCTGTCGCGGTTGCATTGGGGCGGTGGGACGCCGACGCTGTTGGGTCCCGGGTTGATCACCGATCTGGCCGCCGCGATCCGCGATGCGGCACCGTTTGCGCCGGACTACGAATTTTCGGTCGAAATTGACCCCTGCGAGGTGGACGATGCCCGCCTTGATGCGCTGGCCGCGGCGGGGATGAACCGCGCGTCGATCGGCGTGCAGGATTTCGATCCCGAGATCCAGAAAATGATTGGCCGCCCGCAAAGTTTCGAAGATACCCGCCGCGTCGTCGAAAGCATCCGGGCGCGCGGTGTCCACAGCCTGAACGCCGACATCCTGTTCGGACTGCCCCATCAGGACCGCGCAAAGATCACCGATACGGTGCAGAAACTGTTGTCATTTTCGCCCGACCGGGTGGCGCTTTACGGCTATGCCCATGTGCCGTGGATGGCCAAGCGTCAGCAGATGATCCCGTCCGATGCGCTGCCGACGCCGGAGGAACGGCTGGACCTGTTCGAAGCGGCGCGGCGCCTGTTTGTCTGGGACGGCTACAAGGAAATCGGCATAGACCATTTCGCAAAGCCCGACGACGGCATGGCCCGTGCCCAGGCCACCGGGCAGTTGCGGCGGAATTTCCAAGGCTACACCCACGATCCGGCCACGGCGCTGATCGGGGTCGGCGCGTCGTCGATTTCGCGGTTTCCGCAGGGGTACACGCAGAACCACGCCGCCACCGGGTCGCACACAGCCGCGATCCGGGCGGGACGGTTTTCAACCCACCGCGGTCATGCGTTCACCCCCGAGGATCTGCTGCGCGGCCGCATCATCGAGGCGCTGATGTGCGATTTTGTCGTCCGCCGCGCCGAGATCCTCGATACCCATGCGGTGAACGAAGAACGGCTGGATATGCTGCTGCGGGCGGCCTGCGAAAAATTCCCCGACATGCTGCGCTGCACCGACGAAGGGCTGTTCATCCCGCATGCGGCACGACCCCTGACCCGGATGATCGCGCGGCATTTCGATGCCTATGACCTGTCAAAATCCGGTCATTCATCAGCGATCTGAAGGGATTACCGGACCGGGTCGAACCGTGCCCCGGTCAGGGTGCAATCGCGGATCACGTCGCGGCCGCAGGTCACCGGCGTCAGCGTTTTCGACAGGCACAGCCGCACCTCCTGAATGTAGCCAGCCTTGCAGGTGACGGTCAGCATGTCGGGCTGCAACCCCGGATTGGCCGCCACGAACGCCTCTTCGATCAGCGAAGCGGGCAGTTTCACCGCTTTTTCAAGTTTGTGGAACGCCTGCGGGATGCGCACCGCCGCATAGGCGCGACGCGACAGATCGTAATAGCCACGGGCCGACAGCCCGGAACACACGCCATGTTTTTTCCACTGATACCAGGCCAGCCCGGATGTGCCCATGATATCGGCCATGTCTTCGGTCATCCGGCGGGTCGGTTGTGGCTCCGTCGTGGGGCAGAACGCGGGCCAGCCCCGGTCGAATTGTGGCCAGAGCCCGTGCAGCACCCAGCCGAAATCCTCGCGCGGGTGACATTGCGGCGACGACCGCGCGTCGCCTTCCAGCGCGCACCAGTTCGGCGACCACGACAGCGCCATCACATAATAATCGAACACGCCCGCCTTTTCGCCATCCGCCTGCGCCCCGGTGGCAAAAAGGGCGGTCAGGACCAGCATTTTCAGAGCACGCATTCACTCTTTCCTTCAAATTCCCCGCACAGTATAAGACATGCGATTTCCCCCACAATGGAAACCGCCCCGCCGGGGCAGCGCCTTACCGGGCATTGTGGAAGCTTTGACTGGAGACTTTGCGATGAACAAACCGATCATGGCCCGCGCCACGGCCGTCTGGCTGGTGGATAACACCTCGCTGACCTTCCGGCAGATCGCCGAATTCGCCGGCATGCATGAACTGGAAGTGCAGGGTATCGCTGACGGCGACGTTGCGGCCGGGGTCAAGGGGTTCGATCCCGTCGCCAACAGCCAGCTGGATGCCGCAGAGATCGAAAAGGGTGAAAAAGACCCGATCTACAAGCTCAAGCTGAAATTCAATCCCGCAGCCGTCGGCGAGGAAAAACGCCGTGGCCCGCGCTATACGCCGCTGTCGAAACGGCAGGATCGCCCCGCCGCCATCCTGTGGCTGGTCAAATTTCACCCGGAACTGACCGATGGCGTAATCGGCAAGCTGGTCGGCACCACGAAACCCACCATTCAGACCATCCGTGAACGGACCTACTGGAACATGCAGAACCTGACACCGACCGACCCGGTCGCGCTGGGGTTCTGCCGGCAATCCGAACTGGATACCGCCGTGCAGAAGGCCGCCGCGAAAAAGGCCGCCGAAGGCATGCCGATTTCGGATGACGAACGCCGCAAGCTGTTGTCCACCGAAAAGAGCCTGACGGCCGAGCCCGCACAACCGCGCCTGTCCAAGGCGATCGAAGGGCTGGAAACCTTCAGCCTGAACGATGATGACGACACCGATCCGAACGATGCGCGGTATAAAAACGCCGACAGCTTCTTTAACCTGCCGGATGAAGATGACGCCGACGACCACCCGTGACATCTGCGGCGTCATGATGACTTTTCCGGCGGCGTGATGGATCCGGAAATTGTCAAGGCACTGACCCTGCTGGACGCATTGCGCCGCCCGGTGACCGTGATGCGGCTTGGTGGGCAGAGCACCCTGTGCCGTCTCGCGCTGCAAGCTGGTGGGGCGGTAATTTCGTGGTTGCCGCACCGCAGGACGGCCTGATCCCGCTGTACCAGATAAAGGTCAGCGACTTGCTCCCCGATGTCGCCGCGCTGATTGGCGCAGACTATCTGCTGGTCTGGCATTCAGGGCGTGACCTGTTCACCGAAGGTGTGGTCGTCATGGCAGTGAACGCGCTGGCCAGCCTGCCGCCGGTCGAGGACCGCAGCAGCGCCCCCCAACTGCCGCTGTTCCAGATGTTTCCCGAACGCCCCGCTGAAACACAGATCCCGAGCTGGGAGGATTTCGTGGATCATATCCCCAGTGATGTGGCCCAGATGCGTGACGCGTCATGGTTCTTTACTGCCCCGGCCTATCTGGGCGAGCCGGATTGCCCGGTGATCATCGGTGGCTGGCCGCAATGGATACAGGGCAGCCAATGGCCGGACGGTGGCACATTCGTGCTGGAAATCCGGTCCACCGACAAGGGGCGGCTGTTTCTGGGCGATGGTGGGTCGCTTTATCTGTTCCAGACGGCAGAAGGCTGGTGCGTCTGGGGCGATTGCAACTGACCGCTCACGCGTCGGGTGGCACCACGGCAGTGCACAGTTCCACCAGCACGCCCTGCGGAGTCGCGACATAGCCTATGGTCTGGCCCCAGGGTTGCTGCGTCGCCGCCATCACCAGACGCGCGCCCGCCGCCACCGCATGGTCCAGCGCCGCCGCCACGTCAGCGGTTTCCAACGCGAGTTCGTAGCTGGGCATCGTCGCATCATGCAGCCGGGGCGATTTGCCCATTTGCGTCATCAGCGCCAGTGATGAAAACGCCAGCGTTGTAGCGCCGGTGGACATCTCGCCATAATCGCCGCCCGGATGCAAAAAGCCTGGGGTCAGGCCAAAGGCGGTCGTGAAGAATGCCACCGTGTCCGGCACGCTTTCGACGTAAATGATGGCATAGCGGAACTGCATGACGCCCCCATCCATTGTAATCGCCACATGTGCGCCACGGCATGCAAAGCCTGTCACCTGCCCTGTTCGGGATCTTGCGACAACCCCCCGGAGTTGCAAGAAAATCGCAGGTGCCGGGCAGCATAATTTTATTCGCCTGTCGTGAAAAATTCACTTGATCGAAACCCGCAAGGGTCATACGTCACGGCCACAAGACGCCAACGCACGCGCCTCTGGCCGGTGGGCCCAAATCCACCCGTGTTTACGTAGCGACGGTAACGTCTCCGTTGGAACTGGTCGGGCTTTGCCCGGGTCGTATGGAGATGACCATGAACGCTTACGTAAACCCGCACGCGGGCGGCGCAGCCGTCTGCTCGATGTCCCGCCGCAGCAAATCTGCCCGGATCGAGGCGTATATTCGCTCGACCGAGTTTGATCGTCCGACTCTGGTGCTGGACACCGCGATCGTCGCCGATCAATATCGCGCGCTGAAGGCCGGTCTGGGCCGCGCCGACATCCATTATGCTGTCAAGGCGAACCCGGAGCGCGACGTTATCGCCACCCTGATCGCTGAAGGATCGAATTTCGACGCAGCGTCGCGCGGCGAAATCGAACTGTGCCTCGGTCTGGGGGCGCGGCCGGAAACGATTTCCTTTGGCAACACGGTCAAAAAACCCGCTGACATAGCTTTTGCGCATGCCGCCGGGATCACGCTGTTCGCCGCTGATTCGGACATGGAACTGGAAAAGATCGCCGCCCATGCGCCGGGCGCCGAGGTTTATATCCGCCTTCTGATGGGCACGACCGAGGCTGACTGGCCGCTGTCGCGCAAATTCGGCACCACCGAAGGCGAAGTGAACGCCCTGCTGGGCTATGCCCGTCATCTGGGTCTGGTCCCCGTCGGCTTGTCGTTCCATGTCGGATCGCAGACCCGCAAGGCGACGATGTGGCGCGAAACGCTGGACCGCGTGTCGGACGTTTGGGCCTCGGCCCGACAGGCCGGTTTCGCGCTGAGCGTGATCAATATCGGTGGCGGGTTCCCGGCGTTTTACGGCGAAGAAATCGACGCGCCCGAGGCCTATGCGGCCGCCGTCATGGCGATGGTCGAACCGCGTTTCCCCGGTGCCACCCGCATCATGGCGGAACCGGGCCGTGGCATGGTGGCCGAAGCAGGCATGATCGCCGCCGAAGTGCTGCTGGTGTCACGCAAATCGGCGGATGACCTGCATCGCTGGGTGTATCTGGATATCGGCAAATTCTCGGGCCTGGCCGAAACCATGGACGAAGCGATCCGGTATCAGTTCACTACCGACCGCGATCACGAAGATACCGGCCCCTGCATTATGGCCGGCCCGTCCTGCGACAGCGCCGATGTGCTGTATGAAAAGCGTCCGGTGCAGTTGCCGGTCGGTCTGGCCTGCGGCGACCGGATCATCATCCGCAACTGCGGCGCCTATACCACGACCTATTCGTCGGTCGCCTTCAACGGCTTTCCGCCGCTGGATGTCGTGGTGATCTGACGGGATCCGAACCCCAAGGCTGCCAAGGGCGGATGCGTGCATCCGCCCTTGTTTTTTTGCGCCGGCCTCAACGCATTGCGTTGAACTGGCGCGGGTGTACCTGACCCAGCCATGTTTCAGTCAACGGCGTGCCATCGCGGGTCAGGAATGCGCGCAGATCGGCGGTGTCCATGTCCGCCGGGGCGCGGATGTCGAAGATCAGCCGCCAGCGATCCGTGCCCACCACCGGCAGGGCATAGGGGTTCACGATCTCGACCCCCGCCGGCACGGTGATGTCGGGTATCACGCTATCACCCTGACCCAGACCTTTCAGCGCGGGCCCGTCAAAGTCGATCACCACCTTGATCTGATCCGCCGGGCGCGGTTGGCCGGGCACGCCACCCTGCGCGATCCGCGTGGACACGGTATGCCCCAGCGTCATGCCATCCTGCACCGGGACTACATCGCTCCAGTACATCCGATACCCGACCGCCAGCTCTGTTCCCGCGACAGGCGGCACCGCCGGGTTCCAGAACGCGACGATATTGTCGTAGATCTCGTCATCCGTCGGGATTTCGACCAGTTGTACCGCGCCTGCACCCCAGTCATGGGTCGGTTCGATCCAGACGGCGGGCCGGCGGTCGTAGAACACGCCATCATCTTCGTAATTCGCAAACGCCCGGTCGCGCTGGATCAGACCGAACCCGCGCGGGTTCTGGTCGGCAAAGCTGGACGTCACCACGCGGTCGGGGTTGTTCAGGGGCCGCCAGATGTGTTCGCCGGTGCCGGACCAGATCATCAGCCCATCGGTGTCATGCACCTCGGGCCGCCAATCCAGCGCCTGCGTGCGGTTGGTTTCGGAATACCAGAACATCGAGGTCAGCGGCGCGACCCCCAGCCGGTCCGCGCCGGCGCGGAAATACAGCCGGCTGTCGATATCCATCACCTGACCTTCGCCTGCGACATTCGACATCACCATGCGATAGGCGCCGGTCACGCGTTCGCTGTCCATCAGGGCGTGGATGGTGACGCGGCCATCCGGGGCCTCGCCGATGTAGAATTCGGTGAAACGCGGGAATTCCTCGGGCGTGGGCATGCCGGTGTCGATGGCCAGCGCGCGGGCGGATTGGCCATACTGGCGCAGCGCGCCATCGGTGCGGAAATAGGCGGCCCCCAGAAAGCTGATCCAGTCGGTTTGCAAGTCCGGCCGCATCAGGCGGAACCCGGCAAATCCGGCGCCGCGCGTCAGGGCGCGGGCCGGGCTGGTGTCGGGAATGTCGAAATAGCCGGTGTCATAGATCACCTCGCGCGCTGATGTGGCATCGGTGACGAACATCTGCACCGGCTGGCGGAAAAAGGTGCCAAGGTGGAAAAACTGGATCGGGGTCTGGCCGACGGTCACCGTCGCCTCGGGACGGAACCGGATGCGCCAATGCGCGTCATAATCGATCTTTTCCAGCACGTCGGGTTGTTCGACCGGGGTGGGCACATAGGGCGTGCGGGCCAGTGCGGCGGCGCGCGCCGCCAGCACGTCAAAGCTGAAGGGTTGCGGCGCGGTCAGGCCGGGTCGCGCCGGGGTCTGCACGATGGGTTGTGCGGTGGTTTGGGTTGCAGTTTGGGCCGCGGTTTGAGCTTGCGCCGACAGGGCGCACAGCGCGGTTAGCAGGACGGCGCACAGACGGGACAGGTTGGGGGACAAGGTCGCCTCCGAAGCGGGTTGCATTCGCACGTCGCAGTGCCGTGGCGGCGCGCGGAAATCAAGCGCTGTCGCGGGGGATTACAGGTCCTTGCGGCCCGACAGCGCGGCAAGGATCGTGCCTTCGTCAAGGAAATCCAGCTCGCCACCCACCGGCACGCCCTGACCCAGCGAGGTCAGGCGCACCCGGCTGCGCAGCTGGCCGGCGATGTAATGCGCGGTGGTCTGGCCGTCGATGGTGGCGGGCAACGCAAGGATCACCTCGGTCACGCCATCATCCGCCACGCGGGTCAGCAGGCGCGGGATCCGCAACTGATCGGGGCCCACCTGATCCAGCGCCGACAAGGTGCCGCCCAGAACGTGGTACCGCCCTTTGAAGGCACGGGCGCGTTCCATCGCCCACAGGTCAGCCACGTCTTCGACCACACAGATCTGGCCGTTCTGGCGGCGCTCATCGGTGCAGATGTCGCAGGTTTCCGACGTGCCGATATTGCCGCAGGTCAGGCATTCACGCGCGGTTTCCGACACGCGGGCGATCTGGCGGGCCAGCGGTTCCAACAGCAGCGCGCGTTTGCGGATCAGGTGCAGCACGGCACGGCGCGCTGACCGGGGGCCAAGGCCGGGCAACCGCGCCATCAGGTCAATCAGGGTGTCGATATCCTTGGTGCCCTGCATGGTGTGCCTGTATGTGCCGTGACGTGTTATGCTCCGTTGTATCGTGCCCTGTCTTTGGCAGCACCCCGGAATGGTTCAAAAAGACATCAGAACGGCATCTTGATGCCCGGTGGCAGGCCCAGCCCTTCGGTCAGCCGGGCCATTTCCTGCTGGCTGAGTTCCGTGGCGCGGGTCTGGGCGTCTTTGATCGCGGCAAGGATCAGGTCCTCGACCACTTCGCGGTCTTCGGGGACGAACAGCGATGGATCGATCGACAGCGAGGTCAGCACGCCCTTGGCGGTCGCCGTGGCGCGGACCAGCCCGCCACCCGATTCGCCGGTGACAGTGATGGTGTCCAGATCGGCCTGCAACTGGGTCAGCTTGGTCTGCATCTCTTGCGCCGTCTTCATCATCTTGGCCATGTCGCCAAGGCCGCCGAGGCCTTTCAGCATTGTCCGTCTCCTGTGGGTTGGTTTCCTGCGTTATCGCAGCCGGGCCGAAGCGCGGCAAGCGGTCTGGATCAGCCGTCTTCGAACGGGTCCCATTCATCCTCGACCTCGGGCAAGGCCTGCGCGCTGGCGGCCAGAGCCTGCAATTCCGGCGTGCGGATCGCGCTGATCCGCGCCTTGGGAAAGGCGGCCAGCACGGATTGCACCAGCGGGTGCTGCACGGCGGCGACGCGCAGGCGGGTGTCGTCAGCATCACGCGCCTCGGCGATGGTCGGGGAGGTGGCGGTGTTCACCAGCGTGACGGCCCAGCGGGTGCCGGTCCAGCCTTGCAGCCGCGCGGCCAGCCGGGCGGGCAGGTCGGCGGGGGCGTCGGGCGTCGGCGTCAGTTCGATGCGGCCGGGACGGTAGGCGGCCAGCCGCAGGCAGGCTTCCACCTGTATCAGCAACTGCATGTCGCGGTTGGCGCGGATCAGGTCCACGACATGGTCAAAGGTAGGAAAGCGGGCCAGCGCCGAGTCGGTCGCCAGCGCGGGCAACGCGCCGCCGGACGGGGCGGCGCGCGCGACCGCGTTGGTTACGGGCCCGCCCGATTGTGGCGGTGTCACCGGAAATCGCGGCGGCGCACCTTTCGGCATCGCGTCGTCCAGCCGGCGGCGCAGATCCTCGGGCGATGGCAGGTCGGCGACATGGGTCATACGGATCACCGCCATTTCGGCGGCCATCATCGCGTTGGGGGCGGCGGCCACTTCTTCCAGCGCCTTCAGCAGCATCTGCCACATCCGCGCCAGCACCCGCATCGACAGCGTGCCCGCCATCGCCTGTCCGCGGGCGCGTTCATCGGGCGACACGGTGGGGTCCATCGCGGCCTCGGGCGTCAGTTTGACGACCGATACCCAATGCGTGACTTCGGCCAGATCGCGCAGCACCGCGACCGGATCGGCACCGTCGGCGTATTGTGCGCCCAGTTCGGCCAGCGCGCCCGCCGCATCGCCCTGCATCACCAGATCGAACAGGTCCATCACCCGGCCGCGGTCTGCCAGACCCAGCATGGCGCGCACCTGATCGGCACTGGTTTCGCCCGCGCCGTGCGAAATCGCCTGATCCAGCAGCGAGGTGGCATCGCGGGCAGAGCCTTCGGCGGCGCGCGTGATCAGCGCGAGCGCGTCATCGGTGATCTGCGCGCCCTCGGACGCGGCGATGCGTCGTAACAGGGTCAGCATCACCTCGGGTTCGATGCGGCGCAGGTCGAACCGCTGGCAGCGGGACAACACCGTCACCGGAACCTTGCGGATTTCGGTGGTGGCAAAGATGAATTTCACATGCGGCGGCGGTTCTTCCAGCGTTTTCAACAGCGCGTTGAACGCGCTGGTGGACAGCATGTGCACTTCGTCGATGATGTAGATCTTGTAGCGGGCGGAGGCCGCGCGATAGGCGACGCTGTCGATGATTTCTCGGATGTCGCCCACGCCGGTGCGGGACGCGGCGTCCATTTCCATCACATCGACATGGCGGCCCTCCATGATCGCCACGCAATGTTCGCAACGCCCGCAGGGATCGGTGGTCGGCCCGCCGGTGCCATCCGGGCCGATGCAGTTCATGCCTTTGGCGATGATCCGCGCGGTGGTGGTCTTGCCGGTGCCCCGGATGCCCGTCATGACGAACGCCTGCGCGATCCGCCCCGCCGCAAAAGCGTTCTGCAAGGTCCGCACCATCGCATCCTGCCCGACCAGATCGGCGAATGTCTCGGGCCGGTATTTGCGGGCCAGCACCTGATAGGGTCTGGCGGTCTGGGTTTCGCTTTCGGGGGTCATGCGGGCTCCTGCGATCAGATGCAAGGTAAGGCAGGCACACAGGCGGCGCAATCACGCCCAGCCGGATTTGCGGCCATGATTTCCCGGCTTTGCCTTTGGGGTTGAACATGGCAGGCTTGGAGCAAGGAACATGTGAGGTGCAAGATGCGGTTGCGGGGTGTGCGGGAAAGCCGGAACGTCGAAGATCGGCGGCGGTCGAGCGGTGGCGGCGCGGCGCGGATCGGTGGTGTCGGGCTGCTGTTGGTGCTGGCGCTGGGCTATTTCACCGGGGTCGATGTGACGCCGCTGTTGCAAGGCGGTGATACGACTGGGGCCCCGCGCGAAACGACCGCCGCCGAAGACCACGAGGCGCAGTTTTCATCCCAGGTTCTGGCCACCACCGAACAGGTCTGGACCGAGGTGTTCCGGGACCAGTTGGGCCGCGGCTATCAGCCACCAGTTCTGGTGCTGTTTGCCGGCGTCACGCAATCGCCCTGTGGTGGCGCGTCGGGGGCGACGGGGCCATTTTACTGCCCGGTGGACCAGAAAGCCTATCTGGACACCGATTTCTTTGCCACCATGGCCAACCAACTGGGCGCAAAGGGCGATTTTGCCGCCGCTTATGTAATCGCCCACGAGGTCGCGCATCATGTGCAGAACCAGTTGGGCATCCTGCCTCAGGTCAACCAGCGCCGCATGGCCGTCGGCGAGGCTGAGGCCAACGCTCTGACGGTGCGGCTGGAATTGCAGGCGGATTGTCTTGCCGGGATTTGGGCGCGGGCGGTCGATGGGCTTTTGGAGCCCGGCGATCTGGAAGAAGCGCTGAACGCCGCCCGCCAGATCGGCGATGACACGTTGCAGAAACGCGCGGGTCGCGTGCCGCAGCCGCACACATTTACCCATGGCACCAGCGCGCAACGGATGAAGTGGTTCGCCACCGGGTATCAAACCGGCCGCGTGCAGGATTGCGACACTTTCGCGGCGCGGGCGCTGTAAGGCGTGGCGTTCGGGTTGTATTCGCTGCCCGTGCTGGCGGGTGAACTGGCGATTGCGCCCGTGCCGGGGCCGGGCGATCTGGACACGATCCGCGTCTGGGGGCCGGCGCAGGTCGTGACGCTATTGACCGATGCCGAGATGGCGTTGCTGACCCTGCAGCCGTTTGGCGAGGCGGTCGGCGCGCGCTGGTGGCATCTGCCGATTGCGGATTACGGCACGCCCGATGGTGACACCTTGGCGCGCTGGCCCGTTGTTTCCGGTGTCTTGCTGGCAGCCCTGGCGCAGGGGCAGCGTGTCATGATCCATTGCCGTGGCGGCTGTGGCCGGTCCGGCATGATGGCGCTGCGGCTGATGATCGACGCCGGCGAAGCAGCCGATACCGCATTGGCCCGTTTGCGGGCGGTGCGGCCCTGTGCCGTGGAAACCGACGCGCAAATGGCATGGGCCACAGCCCCTTAACGCGACGGCGGTTTGCGGTGGGTGCGGCTGATGCGGCGAGCCTCGGCGCGGGTTTTGCCGACGATTTCGGCGTTCAGCGCGTCTTCGTCGCGCAGTTTCTGCCAGCGGGCCAGCCGGTCGGGGTCCACGGTGCCGGCGGCCACCCCCGCCAGCAGGGCACAGCCCGGTTCGTGCAGATGCGTGCAATCGCGGAACCGGCAGCCCTCGGCCAGCGTCGCCAGATCGGCGAACACCCGTTCGATGCCCAGCGTCACGTCATGCAGCCCGATTTCGCGCATGCCCGGCATGTCGATCACCCAGCCACCTGTCGGCAACGGCAGCAGTGACCGCGAGGTGGTGGTGTGGCGGCCCTTCTGGTCGCCCTTGCGCACGCCTGCGGTGGCCTGATCGCCATCCGTCAGCGTGTTCAGCAGCGTGGATTTCCCGACGCCCGACGACCCGACAAACGCGACCGTCTGCCCCGGCCCCAGCCATTCCGCTAGTTGCGCGGCGGCATCGGGGGCGCGCGCGTCCAACACGACAACACCCGCCAATGCAGGCGACAAGGCGCGGGCGCGGGTGGCATAATCTGCAGGCGGGGCATCGGCCAAATCAGGCTTGGTCAGCAGGATCACCGGGGCCACACCCGCATCTAGCGCCAGCGCCAGATAGCGTTCCAGTCGCGCCGGGTTGAAATCGGCGTTGCACGACGTGGTGATGAACAACGTATCGACGTTGGCGCAGATCAGCTGGGTTTTCAGTTCCACCCCGGCGGCGCGGCGTTGCAACAGGGCGCGGCGGGGCAGGATGCGGATGATCAAACCGGTTTCGTCCGCCGTCACCCAATCGCCCACCGCCAGTGTGCCCGATTGCGTCGATGGGCCCAGACCCAGCGGTCGGTCGCCATCCGGGCCCAGCCCGGTCGCGGCAGATCGCTGCACCGACGCCACGCGCCAGATCGTGCCGCCATCAGCCAGAGCGACATCGTCGGCGTCCAATCCGTGCGCGACGGCCCATTCGGCATGGGGCGGCAGCGTCGTCATGCGCAAAGGGAGGGGTGAGAGGCTGGACAACGACCCAAGTGGGGCTCGTTACGGCTGCTTCCTTCCGGATCTGACCGGGTTGGCGAGGCACCTGCCCGCGCCAACCTCTCGAACGCAGATATAGGCAAAGCGTCACGCGACCGCAAGGGCCGGGTCACAGGCAGTGTCACTGGCCGGTTCAAGGGCCGTTTTAAGGACGGATGCAATGTGATGCTGCGGGTCATGTCGAGCTTAAACCACAGGCGCGCGGCGGTGTCGAACGGCTCTGCACCGTCACAACGTCAGTCGGAACCGGGCAAACCCGTCAGGTGCGCGCCCAATGGCCTGCAGCCCCGGCGCCTCGGTCAGATAGGCATAGGCGCGCGGCCCGGTTTCAAACAGGGCCGTGGTGCCCGGCATCGGCACGAACCGCCAGACGGGATCGGTTTGGGGCGTGATCCGGTGCTGGAGCTGCACATAGTCGGTCAGCACCGACAGGTTGCTGTCGCGCACCGGCAAGGCGTGTTCGCGGGACGCCAGATTGGTAAAGAACCCGCCGCCCGCCGCGCGATAGCTGTTTGTGGCCACCACGACGCGTGCATCGCGTTCCAACGGTCGCCCGCCGATGCACAGATTGGTGATCCGCGTCGCACCCGGCACGATGGTGCTGCCGTCCGGGTCATAACGGGCGGGCTGCGTCAGGTCGATGCCATAGGTCAGGCCAAAGATGACGTCGAAATTATAGCTGGGGAAATCGGTGCGGATCAGCGGCTGGTCGGGTTTGCCGGGGATCAGGCGATGAAACATGCCCGCCGACCGTTCCAGCCAATCAGCAATCTGGGCCCCGGTGACGACAACAGCCGCCAGCATGTTGGGGTAAGGGTAAAGGTCGGCCAGATGCCGGATGGTCAGCAGACCAATGGCGATATCGGTATAATTGTCGGCCCCGCCGCGGCCACCGGCGCGAAACGGAGCGACGGCGGACAGCAGGGGCAGGTCGGCCAGCGGTCCATCCGCCAGCAACGCGCGCAGCCGGTGCGTCTGCGCCTCCGCCACAACCCGCAACGCGGTGCAGTCGCCGATCTGCACGAAATAGCTGTGCAATGGCTGGACGGTTTCGCCGACCTTGCGTCGGATATGGGTCAGCGTGCGGTCATGCGCGGCACTCAGCGTGCGGGCGAAGGCGGGCGCCGGGCGCGGACCCGGTTCGGGCGGGGCGGGCAGACTGCGCAGGGTCACCTGTGACCCGGTCACCCCCCACCGCCCGCCGATCTGGCCCAGGGTCAGGTCAATGATCCCCAGATGCCGCGCGGACGTGCCGGCCATGACGGCGGGTTTCCCCTGCAGCAGGCCCGACACCGCATCGACACCCGCCAGACCGGCAAAGTCAGGCCCCGGAAACAGCCGGTGCTGGTGCCCGCACAGCACCGCGTCGATACCGGGCAGGGCCGCCACCAGCAGCGCGGTGTTTTCTGCGGCGGGTTCATCGGGCGGGGCGATGCCGGTATGGTTCAGCGCAACCACGATATCAGCGCCACAGGCGCGCAGATTGGCCACCATGCGCCGCGCCGTCGCCACCGGATCGTCGAATTCCAACTTGCACCTGACGTGATCCCGCCCCCAGACCGCGATCAGTGGTGGAACGATCCCGAACAGGCCGACCCGGACAGTCGCAAGGCGTCCGGCCTGATCGCGCAGGCGGCGCCTCAGCAGCACCGAGGGCGCAAACAGTGATGGTGCTGTCGCGGACAGCTCGCGCAGATTGGCGCAGGTCATCGGAAACCGGGCCTGTGCGATCACGGCGCGCAACAGGGGCAGGCCAAAGTCGAATTCATGGTTGCCCGGGGCGGCCACGTCATAGCGCAGCAGGTTCATGGCCGCGACAACGGGGTGCAGGGCATCGGGATCACGGGCGTGATCCTGCGCCGCGACGTCGCACACCGGGGTCCCTTGCAGGAAATCCCCGCTGTCGCACAGGATGCTGCCCGGCACTTCGGCGCGGGCGGTGGCGATCAGCCGGGCCAGCCGGTCCATCCCGCAATGCGGGTCGGGCCGGTCCTGAAAATAATCGTAGCCCAATATCTGCCCGTGCAGGTCCGTGGTCTGCATCAGGCGCAGATGCAGGGTTCGAGCGGGGGCTATTCGACTACGCATGTGCATCCCCCCTTGCCTGATACAGGCGCCCTGCAAACCCGGGCGTTCCCCATGGTTAACACATCTGCGGACCCTAAATCATCCACAGGTTGTGACCAAGTTCAAGATCACCCTTTGCAGAATATTGCGTTTTGTGGCCAAGCCCCTTTTATGGCGGCGACAGCAATGAAAGGGATCGCGATGGGTTGGGCGGATGGTGTGACATTCGGCGGATCGGGGTTGGATCGTGCAGCGGAATTGCGGGGCGATGCGGCGGGGTTGGCGGCGTTGTGTGCCGATCCGGCGTCACGCGCCATCGTCCTGTGGCGCGGCAAGCCGCTGGTGCGACATGGAGCCGGGGGCACGGATCTGGTGCGGTTGGCCATGGATCATCCGGTGCTGGCCTCGGCTGCGCCATCGCCGATCTTTCTGGGTCGCGAGGATGGCGGCGTCGTAATGGCCCATGACCTGTCGGACTGGGTACCGGACGGTGTCGATCCGGCGGCGCTGGCTGGGTTTTCCGACCGGTCCGAACAGCAGCACCCCGGCCTGCCCGTCGGTGATGTGTTCGCGGAACTGCGTGCGGTGATGACCCGGCTGACGCCGCGCGATGCCGAACTGGCGGCGACAGTGCGTGCCGTGCAGGGCTGGCATGACGGCCATGGTTTCTGCGCGCGGTGTGGTGTCGCCAGTGTCATCACGCAGGCGGGGTGGCAACGCGACTGCCCGGCGTGCGGCGCGCATCATTTCCCGCGCACCGATCCGGTGGTGATCATGGCGGTGATGCATGGCAACCGGATGCTGATGGGGCGGTCGCCTGGTTGGCCCGACCGCATGTATTCACTGCTGGCGGGGTTCATCGAACCCGGCGAGACCATCGAGGCCGCCGTGCGCCGCGAAACTCTGGAAGAGGCGGGCATCCGCGTCGGGGCCGTACGCTATGTGGCCAGCCAGCCGTGGCCGTTTCCGGCGTCGCTGATGCTGGCGTGCGCGGCGGACGCAGAGACAGAGACCATCACCGTCGATCCCCATGAACTGGAAGACGCGCTGTGGATCAGCCGCGAAGATATGGCGCAGGTCTTTGCCGGCACCCATCCGCAGATCGGCCCGGCCCGCAAGGGCGCGATTGCGCATCACGTGCTGTCGTTGTGGCTTGCGGACAAGCTGGTTTGAGGTGAAAATGCCTGAAATGACTGGGGCAACCGGCAGGCAGGCATCAGGATGCAGTTCACCTCAAAGGAAGACATCGAGGGCCCGATCGACCGGGTTTTCGCCATGATCACCGATTTCGATAGTTTCGAAAGGGCTGCGATGCGGCGCGGCGCCGAAGTGGCGCGCACCGACAAGTTGCGTTTGCCGCCCCAGTCGCCTGGCTGTGCCGGCATGGCCTGGAAGGCCCGGTTCAAACTGCGCGGGCGCGACCGGGTCCTCACGCTCAATCTGGTGTCGCTGGAGGTGCCGAATGGCTACCGGGTCGATTTCACCGTATCCGGTCTGGATGGCGATCTGGCGATCGATCTGGTGTCGATGTCACGCAACCGCACCCGGATGACCGTGGCGATGGAACTGCGGCCGAGGACGCTGGCAGCGCGGCTGCTGGTGCAATCGCTGAAACTCGCGCGCACCAACCTGAGCAAACGTTTCGCGCTGCGGGTGGCAGATTATGCCAAGCAACTGGAAGACCGGCTGCGCGCCGCGTAAACGTCAGTACCGGTCGGCCGAGGCGGGATAGACCCCCAGCACCTTGTGGGTGTGGGTGAAATAATCCAGCTCTTCCAGCGCGCGGGCGACGTGGGCATCGCCGGGGTGGCCTTCGATATCGGCATAGAACTGCGTAGCGGTGAAACTGCCGCCGACCATGTAGCTTTCCAGTTTCGTCATGTTGACGCCGTTGGTCGCAAAGCCCCCCATCGCCTTGTACAGCGCGGCAGGAATGTTGCGGACCTGAAAGATGAAGGTGGTCATCATGTGGTCCGACCGGCGCGACAGGTCTTTGGCAGGCGACATCAGCAGGAAACGCGTCGTGTTGTGGCCGTGATCCTCGATATCGCGCGCCAGCACATCCAGCCCGTAGATGCGCGCGGCGATTTCGGACGCCAGCACGCCTTCGCCCGCCGTGCGATGTTGGGCCAGTTCGGCGGCGGCACCCGCGCTGTCGGCGGCGGCCTCGGCCGCGATGCCATGTGCGCGCAGGAACGTGCGGGCCTGCGGGATCAGCACCAGATGCGCGCGCACCTTGCGGATATCGGCCAGCGTTACGCCCGGCAAACCCATCAGCGCGATCCGCACCCGCACGAACACCTCGTCCACGATGTGCAGCCCGCTGTCGGGCAGCAGGCGGTGAATGTCGGCGACCCGGCCATACGTCGAATTTTCCACCGGCAGCATCGCCAGATCGGCGCGGTGATCGCGCACCGCGTCGATCACCTCTTCGAAAGTGGCGCAGGGCAGCGGGTCCATGGCGGGGCGGGCCATCGTGCAGGCCTCGTGGCCATAGGCCCCCAGCGCGCCTTGAAATGCGATGCGATTTGTCATGACTTTTTCCTCGGTTTTACCGCTTGCAGGCCATCCTCAGGTGCGGATGGGCGATTGGTCGCGGTAAGTAAACCTTGCCCGTGACAAGTGGAAGCGATAGATAGCCGCGCGACGCAATCCTCAAGGACGGGCGAACAATGTTCGATACGATGACACTCACGAAGGTCGTTGGCGCGCTGTGCGGGTCACTTCTTATTCTTTTGTTGGGCAAATTTGCTGCGGAAGAACTGTATCACGTCGGCGTTGATTACGGCAGTGAGGTCAAACAAGCCTATGTGATCGACACCGGCGAAGAAGACGTGGCCGAAGTCGAAGAAACCGTTGACGTGGTCGCGATTCTGGCTTCGGGCGACGCCGCGGCAGGGGAAAAAGTGTTCTCGAAATGCTCGGCATGCCACAAGATGGAAGCGGGTGTGAATGCCACTGGACCGTACCTGCATGGCGTCGTCGGCCGCGCGGTCGGGGCCGCCACCGGATTTGCGGCCTATTCAGGCGCGTTGTCGGCGGTGGCCGATGTCTGGTCGCCGGAAAACCTGTACGCCTTCCTTGAAAACCCAAAGGCCTATGCTCCGGGCAACAAGATGTCTTATGCCGGTCTGAAAAAGTCCGAAGACCGCGCGAACCTGATCGCCTATTTGGCAACCTACCAGTAAACGCGCGTCAGCTTGTTCAAGGTCGCCCGGCATCGTGCCAAGGCGGCCTTTTTCATGGCCACAAGGCCCAATTCACGTAATCGCGTCTTGAAACTGACCCGGTGCCCTGCCTAGCCTAAGGTTCACGAAGAAGCCCGCGATGGCCCCCGCTACAGGAGGATTTGCCCGATGATGTTCCGTGTTCTGGCGTTGTTGCTGGCCGCTTTGCTGACCTTGGGCAATGTGGCCCCGGCGCAGGTCGTGCCCGAGGACAAGATCATCCGGGCGCATGGCATTTCGACCTTTGGCGACCTGAAATACCCCGAGGGTTTTGCGCATTTCGACTATGTGAACCCCGATGCCCCCAAGGGCGGCACCTTTTCCACCTGGGGCTTCGGCACCTTTGACAGCCTTACGCCCTATATCCTGAAGGGCAACGCCGCCACGCTGTCGACGATTTTCTTTGACAGCCTGATGACCGGCACGCTGGATGAACCGGACTCGCTGTACGGCCTGCTGGCCCATACCATCGAATATCCCGAAAGCCGCCAATTTGCGATTTTCCATCTGCGGCCCGAGGCCCGGTTTTCGGATGGCACGCCGGTGACCGCGGATGACGTGGTGTTTTCTTTCGAGATCCTGCGCGACAAGGGCCAGCCCACCTACAAGGTGCTGTTCAAGGATTTCGCCGCCGTCGAGGCGATTGACCCGTTGACGGTCAGGTTCACCTTTCAACCCGGCGGTGCCCTGCGCGAATTGCCGATGACCGCCGCCGGACTGCCGGTGTTTTCACGCGCCTATTACGCCACGCGCGATTTCGCGGAATCCACGCTTGAACCGCCGATGGGGTCCGGGCCCTATCTGCTGGACAGCGTCGATGCCGGGCGCAGCGTGACCTACAAACGCCGCGACGATTACTGGGCGCGCGATCTGAACGTGAACCGCGGGCAGAGCAATTTCGACCGGTTGTCCGTCACCTATTTCGCCGATTACACCACCGCGTTCGAGGGGTTCAAAGCCGGTTCCTACATGTACCGCGAAGAATTCCTGTCCACGCTGTGGGCCACCGGCTATGATTTCCCGGCCATGAAGAGCGGTCATGTGAAACGCGAAATCGTGCCGGATGGCCGTCCCGCCGGCACCCAGGGCTGGTGGTTCAACCTGCGGCGCCCGGTTTTTGCCGATCCGCGCGTGCGTCAGGCCATTGGCATGGCATTCAATTTCGAATGGGCGAATGACAGCCTGTTCTACAACATCTACACCCGCACCGACAGTTTCTGGGAAAACTCGACCATGCAGGCCGAGGGGATGCCATCGCCTGCCGAACTGGCGCTGCTGGAACCATTGCGGGCCGATCTGCCGCCCGAAGTGTTCACCGAACCCGCCGTCAGCCCCGCCCCATCGCCGGCGGACAAGAATACCGACCGCCGCACCATCAGCAGGGCGGGCGCCATCCTTGATGCCGCAGGCTGGACTGTGGCCGCAGATGGCATCCGGGTGAACGCGGCCGGTGAACGGCTGTCGGTCGAAATGCTGAACGACAGCCCCAGTTTTGAACGGATCATGACCCCCTTCATCGAAAACCTGACCCGGCTGGGGGTTGCGGTGCGTGCCACCCGGGTTGATTCGACCGAAGCCGAGGAACGCGAAAAGACATTCAATTTCGACATCACCACGCGGCGTTATGCCATGAGCCAGACGCCGGGCATCGAATTGCGCGGCATCTTCGGGTCCGAAGCCGCCGTGGCACAGGGGTCGGCGAACATCTCGGGGGTGGACAGTCCCGCCGTTGATGCGCTGATCAAGCTGGTCGAGGATGCAGAAACCCGCGAGGATCTGGTGACCGCGGTCAAGGCGCTGGACCGCGTTCTGCGGGCGATGCACATCTGGGTGCCGCAATGGTACAAGCCGGAACATAACATCGCCTATTTCGACATGTACGAACGGCCCTTCGCCGACCCGCCGCCGTATGGCATCGGTGAGGCGTCGATCTGGTGGTACAACCCCGACAAGGCCGCCGCCTTGAAGGCCGCAGGCGTGATCCGGTAAGACAACGCGCATGGGGGCCTATATCCTTCGCCGTCTGGCACTGGTGATCCCGACCCTGTTCGGAATCCTGCTGGTGAATTTCGTGCTGACGCAGTTTGTCCCGGGCGGACCGATCGAACAGATTCTGGCGGAACTGGACGGGCAGGGCGATGCGTTGCAAAGCATTTCCGGCGGCGGCGATGCCGGTACCCAAGGCACCGGGGCGGAACAGGGCTATCTGGGTGCGCGGGGGTTGCCGCCTGAATTCATCGCCGAACTGGAACGCGAATTCGGTTTCGACAAACCACCCTTGGAACGTTTCCTGACCATGGTCTGGAACTACCTGCGGCTGGATTTCGGCGACAGCTATTTCCGGTCGATTTCCGTGATCGATCTGGTGGTCGAAAAGATGCCGGTGTCGATCACGCTGGGCCTGTGGTCGACCGTCATCGCCTATCTGGTGTCGATCCCGCTGGGCATCGCCAAGGCGGTGCGGGACGGATCATCGTTTGATACCTGGACCAGCGCCGTGGTGATCGTGGCCTATGCCATTCCCGGTTTCCTGTTCGGGGTACTGCTGATCGTGCTGTTTGCAGGCGGATCATATTACCAGATCTTTCCCTTGGGCGGACTGACCAGCGAACAACGTATCTGGGATACGCTGACGCCGCTGCAAAAGGTCGGTGATTACCTGTGGCACATCACGCTGCCGGTGATCGCGTCGACCATTTCGGCTTTTGCCACGCTGACGCTGCTGACGAAAAACAGTTTTCTGGACGAGGTGCGCAAGCAATACGTGATGACCGCCCGCGCCAAGGGGCTGACGGAACGGCGCGTGCTGTATGGCCATGTGTTCCGCAATGCGATGCTGATCGTGATCGCGGGGTTTCCGGCGGTCTTCATCGGCGTGTTCTTTGGCGGGTCGCTGATCATCGAGACGATCTTTTCGCTGGATGGTCTGGGGCGGCTGGGGTTCGAGGCGGCGGTACAGCGTGATTACCCGGTGGTGTTCGGCACATTGTTCATCTTTGGCCTGATCGGGCTGGTGACCGGCATCCTGTCGGACCTGATGTACGTGCTGGTCGATCCCCGCATCGATTTCGAGCGGAGAGAGGGATGACCCTGTCGCCGCTGAACGCCCGCCGCTGGGCCAATTTCAAGGCGAACCGGCGCGCGTTCTGGTCGCTGTGGATATTTCTGGTGCTGTTCGGCGCGTCGCTGTGTGCCGAGTTCATCGCCAATGACAAACCGATCCTGGTGCAGTACCGGGGCGAATATTACACGCCGATCTTTGCGTTCTACCCCGAAACCGCATTCGGCGGCGAGTTCCAGACCGAGGCCGCCTATCGCGACCCCGAGGTGAAATGCCTGATCGCCACTGGCGGCGTCGAGGCCTGTCTGGACGACCCCGAGGGGTTGTTGGCGCAAGCGGAAACCGGCATCGTGAACGGGCAGGCGATCACGCCGGGTTGGGCGGTGTTCCCGCCGATCCCCTACAGTTTCAACACCATCGTGGACCGCCCTGGCGCCGCCCCCCTGCCGCCCGGCGAGTCGAACCTGCTGGGCACCGATGCCGCCAAACGCGATGTGCTGGCGCGGGTGATCTACGGCTTTCGGCTGTCGATCCTGTTCACGCTGATCGTCACGGTGCTGACGTCAATTATCGGAATTGCCGCCGGCGCGGTGCAGGGATTTTTCGGCGGGCGCACCGATCTGATATTCCAGCGGGTTATCGAAATCTGGAGCGCGATACCGTCCCTGTATGTCATCATCATCCTGTTCGCCATTCTGGGGCGGTCATTCTGGCTGCTGGTGTTCATCACCGTGCTGTTCGGCTGGACCGCACTGGTGGGCGTGGTGCGGGCCGAATTCCTGCGGGCGCGCAATCTGGAATATGTCCGCGCGGCGCGCGCGCTGGGCGTGTCGGACCGGGTGATCATGTTCCGCCACATGCTGCCCAATGCCATGGTTGCCACCATCACCATGCTGCCGTTTATCGTCACCGGCACGATTGCCACGCTGGCCGCGCTGGATTTTCTGGGCTTTGGCTTGCCGTCTTCGTCACCGTCGCTGGGTGAATTGACCCGGCAGGCCAAGGAAAACCTTGATGCGCCTTGGCTGGCCTTCACCGCGTTTTTCGTGTTTGCGGGCATGCTGTCGCTGTTAGTGTTCATCTTTGAAGGCGTGCGCGACGCCTTTGACCCGCGAAAGACCTTTGCATGAGCCTGCTGGACGTTCGCGACCTGCGCGTGACCTTTCGTCAGGATGGCCGCGATGTGGCTGCGGTCAAAGGCGTGACATTTGCGCTGAACCGGGGCGAAACCGTTGCGCTGGTCGGCGAAAGCGGATCGGGTAAATCGGTGTCGGCGCTGGCGACCGTCGGGCTGTTGGGATCCAATGCGCGCATCACGGGGTCCGTCACCTATGATGGCCAACAGATGGTCGGCGCGTCAGAGGCGCTGCTGCGCAAGGTGCGCGGCAACGACATCAGTTTCATCTTTCAGGAACCGATGACCTCGCTCAACCCGCTGCACACCATCGAAAAACAGCTTGGCGAAAGCCTGGCGTTGCATCAGGGGCTGGCGGGCGATGCCGCGCGGGCGCGGATTCTGGAGCTGCTGGCCAAGGTCGGCATCCGTGACGCCGCCTCGCGCCTGTCGGCCTATCCGCATCAACTGTCGGGCGGGCAACGCCAGCGGGTGATGATCGCCATGGCGCTGGCCAACAAACCTGATGTGCTGATCGCCGATGAACCGACCACCGCGCTGGATGTGACCATTCAGGCGCAGATCCTTGACCTGTTGGCAGACCTGAAGCGCAGCGAAAACATGGGGCTGCTGTTCATCACCCATGATCTGGGCATCGTGCGCCGCATCGCCGACCGGGTCTGCGTCATGCGGCAGGGCGAAATCGTCGAACAGGGCCCGGTGTCGGATGTGTTCGGGGCCCCGCAGCACCCCTATACCCGGATGCTGCTGGCGGCACGGTCGGTGGGCGTGCCCGATCCGGTGGCGCCGGACGCCCCCGAGGTGTTGCGGACCGACCATCTGCGAGTCTGGTTCCCGATCCAGCAGGGGTTGTTGAAACGCACCGTCGGCCATGTAAAGGCGGTGAACGACGCAAGCATATCCGTGCGCGCGGGCGAAACGCTGGGCATTGTCGGTGAAAGCGGGTCGGGCAAGACGACGCTGGCGCTGGCGATCATGCGGCTGATCGCGTCGGATGGCGGGATCACCTTTCGGGGCAGCGACCTGCGTGCGTTGAATACCCGCGACCTGCGCGCCTTGCGCCGCGACATGCAGATCGTGTTTCAGGACCCGTTCGGCAGCCTGTCGCCGCGCATGACCTGTCAGCAGATCATCGCCGAAGGACTGGGCGTTCACGACGTCGAACCCGGCCGCGACCGCCGTGACATGGTGGCCGAGGTGATGACCGAGGTTGGCCTGGACCCGGCGTCGATGCACCGCTATCCGCATGAATTTTCCGGCGGCCAACGCCAGCGCATCGCGATTGCCCGCGCCATGATCCTGCGCCCGAAACTGGTGGTGCTGGACGAACCGACATCGGCGCTGGACATGACGGTGCAGGTACAGATCGTCGATCTGTTGCGCGGGTTGCAGAGGAAATACGGGCTGGCCTATCTGTTCATCAGCCATGACCTGACCGTTGTGCGCGCCATGAGCCACAAGGTCATCGTGATGCAGGCCGGCGACGTCGTCGAGGCGGGCACGGCTGCCGAGATGTTTCAGGCACCGCGCACCGACTATGCCAGAACGCTATTGGAGGCGTCGCTTGGCGCGGCTATTCACGATCCCCAAACGGACTGACGCCAATTCGCATCTGATGCGAATTGGCGTCATTTACTCTTGGTTGAATTGGCGCAAATTGGCGCCAGATCATACCAAAGGTCTGAACTGCGATCAGATCGCCAGTTCGTCCAGCGATTTGCCTTCGGCCAATGCGGCACGAACCCAATCGGGGCGGCGGCCTTTGCCGGTCCAGGTCGCGCTGGTATCCGCCGGATTGCGATAGCGGGCAATGCCGGGCATCTTTTGGGACGACTTGCGCACCGCGCCGATCAGTTCCGCGAGGCTGAACCCCATCTCGCGCGCCTTTTCTTCAAGCGCGGCCAGAGCGCGGGATTTTTCGCGGTCGGCAAATTCCTCGATCGCTCGGGTTACCTGCTTGTGGAGTGATTTGAGGTCCGAAAGGCTGAAGCCGTCCAGATCGATATGTGCCATTGTCCGTTCCTTTTCAGCGCGGTTGCGCAATTTTCGGGGCATTCCAATGACTGGAATAATCGCCAATTCCGATAACATCCGGTAATATGACAGATCAAATACATTCGCAACGAAAAATATCCACAGCCGTAATGCAGAACCGCCGGAGTTTCCCCCGGCGGCGGTAATTTTCCGACATGCGGACGGATCAGATTGTCAGAATGGTGGACCCGGTGGTGGCCCGCGCCTCCAGCGCGCGATGCGCATCGGCCACCTGATCCAGCGGGAAACGCTGATCGATCACGATTTTCACCGCGCCAGAGGTCACTTTGGCAAACAGCATGCGCGCCATTTCCTGACAGGTGGCGTGATCGGCGATGTGGGTGAACAGGGTTGGCCGCGTCAACTGCAATGACCCTTTCGCCGCCAGTTTGCCGATATCCACCGGCGGCACCGGGCCGGACGCATTGCCGAACGACATCAGCATGCCGACCGGGCGCAGCGAATTCAGTGAGCCTTCGAAGGTATCGAGGCCGACGGCATCCATGACCACATCCACGCCGCGCCCGCCGGTCAGACGGCGGACCTCTGTCGCGAAATCCGGCGTGGTGCGATAGTTGATGCAATGCGTCGCCCCGTTGGCCAGCGCCAGCGCGCATTTTTCATCGGTGCCCGCCGTGCCGATCAGGGTGATGCCTTCGGACCGCGCCCATTGGCAGGCGATCAGGCCCACGCCCCCGGCGGCGGCATGGAACAACACGGTATCGCCTGCCTTCAGCGGATAGGTGCGGTGGAACAAATAGACGACCGTCAGCCCTTTCAGCATCATCGCCGCGCCTTCGTCGAAGGAAATCGCATCCGGCAACGGGCAGACCTGTGCCGCTGGCATCACCCGCGCAGCGCAATAGGCGCCCGGTGGTTGGCTGGCATAGGCGGCACGCTGGCCGACGGACAGATGGGTGACGCCGTCGCCGACGGCCTCGATGACGCCGGCGGCCTCCATCCCCATCGCGTGCGGCAGCGGCAGTGGGTACAGGCCGGTGCGCTGATAGACGTCGATGTAGTTCAGTCCCGCGGCATGGTGGCGGATGCGCACCTGGCCGTGGCCGGGTGCGCCTACGTCGCGATCCACGATGCGGAACGCCTCGGGTCCGCCGAATGCCTCGATGATGACGGTCTGCGCCATGATTTGTCCTCCCCTGTGACTTCGGGGAGGAAAGGCCCTGCGTTGGCCGCCGTCAAGGGGCCGTCAAGCGGCAAATGCTGGCGCGGTCGCCTGCGCGCTCTAGTGCGCCATGAACACCGTGATGGAGGATTGTTCCAGCATGTTGCGAGTCGCGCCGCCAAGGATCGCCTCGCGGAACCGCGAATGGCCATAGGCGCCCATCACGATCAGGTCGGCTGCCACATCGGTGGCGTGGCGCAGCAGCACGTCCGACACCCTTGGCATCGTCTTGGCCAGCACGTCGATTTCCACTTTGACGCCCTGACGTGCCAGATATTGCGACAACAGCCCGCCGGGGTCGGACCGTGTTGCGCCATGGGCGGGCGGATCGATCACCACGACATGCACGGCATCGGCCGCGACCAGCAGCGGCATGGCAGCACGTACGGCGCGCAGGGCTTCGGTGCCTTCGTTCCAGCCGATGATGACCTTTTTGGGCTTTGCCACGACATGTCCCGGGCCAGGCACCACCAGCACCGGTGCCAGACCGTCGAACATGGCCGCCTCGATCACCGGTTCCAGTTCTGCGCCGCGATCCTTGCCATAGGGTTTCGGCAGCACGATCAGGTCGGCGAACCGCGCCCGGGCGGCCACGTGCCGGTTCAGGTCCGCCAGCTGCGCGACCCCCGAATCCGTGCCGAACCGCACGCCGGACTTGTCCAGCCGGGATTTCACCAGCGTCTCGACCGCCTTCGCCTCGGTTTCGGCGCGGGAGATGGTTTCCTGCAGGATCAGCGCATTGGCCCCGGCGTAATAGTATCCGGTCTGGGTGCGATCCACGCCTAGGCACAGCACATCCAGGTGCGCGTCATGTTCGGTCGCCAGCGCGATCGCCTGATCCAGCACGGCGGGCACCAGATCGATATCGGTCAGAACGCTCAGGATGGATTTATAAGCCATGATTGTCTCCTAAAAAAAGCAGCATCAAAATCAAGCATACAGGCGGCTGCGGTGCTTGGACTTGATGCGTAGCAACTCCTGAGCCCCAAAAGCTTGATACAGATCAAAGCGCCGCGTTCCTCTCGTAGCCCATGAAGGCCACAGACGAAAATTCGCCGCTGGTGTTTCGAATCATGCGGAAAAGACAAGAAGGGACGGAATATGTCGAACTACATCAAGCTGGTCGTGCTCGGCTTGGTCGCGCTTCTTGCGATGATCGCGGCCAATTATGGGCGTGACCTGGCTTATCAGGTCAACTTCATCACCATCGCCCTCGCGGCGCTGGCGACTTTCGTGTTTGTGCTGCGCCGTACCGGCGAACCGGAGCGCCGTGTGGACGAGACGCAGTACATGGATGACGTCATCCGTGCGGGTGTGATCGCCACGTCAGGTTGGGCCGTTGTCGGCTTTCTGGCCGGCACGTTCATCGCGTTCCAACTGGCCTTTCCGCAGCTCAATTTCGAATGGGCCGAAGGGTATCTGAACTTTGGCAAGTTGCGCCCGCTGCACACTTCCGCAGTGATTTTTGCCTTTGGCGGCAACGCGTTGATCATGACATCGTTCTACGTCGTTCAACGTACGTCCGCTGCCCGGCTGTGGGGCGGCAACATGGCTTGGTTCGTGTTCTGGGGCTATAACCTGTTCATCGTGTTGGCTGCGACCGGGTACATTCTGGGCGCCACGCAATCCAAGGAATACGCCGAACCCGAATGGTATGTGGACATCTGGCTGACGGTGGTCTGGCTGGCCTATCTGGCGGTGTTCATGGGCACGCTGATGAAGCGCCGCGAGCCCCACATCTACGTCGCCAACTGGTTCTACCTGTCGTTCATCCTGACTGTCGCGATGCTGCACGTGTTCAACAACCTGTCGATCCCGGTGTCGGTGTTCGGGTCGAAATCGGTGCAGGTGTTTTCGGGCGTGCAGGACGCGATGACGCAGTGGTGGTACGGCCACAACGCGGTGGGCTTTTTCCTGACCGCCGGTTTCCTTGGCATGATGTATTACTTCATCCCGAAACAGGCCGAACGGCCGGTGTTTTCCTACAAACTGTCGATCATCCACTTCTGGGCGCTGATCTTTATCTACATCTGGGCTGGTCCGCACCACCTGCATTATACCGCGCTGCCCGACTGGGCGTCCACGCTGGGCATGGTGTTCTCGATCGTGCTGTGGATGCCGTCCTGGGGTGGCATGATCAACGGCCTGATGACGCTGGCCGGTGCGTGGGACAAGCTGCGCACCGACCCGATCATCCGCATGATGGTGATTTCGGTCGGCTTTTACGGCATGTCCACCTTTGAAGGCCCGATGATGTCGATCCGCGCGGTCAACTCGCTGTCGCATTACACCGACTGGACCATCGGTCACGTGCATTCCGGTGCGCTTGGCTGGAACGGCATGATCACCTTTGGTGCGCTGTACTTCCTGGTGCCGAAACTGTGGAACAAGGCCAGCCTTTATTCGCTGTCGCTGGTGTCCTGGCACTTCTGGTTGGCGACCATCGGGATCATTCTTTATGCCGCCTCGATGTGGGTCACCGGCATCATGGAAGGCCTGATGTGGCGTGAAGTGGATGCAAACGGGTTCCTGGTGAACAGTTTCGCCGACACGGTCGCCGCCAAGTTCCCGATGTATGTGGTGCGCGGTCTGGGCGGGGTCCTGTATCTGACCGGCGGGATCATCATGTGCTACAACCTCTGGATGACTGTTCGGCGCGCACCTGCGGTGCAAGCGGCGAACCAGTTCGTCCCGGCCGAATAAGGAGCGCGGACAATGGCAATTCTCGACAAACACGCCGTTCTGGAAAAGAACGTCACTCTGCTGGCCATCTTCGCCTTTCTTGTGGTGACCATCGGCGGGATCGTACAGATCGCGCCCCTGTTCTGGCTGGAAAACACGATCGAGGACGTCGAGGGGATGCGTCCCTACACGCCGCTCGAATTGGCGGGCCGGGACATCTACATCCGTGAAGGTTGTTACGTCTGTCACAGCCAGATGATCCGTCCGATGCGCGACGAGGTAGAACGCTACGGCCACTACTCGCTGGCCGCGGAGTCAAAATACGACCATCCGTTCCAATGGGGATCGAAACGTACCGGGCCGGATCTGGCCCGTGTCGGCGGGCGTTATTCGGATGACTGGCACGTCGATCACCTGCGTGACCCGCAATCGGTGGTGCCGGAATCCGTGATGCCAAAATACGGCTTTCTGGAAAACCGCATCCTCGATGGCGAATACATCGAAGACACGCTGCGCACGCACCGCTTTGTCGGCGTCCCATATTCCGACGAAATGATCGAAAACGGCCAGGCCGATTTCAAGGCGCAGATCGACCCCGATGGTGACACTGACGGGCTGATCGCACGCTACGGTGACAAGGTGCAGATCCGCAATTTCGATGGCCAGCCGGGTATTTCAGAGGCTGACGCCCTGATTGCCTATCTGCAGATGCTGGGCACACTGGTCGATTTTTCAACCTTCACACCTGACGCAAGCCGGTAAGGGGACATCATGGAAACCTACACATTCCTGCGCCAGTTCGCCGATAGCTGGATGCTGCTGGCCCTGTTCGCCTTCTTTGTCGGGATGATCATCTGGGTCCTGCGGCCCGGATCGACAAAGATCTATCGCGACGTGGCAGAAATCCCGTTCCGCCATGAAGACAAGCCCGCGCCGCCCGCGCGCGACAGACAGGAGGTCTGAGCGATGGCCCAGAAACCTATGAAGAAAACCACCAAGAAAGACGATGTTTCCACCACAGGACACTCCTGGGATGGCATCGAGGAACTGAACAATCCGCTGCCGCGCTGGTGGTTGTGGACGTTCTATGCCTGCATCGTCTGGGCGGTCCTGTATACGATCGCCTATCCGGCGTGGCCGGGCCTCAAGGCGGCTACACCGGGCCTGCTCGGGTTTTCCACCCGCGCACTGGTCGTCGAAGAAATCGCCGTCGTTCAAGCCAAACTGGCACCGATCAACGAGAAACTGGTGTCAACCGACCTGACCCTGATCTCGGCAGACCCGGAATTGCAGGGCTACGCGATCTCGGCCGGCGCGGCGGTATTTCGCAACCAGTGTGCGCAATGCCATGGCTCGGGCGCTGCGGGGGCGACGGGCTATCCCAACCTGCTGGACAACGACTGGCTGTGGGGCGGCGATATCGAAGCGATCCACTACACCGTGACCCACGGTATCCGGAACGAAAACAGTGACGAGGCCCGCCTGTCGCAAATGCCTGCCTTTGGCGTCGACGAGCTGCTGGAAACTCCGCAGATCGAGGCGGTGGTGAACTATGTGATGTCGCTGTCGGGCGCTCCGCAGGATGCCACCAAGGTCGAAGAAGGCGCGGTGGTTTATGCTGAGAACTGCGCATCCTGCCATGGCGAACAGGCCGAGGGTAACCGCGATCTGGGCGCTCCGGCGCTGAACGATGCGATCTGGCTTTATGGTGGAAACTATGCCGCGCTGATGGACTCCGTGATCAACGCCCGTGCGGGTGTCATGCCGGCCCAAAGCGAGGTGTACCGTTCGGCCCAGGGCCTGACCGAATATGAAATCCGCGCGGTGTCCACTTATGTTCATTCGCTGGGCGGCGGCGAATAACAGCACGACGCATGATGATGGCTGGCCCGTTCCCGAAAGGGGGCGGGCCGCTTGTTTGTGACTTCTGTTGTGGGCGACCACAGCCCCTGCGGCAAATTGACAGTCCGATCAAACTGCCGGTCCGGTTTGACACAGGTCAAGGCCGGCATGCCGCTCAATCGGCGATCCTGACATTACAGACCCTGCCGGCCGAATCGCTTGGCTGGGGTCAACGAAATCCGGGGGTGGCAACATCACCGGAGGGTGTCGGTCTTTCGTCCTGTTCGCGCGTTTCCTGAAAGGCCGGCACCCCTTTTCGCCTTGCTATCGACCGGGGCACCCGTTTGCGCTACCCTTGCGGGACAGCCGGAAAAAGGGCGTTGGCGCATGCAGCATATTTCCATCCTCGATCTGGCGCCGATCCCCGTAGGCGGCACCGCCGCTGATGCGCTGCGCAACACCGCCGCGCTGGCGCAGGCCGCCGAGGCGGCGGGATATCACCGGTTCTGGCTGGCGGAACATCACAACATGCCGGGCATCGCCTGTTCGGCCACTGCGGTGGTCATCGGCCATGTGGCAGCGGCCACGCGAACCATCCGGGTGGGGTCGGGCGGGATCATGTTGCCAAACCACGCGCCGCTGGTCGTGGCGGAACAGTTCGGCACGCTGGCGACGCTGTTTCCGGGGCGGATCGATCTGGGGCTTGGCCGTGCGCCCGGCACGGACGGCGCCACGGCGCGGGCGTTGTGGCGGCACCGCATCCCGGACGACACGTTTCCGCAGGATGTGATGGACCTGACCGCCTATCTGAACGAGACGAACCCGGATGCGCCGGTGCGCGCCATCCCCGGCATGGGCACCGGTGTGCCGATCTGGATCTTGGGGTCATCGCTGTATGGGGCACAACTGGCAGCCTATCTGGGGCTGCCGTATGCGTTTGCGTCGCATTTTGCGCCTGATGCGCTGGCGGATGCGCTGGCCACCTACCGGGCGACATTCCGCCCGTCGCGATTTCTGGACCGGCCGCATGCGATGATGGCGGCAGGGGCGTTCGTGGCCGATACCGATGCGCAGGCGCATTATCTGCGGTCGTCGCAAATGCTGGCCTTTGCCCGGCTGCGGTCGGGGCGGCCCGGCCCCTTGCCGCGTCCGACGCAGGATCTGTCCGAGATTTCGCCGGCCCTGCGGGCGGGCGTCGATCACGCGCTGTCGGTATCCGTCACTGGCAGTCCGGCCACCGCGCGGGCCCAACTGGCCGCGTTGATCGCCCGCTATCAGCCCGACGAGATGATCTTTGCCGGCGCGATCCATGATCCGGACGCGCGCATCCGGTCTGTCACACTGCTGGCCGATCTGGTGCAGGACCTGCAACGCCGGCCATCAGCCGCCTGATCGGCGCGACCTCTGCGACCAGACGCCGCGATGGTGCGCATAACATGTCCGACAGATACCGAATTTGATACAGGTCAAGGCCGCGGTCCGGTTGCTGACGCATCTAGGGTAGGACTGAACCGATTATCCGGAGTAACTCCCCGTGTCAGAGTCGACCCCCGAAGCGCCGCCTTCGCTATACGCTGCGCGCGAACCGATCTTCCCGCGTCGCGTGTCGGGAAAGTTTCGTAACCTCAAGTGGATCATCATGATCGTCACCTTGGGCATCTATTACGTGACGCCGTGGATTCGCTGGGACCGGGGGCCATCGCTGCCCGATCAGGCGGTGCTGATCGATCTGGGCGGGCGGCGGTTCTTTTTCTTCATGATCGAGATCTGGCCGCATGAATTCTATTTCATCGCCGGGCTGCTGGTCATGGCCGGGCTGGGGTTGTTCCTGTTCACTTCGGCGCTGGGGCGGGTGTGGTGTGGCTATGCCTGTCCGCAAACGGTCTGGACCGACCTGTATATTCTGGTGGAACGATGGGTCGAAGGTGACCGCAACGCCCGTATCCGCTTGCACCGGCAAGGCTGGAACATGGAAAAGGCGCGCAAGCGCATGACAAAGTGGGTGGCGTGGTTGTTGATCGGTCTGGCGACGGGCGGGGCGTGGGTGTTCTATTTCACCGATGCGCCGACCCTGCTGCGCGATCTGTTCACGGGGCAGGCCCATCCCGTGGCCTATACGACCATGCTGGTGCTGACGCTGACCACGTTCGTGTTCGGCGGGTTCGCCCGCGAACAGATCTGCATCTATGCCTGCCCGTGGCCGCGCATACAGGCCGCCATGCTGGACGAGGACAGTCTGGTCGTGGGGTATCGCGATTGGCGCGGTGAACCCCGTGGCAAGGCGCAAAAAGGGGCCCCGGCGGATGCGACCGCACCAGTGCAGGGCGATTGCATCGACTGCATGGCCTGCGTCAACGTCTGCCCGGTAGGGATCGACATCCGCAATGGCCAGCAGTTGGAATGCATCACCTGCGCGCTGTGCATCGACGCCTGCGATGACGTGATGGCCAGGATCGGCAAGCCGCGCGGCCTGATCGACTACATGGCCCTGACCGACGAGGTGCGTGAACGCGCCGGCCAGCCGCCGAAACCGATCTGGCAGCATATCTTTCGCGCGCGCACGATCCTTTACACCGCGCTGTGGTCGCTTGTGGGGGTCGGGCTGATTGTCGCGCTGTTCCTGCGGTCGGACTTTGACATCAGCGTGGCCCCGGTGCGCAACCCCACGTTCGTGACCCTGAAAGACGGGTCGATCCGCAATACCTATGACCTGCGCATCCGCAACAAACACGCCGACGCCCGCGAATTCCGCGTGGCGGTGACGGGCACAGACGCGCTGATCGTGACGCTGGAACGGTCGGAAACCGATGTGGTGACAGTTCCTGCGGATGAATTGCTGATCCAGCGGGTTTATCTGACCGCGCCGAACGGCACCCCCGCCGCCACTTTGGAACGCAGCGAAATCCGCATGTGGGTCGAAGACGTGGCGGGGCAGGAACGCGCCTACAAGGACACCTTGTTCAACGGAAGGACCAACTGATGGAACGGGCTATTGACGGCAAGAGTGCCGGTTACTTTGCGCTGCTGCTGGTGGCGGGCATGGTGCTCAGCATCGGGGGGGCGGTTCTGGGGGCGACAGCGGGTAACGCCCTGTTCCGGTTCGGGGCCGGATTAGGGCTGCAGGTTGCGCCGTATTTCTATCAGTTCTTTCCCTTCATTGGGGGGCTGATGGGCTGGTTGTTCGGCGGCATTCTGGTGATCCGCTTGTCGGTGCGCCATCTGGGGCAGTTCGTCGGTGGCCATGCGGCAGTGTCGTTCCTGATGTTTTTCCTGCCGATCATCGCCGCGAACCTGTTGCTGGCGACCAATGCGGTCAGCACATTTCCGGGTCTGGTGGTCAAGAACGGCTATATCGCCAGTCAGGAATTCGACAAACGCAAGGCGGCCCAGAATGCGTTGGGGTGGACCGTGACCGTGGTGCACGGGGCAGGCAACCTGCGGCTGGAGGTGACGGATGGACAGGGCAATCCGGTCGAGGCAGCCAGCCTGAACGCCACCGTCGGACGCGCCACCACACAGGCGCAGGATATCAGCCCGGCCTGGGCCTATGACGGAACGGCCTATGTCGCGCCGGTCACGCTGACGCCCGGCAACTGGCAGGTGCGACTGAAGGCAAGCGCTGCAGACGGAACCCTGTTCGAACAGACCCGGGAAATATTCATCAAGGGATAAGGCCATATGACCGCCGAATTTCGCCCCGCAATTTCCGCCTGTCCTGCCTGCGTCGTCGCGCCGTCGGCCGAGGATATGGCATCCCGTGCCCTGCCACAGACGACCCGTATCGCGCTGTCAGTGCCGGGTGTGCATTGCGGCGCCTGCATTTCCACATTGGAACGCGGGCTGGCGCAGGTGCCGGGGGTCAACGATGTGCGGGTGAACCTGACGCTGAAACGCGTGATGATCGACGCAGCGCCCCATGTCAGATCTGAAGACATAACCGCTGCCGCGCATCGTCTGGGTTACGAGGCCTATGAACTGGACGCGGGCACCCTGATGGCCACCACGCAGGACAAGGCGGGACGTGACCTGCTGATGCGGCTGGCGGTTGCCGGGTTTGCCTCGATGAACGTCATGCTGTTGTCGGTATCGGTCTGGTCCGGGGCGGACGGCGCGACGCGCGACCTGTTCCACTGGATTTCCGCTGCCATCGCCTTTCCGGCCATCGCGTTTTCCGGCCAGCCGTTTCTGGCCAACGCAATGGTCGCATGGCGCACCAAACGGCTGAACATGGATGTGCCGATCGTGATGGCGATCGTGCTGGCGCTGGCCACGTCGTTGTCGGAAACCATCCAGTCCGGGCATCACGCCTATTTCGACGCCGCGCTGACGCTGGTGTTTTTCCTGCTGGCGGGGCGGTACCTGGATTATCGCACGCGGGCCATTGCCCGGTCCGCCGCGCAGGAACTGGCCGCGCTGGAAGTGCCGCGCGCCGTTCGTCTGACGGATGGACAGGAACAGACGGTTTCAGTGTCGGAATTGCGGGTCGGCGACCTGATTTTGGTGCGGCCCGGCGGGCGGATGCCGGTGGACGGTGAAATCGTGACCGGCACTTCCGAGATTGACCGGTCGCTGCTGACCGGCGAATCGCGGCCGGTTTTTGCTGCCCCCGGACAGGTGGTCAGCGCCGGCGAGGTCAATCTGACCGGGCCACTGACCCTGCGCGCGATCGCCGTGGGGCAGGATACGTCGCTGCACCGCATCGCCGATCTGGTCGCGATCGCCGAATCGGGGCGGTCGCGCTACACCTCGCTGGCCGATATGGCGGCGCGGCTTTATGCGCCGATGGTGCATCTGTTTGCCGCCGTCGCGTTTGCCGGCTGGTACTTTGCCACACAGGACGCCCGGCTGTCGCTGAACATCGCGGCTGCGGTACTGATCATCACCTGCCCGTGCGCGCTGGCGCTGGCGGTGCCGGCAGTGACCACGGCGGCATCGGGCCGGCTGTTCAAACGCGGGTTGTTGATCAAGGATGCCACCGCGCTGGAACGGCTGGCGCAGGTCGATACCGTGGTGTTCGACAAGACCGGCACACTGACCGCCGGTGTGCCCGAGGTGGGCGATCTGTCCCATCTGGGCACCCGCGATCTGACGCTTGCCCTCGCGCTGGCCACAGCGTCAGCGCATCCGCTGAGTGCGGCCCTGCGGCAGGCACTGATGGCGCGTGGCATCACGCCGGCAGTGGTTGACGACATCCACGAGGTGCCTGGTTTTGGCACCGAGGGGCAATGGCAGGGCCGCCGCGTCCGGCTGGGTCGTGCGCAATGGGTCGGCGCGGACGCCACTTCTGCCACCGCCGCGTGGCTGTCCGTTGTGGGCGAACCGCCGGTAGAGATCACCTTTACCGACCGTCTGCGCCCCGGTGCCGCCGAAGCGGTCGCGGCGTTGAAGGCGTCGGGACGGCAGGTCATCATGATGTCGGGCGACAGCACCGGCGCGGTCGAAGATCTGGCGAAGCGGCTGGGCATTGCACAATGGCTGGCCGAGGCGCTGCCCGGTGACAAGGCCGCGCGCATCACCGCGCTGCAAAATCAGGGCAAGCGCGTGCTGATGGTTGGTGACGGGTTGAACGACACCGCCGCGCTGACCTGCGCGCATGCCTCGATTTCGCCTGCTTCAGCGCTGGATGCGGCGCGGGTTGCGTCCGATATCGTGCTGCTGGGGACCGATCTGTCGCCAATCGCCGAAGCGATCCACACCGCCGAAATGGCCACGCGCCGCATCAAGCAGAATTTCGCTCTGGCCAAGGTCTATAACCTTGTTGCGGTTCCGCTGGCCGTCGCGGGTCTGTGTTCGCCGCTGATTGCCGCATTGGCGATGTCATCGTCATCGATTATTGTATCACTTAATGCACTGCGATTGAGGTAACCCGATGAGCGTTCTGAGCTATCTGATTCCGATATCGCTGGTGCTGGGGACGGCTGGGTTGCTGTTCTTTGTCTTTACGGTGCGCACGAACCAGTATGACGACCCCGAAGGCGACGCGCAGCGCATCCTGAACAAGGATTACGACGACCGGCCCAAACCCTGAAGCCGTGCCGCTGATCGCCGGGTTCAACCCGGCCCGATCATGAAACACGTCTGCTTGCGCGCCTGCAACCTGCGACAGGCCAGATCGGCCCCTTCGCGGGTCATGCCCAGAAATGCCGCCTCGAACCCGCTTTTGCGTTCCACGACCTTGCGCAGCGATCCGTCCAGCGATGCGCTTTCCATCAGCGCGGTTTTCAGCACCGCCCTTTCCGCCAGAAAGCGGTTCGGGAATTTCCCGACCGTGATGCCCCAATGCCGGCCACCCGACGTCGAGACACGGGACACGGTTTCCTGAACGGCGGGCTGTGGCGGTGTGCGGGGGCGGATTTTTGCCGGGGCGGGTGCCACGGCCACCTGGATTGCTGCCTGCGTGGCCTGCGATGCAGGGCGCGCCATTGGTGGCGCAACCGGGGCGCTGGCGGCCACATCCGTGGTCGGTGCGGTGACGGCGGCGGCCAGCGCAGCGATAATTTGGGGCGGGCGCACGACGGCTGTCTGTACAGTGGCCGCTTCAGCGGGTCTTTCCGGCGGCTGGCCGTTGGTCGCGACCGCAATTTCGACTGCTGCTGCATCCACAACCGCATCCTTTGGCGGCTCGCCGGCAGACACGGCTTCTGCCAGGGCTTTCTGGATGTCGTCTTGCAATGCCAGTTGGACGGGGGAAGGCGCGGCGCCGGGGCGATTCTGCGGTCTAAGACTGGATTTTACCGCACCGGACAAGCGGATCGTCTTGCCTTTTGCGCCGGCGGCAGGGCGTGCGGCGGGGGCATCTTCCACATCCGCTTGGGCGACCAGCGCCGCTGATGGTGCCTTTGGTTTTTCGAACGGTGCTTTGCCCGGGGCGCGTTTGAACCCGATATCCAGCAATTCAGCCACCTTGGCGTTGCGCGATGCGCCCGATCTGCCCCCGAACACCGTGGCGATGATCCGCTGATTGCCGCGTTCCGCTGACGCGACCAGGTTATAGCCGGCTGCGCGGGTATATCCGGTCTTGACCCCATCCGCGCCCGCATAGTTGTCCAGCAGGCGGCGGTTGGTGTTCGACACGGTGCCTATTCCCGCATCCGCCGTCCGGCGCTGAAAGATCGAGTAATACGCCGGATAGTCATAGATCAGATGCCGCCCGAGGATCGTCATGTCGCGCGCGCTGGACATGTGACCCTCGGCGGTCAGGCCATGGGCGTTCTTGAATGTGGTTTTCGTCATGCCCATCGCGCGGGCCGTGCGGGTCATGCGCGCGGCAAAGGCCGCTTCGGACCCCGAAATGGCTTCGCCGATGGCGGTGGCGGCGTCGTTGGCCGATTTCACCGCCGCCGCGCGGATCAGAAAACGCAGCTTGATCGTCTGCCCGGCTTTCAGGCCCAGTTTTGATGGCGGTTCGGCTGCCGCATTGGCCGAAATCCGTACCGGCGTGTCCAGCGAGATTTCGCCGCGTTCCACCGCCTGAAAGGCAATGTACAGCGTCATCATCTTGGTCAGCGACGCGGGGTGCAATCGCGCGTCGGCGTTGGTTTCATGCAGAACTTCGCCCGAACGGGCGTCAATGACTAGGGCCGCATAGGGCGTCGCCATGGCAGTCAACGGCAGGATGACCAGCATCCATAGCAGACTGAATATCAATAGCCCGAACTGGGCCGGTTTTTGCCGAACCTTTGCGATCACTGCCTTGCCCGCCTCGAATGCCGCCGGTTTTCCCGATCAAGCGTTTTGATTTGAAGGAATGTTAGCACATGAACTGTATCGGTTAAAGCCGTTGATTTTATAGAATTCCTCGGTGCTTTGCGGGGGCGGATCGCAGATCTAGCGGGCTGGTCCGGATCGCCCCCGAAACCTGCCATTGTGGCAGGAATGTGGCATGCCGCGTCGTCTGTCGGAATTCAGGCCGGCGTCAGCCGATCCGCTGCAGCAGGGCGGCCAGTTCGCCCAGATGCGGCAGGACCTGATACCGCGGGCTGTCGGGCGGATCGGCGCGTTCCAGATCCCAGATCAGGTCGTGCGGCACGTAGACACCCCAGCCACCGGCCTGCACCATCGGCACCACGTCGGATTTCATCGAATTTCCCACCATCATGCCGCGCGCCGCGCCGTCGCCATGGCGGGCAAAGATCGCGGCATAGGTGTCCGCGCGTTTGTCCGACACGATTTCCACGCCATGGAACAGATCGCCTAGGCCAGATTGCGCCAGTTTGCGTTCCTGATCCAGCAGATCGCCCTTGGTGATCAGCACCACGCGATGGGTTGCGGCGACTGATTCGACCGCATCGCGGGCATGGGGCAGCAAATCGATCGGATGGCGCAGCATGTCCTGTCCGGCGGCGATCAGGTCGGCGATGACACGGGCGGGCACGCGGTGGTCGGTGACTTCGATGGCGGTTTCGATCATCGACAGCATGAACCCCTTGATGCCGAAACCGTAATGGCCAAGGTTGCGGCGTTCTGCGGCGGTCAGGCGCGCCATCAGGTCGGGGGTGTCAACATAGGGGGCCAGCAGATCGGCAAAACGCGCCTGCGTCAGTTGGTAGAAACGTTCGTTATGCCACAGCGTGTCATCGGCGTCGAAACCGACAACCGTTATTGTTGCCGCGTTCACTATGCCGTTTGCAGACATGGGTGCTGTCCCTCTTTCCTCATCCCGCGCCAAGGTTATATAAGGTTCTCGATCCCGGCCCGCGCCGCCCCTGATGATCCGAGTCCCGCACCGCCATGACCATGATGCCAACGACCCTTGCCGGCAAGACGGATGAAGGCACCGATCCCACGGTGGTGGTCCAGACGCGCACCGAAACGCGCCGCCCACCGTTGTACAAAGTGCTGCTGCTGAACGACGATTACACGCCGATGGAATTCGTGGTGCATGTGCTGGAACGGTTTTTCGGCCTGAATCACGCGCAGGCGGTGGAAATCATGCTGACGGTGCATAAAAAGGGGCTGGCGGTTGTCGGCGTGTTCAGCCACGAGATCGCGGAAACCAAGGTGACGCAGGTGATGGATTTCGCGCGCCGCCATCAGCACCCGCTGCAATGCACGATGGAAAAGGAATAGGGCGCCATCTGCGCCCGCACCCGCATGACCCAGTCCCGCCTGACCCTTGCCCGTGACACCGGGCTGCTACCGCCCGGATTGTGTGTTCTGGGGGTGCCAGAGGGGCTATCTGCCCTCGACGGGCTGGATGCCGTGTTTGTGACGCCGTCCGCCGCCGATCACGCCCGTCTGGGGCTGACGGCCCGGCGTGTGGCGCCCGATGCCGCGCCGGCCACGCTGGTGGTGCTGCCGCGCTCGAAATCGCAGGCGCGTGGGTTGGTGGCGCAGGCGTTGATGCTGACGCCCGCGCATGTGGTGATCGACGGGCAAAAGACCGACGGCATCGACAGTGTGATCCGCGATCTGCGGGCCCGTCCGGGAATTGTGATGGGCGAGGTGATGGCCAAGGCGCATGGCAAGGTGGTGGCGATTTCGGGCGATCCGGACACGCTGGCCGATTGGCGACTGCCTGTGGCCCCCACGCCGGTCGCCCCCGGTTTCGTGACCCGCGCCGGGGTGTTCTCGGCCGATGGACCGGACCCCGGATCGGTGCTGCTGGGTGCAAACCTGCCGCCACTGGTCGGCGAAGGCGCGGATTTCGGCGCGGGCTGGGGGTATCTGGCGGCGCAGGTGCTGGCCCAACCCAATGTCACCCGCCTGCATCTGGTCGAGGATGACGCGACCGCGCTGGATTGTGCCGCGTTGAACGTGACCGACCCGCGCGCAACGCTGCATTGGGCCGATGTCACCACTTGGCGGCCGCCGCGCCTGTTGAATTTCGTGGTGATGAACCCGCCGTTTCATCAGGGCCGCAATGCCGATCCGGCACTGGGGCGCGCGTTCATTCTGGCGGCTGTGGGCGCGATGGCGCCGTCCGGGCGGTTGGTGCTGGTGGCGAACCGCCATCTGCCGTATGAAGAAACGCTTACCGAACGCTTTGCCGAGGTCACAGAGATCGCCGGCGATACGCGGTACAAATGTCTGCTGGCCAACCGTCCGCGCAAACCTGCAGCGCCCGCCGCCCGCAATCCCGCCGTCATCCGCACGCGCCGCTAGCCTGACAGGAGTCAGCCCATGTCCTTTTCCATCACCGGCAAGACCGCGATCGTCACCGGCGCGGCAAATGGCATCGGATTGGCCATCGCACGGCATTTTGCAGATCGTGGCGCCAATGTGATGTTCGCAGACATGGACGAAGACAAACTCGCGCACGAGGTCGGCGACAAGGCTGACGGCCCGCTGCGGTGGTTTGCGGGCGATCTGCGGGAAAAGCTGACGCTGACCAATCTGGTCTCCGCCACTATCGATGCGTTCGACCGGGTCGATATCCTGATCAATGCGGCGCGGCAGGTGGTGGTGTCCGACCCGCTGTGCCCCGAAGATGATGGGGTGGACCTGCTGTTCCGCCAGAATGTGGTGACCGCGCTGCGGCTGTCGCAGGCCGTTGCAAAACGGATGATCCGGCAGGCCGAGGCTGCGCCCGGCGCGCCCGGCGGTGCCATCGTAAACCTGTCGTCCATTGCCGCCACGCGCACCGCGCCGGGGATGCTGGCGTATTCGATGTCCGCCGCCGCGCTGGATCAGATGACGCGGTCGATGGCGGTGACGCTGGCCCCGTATGGCATCAGGGTCAATGGGCTGGCGTTCGGGTCGGTCATGTCGGCCAGTCTGGTGGCGTCGCTGCGCGACCACCCGGAATATCGCGCCGATATCGAAGCGCATACGCCCTTGGGCCGGATCGCGTCCGCGACCGAACTGGCCGAGGCGGCGCAATATCTGGCATCAGAAGGGGCCGGGTTCATGACCGGGCAGATCATGGTGGTGGATGGCGGCCGGTCGGTGCTGGATGCCGCAATAAGCCCGGCGCACTAACGGCGCACAGGTCTGCGGCGTCGCCCCCCCGGTGTTGCCGTTGCCTTAACCGCGAATCGTGTCGATCATCAGTTGCACGTTGTCGGGGTTGCCGTCCGGCGTGATGCCATGGCCCAGATTGAAGATATGCGGCCCGCCCCGGAACGCCGCCACGATGCGGCGGGTTTCGGACACCAGCGCATCGCCGCCCGTCACCATGTGACCCGGCGCAAGGTTACCCTGCACGCAGCCGTCGGTCTGCACATGCGCCGCCGCCCATTCCGCATCGACGGAATTATCCAGCGCGATGCAATCGGCCCCGGTGGCGCGGGCGAAACCCTGATAGCGCGTCTTGGCCTCGCGCGGGAAGGCGATGATCGGGATGCCGGGATGCCGGCGTTTCAGTTCGGCGATGATGGTGGCCGCCGGGCGCACGGCGAATTCGTCGAAATCCGGGCCCAACAGCGTGCCCGCCCAACTGTCGAACAGTTTCACCACCTCGGCCCCGGCGTCGATCTGCGCGGACAGGTATTCGATGGTGGCCGCTGTCAGCAGGTCGATCAGCGCGCTGAACGTGGCGCGGTCTGACGCCTTCAACGCATGGGCCGGGCCCTGATCCTTGGTGCCCTTGCCCGCAATCATGTAGCTGGCCACGGTCCAGGGCGACCCGGCAAAGCCGATCAGCGTCGTCTCGCGCGGCAAGGCACGGGTCAGGATGCGCAGCGTCTGATAGATCGGGGCCAGCGTTTCGTGGATGTCGCTGACCGGTTTCAGCTTGGCCAGTCCTTCTGGCGTCGTGATGGTCGACAGCCGCGGCCCTTCGCCGGTTTCAAACCACAGATCGGCACCCAGCGCCTGACAGATCAACAGGATATCGGCAAACAGGATCGCGGCGTCAAACCCGAACCGCCGGATCGGTTGCAGCGTCACTTCGGCCGCGAGATCGGAATTATAGCACAGCGCCAGGAAATCCCCCGCCTGCGCCCGCGTCGCGCGATACTCCGGCAGATAACGCCCCGCCTGCCGCATCATCCAGACGGGCGGCACGGATTGCGTTTCGCCGGCGAGGGCCTTGAGCAGGGTCTTGGTCGGGGCTTGTGTCTGAGTTGGCGTCATGTGGGGGCGCTCCTTTGCGCCTTGGTTGCGCGGTGCGCCGTCACTGTCAAGATATTGGTCAGGAACTGTCAGGCGCAGTTGACAGATTCCGCCGCTGGGCGCTTGCACGCGGGAACGGGGCTGGGTAATCCTGCCGGCATGGATCATGAAACGCCCACCCCCGCCCACCCGTTCCGCATCGGCACGCGCGGCTCGCCGCTTGCGCTGGCGCAGGCGCATGAAACCCGCGCGCGGCTGATGGCGGCGCATGGTCTGGCGGAAGACACGATTGCGATTGTGGTGATAAAGACCACCGGCGATGACCGCAGCCTGATCGATGCCGACCGCCCGCTGAAGGAAATCGGCAACAAGGGGCTGTTCACCAAGGAAATCGAAGAGGCTCTGATCGCGGGTCGCGTTGATATCGCGGTGCATTCGATGAAAGACGTGCCGACGCTGCGCCAGCCCGGTCTGGCGCTGCTGGCCTATCTGCCGCGCGAGGACGTGCGTGATGCGTTTGTCAGCCCCGGCTATATGCGGTTGGCCGATCTGCCCGCCGGCGCGCGGGTGGGAACGTCCAGCCTGCGGCGGCGCGCGCAATTGCTGCACCGGTTCCCGCATCTGGCGGTGGTGGAATTTCGCGGCAACGTGCAGACCCGGATGGCGAAATTGCAGGCCGGCGTGGCCGAGGCGACGTTTCTGGCGATGGCCGGGCTGAACCGGTTGGGCATGGATGTGACGCGTAGCGCGATTGAAACCGACGACATGCTGCCTGCCGTCGCCCAAGGTGCCATCGGAATCGAGGCGCGGGCGGATGATGCGCGCACCGCCGCGCTGTTGGTGCCGCTGAACCATGCGCCGACCGAAACGCGGCTGGCTGCCGAACGCGGGTTGCTGCGGCGGCTGGACGGGTCGTGCCAGACGCCGATTGCGGCGCTGGCGTTGCTGGACGGTGACCGCCTGCACCTGACCGCCGAAATCCTGAAGCCGGACGGGTCGGCGGCGTTCAAGGATGTGCTGACGGGGCTTGCATCGGATGCGGATGCGATCGGCGTCACGCTTGCGGAAACCTTGCTGACCCGCGCCGGGCCGGGGTTTCTGATCGCCTAGTCTGCGCTGCGCAGCACCTGCGCCGGACGCGCCTGCAGCGGGGCCCAGGCAAAGGCCAGCCCCGCCAGCAACGTCGCCAGCACCCCACCGCCGACGATGCCCAGGGCTGACGGCCAGATCACCGCGAAATCGGTGTTCATCACGAACCGGCTGACCGCCCAGCCGCCCGCGATGCCCGCCGCGACCGCGACCAATCCGGCAAACAGGCCCAACAGCGCGGCGCGCAGCGCGAAACTGCGCAGGATACGGCCGCGCGTCGCGCCCAGCGTTTTCAGCAGCGCGGCCTCGGTCACGCGGCCCCGTTGCCCCGCCGCCGCCGCGCCGATCAGCACCAGCATGCCGGTCAGTAAGGTGGCCGCCGCGCCCCATCGCGTCGCAGCACCTATGGCCGACAGCAGTTCCGACACCCGGTCGATGGCATCGCGCACCCGGATCGCGGTGACGTTCGGATAGGCGCGCGACACGTCGCGCAACAGTGCCGCTTCAGACGCCGCATCCGCATAGACTGTCGCGATGAAGGTGTGTGGTGCGCCGGACAGCGCACTGTCGTTCATCGCCAGCAGAAACCCCATCCCGGCGGTAGAAAAATCCACCTCGCGGAACGACGTGACGGTGCCGGTGACATCGCGGCCCAGAATGTTGACCGTCATGGTGTCGCCCAGCGTCAGGTTCATCTCGGCGGCTTCTTCGGCCGCGAAACTGATCTGCGGCGGGCCGGTATAATCCGCCGCCCACCATGCGCCTTCGGTGACCCGCGTGGTGCCGGGCCGGGTGGTCGCATAGGTCACGCCCCGGTCGCCCTGCAACACCCAGTGATCGCCGGCGGTTTCCGCCGCTGGGCGGTCATTGATCCGGGTGATGACGCCGCGCAGCATCGGGGCGTTTTCGACGCGGGAAACGCCCGGATCACCGGCGGTGCGCGCCAGAAACCCGTCCACCTGATCCTTCTGGATATCGACAAAGAAATAGGTTGGCGCTTCGGCCGGCAGGTCGCGGGTGATGGCAGATTGCAGGTTGCCGTCGATCTGTCCGATGGCCGCCAAGACCGACAGGCCCAGCCCCAGCGACAGCACGGTGGCCCCCGCCTCGCCGCGCGGGCTGGACAGGGCCGCCAACGACCAGCGCAGCGCGGGCAACCCCTGTGACCAACTGCGGGCCCGCCGCGCAATTGTGCGCAGCGCGATGGCTGCAACTGCCAACACCGCCAAGGCCCCCGCCAGTCCGCCAAAGGTGCCCAGCGTCAATTGCCACGTGCCGGAAAACAGGATCGCCGTGCCCAACAGGGCCAGCATCGCAACCGCTGTGGCGATCAGGAACGGCAGGCGGGGCAGCGCCGGCGCGCCGTCCAGCGCATCGCGGAACAGCGTCGCCGCCCGCACCTCGACCGTGCGCGACAGCGGCCACAGCGTGAACACCAGCGCCGTCAACGCGCCATAGACTGCAGCTTCGAACAGCGGGCCGGGGTAGATCGCAAACACCGCCGGCACCGGCAGTGCGGCGGCCATCAGCGGCCCGGCCAGCACCGGGACCAGCGCACCCAGCAGCAGGCCCAAGACGATGCCCAACCCCGCCAGCGCGCCGATTTGCAGGAAATAGGCCAGAAACACCGTGCGCCGGTCCGCGCCCAGCGTGCGTAGTGTGGCGATGACCGGCGTCTTGCCCGCGATGTAGGCGCGCACCGCAGCTGATACGCCGATGCCGCCGACGGCCAGGCCCGACAAGCCCACCAGAATCAGGAATGCGCCCAGCCGGTCCACGAATTCGGCCACGCCCGGCGCGCCGTTCCGGGCATCGCGCCAGCGCAGGCCGGAACCGTCCAGCGCGGCGCGCGCAGCGGCTTCGGCGGTCGCCAGATCGGTGCCGTCGGGCAAATCCAGTCGGTATTTGGTTTCGTACAGCGTGCCCGGGGCCAGCAACCCGGCATCCGCCAGCGCCGGCAGCCCAACCACAGTGCGGGGGCCAAGCGCAAATCCGCCCGCCGCGCTGTCCGGTTCACGGATCAGCCGTGCCATCAGGCGAAATTCCTGCGTCCCCAACCGGAACGTATCGCCGATGGCCAACGCCATGCGATCCGCCAGCAGCGGGTCCATCACCCCGCCGGGCAGGCCATCCACACCCGCCAACGCCTGCGCGATCGGCATCGCCGGGTCCAGCACGGCTTCGCCGACCAGCGGCCAGTTGCC
>JBBRCF010000004.1:0-63178 GCA_038205135.1 Rhodobacterales bacterium
GTCGGATTGTACCAGCGCCAGATCTGCCGCGGGAAAGACGGTTTCCGCACTGTCCTGCGCAAGGCTTAACCGGTCCAGCGCGCGGCGGCGGTTGGCATCGATGGCGGTACCACTGTCGGCCATCCGGTCTTCCAGCGCGGCATACCAGAACGCGTCGCGCACGCCGTCCTTCAGCAGCCGGTTTCGTTCTCGCATCGCTTTTTCAAACTCGATCGACGCCTCGGCATGGCCGGGCGCAAACGACAGCGTCAGCCGGTCCAGAAACCGCCGCCGGCCTTCGGCGCCTTCGATCCACAGCCGGTCCATCGCCGGGATCAGCCAGACCATGCGCAGCAGATCGCCCAGCGCGGTCTGTGGCGCGGGTTTACCGTCGATGCGGACCAGTCGGGCGGCCCCGGCTTCGGACCAGGTTTCCACCGCGCGCGGCGCATCGGGGGTCATCAGCAGCACCTGAATTTTCCAATCGCCGGACCCACCTTGCCGCGCCATATCCTCGGCGGCAGCCCGGCGCAGACCGCGCCCGGGTGAAAGCAGTGAAATCGCCTCCAGAACCGAGGTCTTGCCGGCGCCATTCGCACCCCAGAACGCCACCGGCCGCCCATCCAGCGCCAGCCGCGCAGAGGCATGGCTGCGGAACTGGGTCAACATCACCTCTGTCAGGAAAACCGCCACGAAAGCGGCCCGTCAGACCCGCATCGGCATGACGACGTAGACCGCCGAGGTATCGTTGCCTTCGCGCATCAGCGTGGGGTCACCCGCCGAATTGAACAGGAACACGGCATTTTCGCGGTCCACCTGGCTGGCGATTTCCAGCAGATACTTGGCGTTGAACCCAATTTCCAGTTTGTCATCGGAATAGGCGACGGCCAGTTCTTCTTCGGCAGCGCCACTGTCCGGCGCGTTGACCGACAGGATCAGGCGGTCCTCGTCAAGGCTCAGCTTGACCGCACGGGACCGTTCCGACGACACCGTGGCGACGCGATCGACGGCCGAGGCGAATTGCTTGGCGTCCACCTCCAGCCGCCGGGTGTTGCCCTGCGGGATCACGCGGGAATAGTCGGGGAACGTGCCGTCGATCACCTTGGATGTCAGGGTGATGGTGGGTGTGGCAAAACGGATCTTCGTTTCCGACACCGACACCGCGATCTTTGCTTCGTCATCATCCAGCAGTTTGCGCAATTCGCCGACGGTCTTGCGCGGTACGATCACGCCGGGCATGCCGTCTGCGCCAACCGGCAGCGGCGCGTCGATGCGCGCCAGCCGGTGACCATCGGTCGCCACCGCGCGCAGCACCGGCGCGTTGTCGGCGCTGGACACGTGCAGGTAGACACCATTCAGGTAATAGCGGGTCTCTTCGGTCGAAATCGCGAATTTCGACTTGTCGAACAGGCGGCGCAACAGGGGTGCGGGCGCGGTGAAATTGGCGGCATATTCCGAATTTGCCATCACCGGGAAATCTTCGCGCGGCAGGGTCGCCAGGTTGAACTGCGACCGCCCGGCGATGACGGACAACCGCCCCGCCATGCCATCATCGGACAGCGTGACCAAAGCGCCATCGGGCAATTTGCGGATGATTTCGTGCAGCGTCACCGCCGATACGGTCGTTGCTCCGGCGCGTTCGACCATCGCGGGGGCCTTGTCCACCACCTCGATATCCAGATCGGTGGCCCGGAATTGTACCATGTCACCTTCGGCCTCGATCAGCACGTTGGCCAGGATCGGGATGGTGTTGCGCCGTTCGACGACCGACTGCGCCTGAGCCACCGCCTTTAGCAGCGCGCCGCGTTCGATGCTGAGTTTCATACCCATCGCTCCTGTCCCGTTCCGGCCATGCTACAACGGTGCCGGGACCGGCAAGGTAGCCAAATCGCCTACGGTGACAAGGCTTTTCGCGCCTGCGGCAGGATTATCACGCCTCCAGCGAACGGCGCAGCAATTCGATATCCTCGGCGATCTGACCGTCCGAGGATTTCAGCTCTTCGATACGCCGCACGCCGTGCATGACGGTGGTGTGATCACGTCCGCCAAACCGCCGACCGATTTCCGGCAATGACCGAGATGTCAGCTGTTTGCACAGGTACATCGCCACCTGACGCGGCCGGGCATAACTGCGCAGGCGTTTCGGCCCGATCATGTCGGACAGGCGGATATTGTAATGTTCCGCAACGCGGCGCTGGATTTCCTCGACCGTGATCTTGCGTTCCGAAGCGCGCAGCACATCGGCAAGGCAATCTTGCGTGAGGTCCATCGAGATTTCGCGGCCGACCAGACTGGCAAAGGCGAACAGCCGCGTCAGCGCGCCTTCCAGCACGCGCACGTTGGTGGAAATCCGCAAGGCGAGGAATTCAAGGATGCCATCGGCGATCACCAGACCGGGATATTGCGCGCGGTACATTTCCGCCTTGGTCTGCAGGATGCCCAGCCGCAATTCGTAATCCGTGGGGTGCAGATCGACCACCAGACCACATTGAAGGCGCGATTTGATGCGGTCTTCGAGGTCCTTGATTTCGCCCGGCGCACGGTCGGCGGAAATCACGATCTGCTTGTTCTGGTCCACCAGCGCGTTGAAAGTGTGAAAGAATTCTTCCTGTGTGCTGTCCTTGCCGGCGATAAACTGCACGTCGTCTACCATCAACACATCGACGGACCGGAACAACTGCTTGAAATCGATCATCTTGCGTTCGCGCAGGGCCTGCACAAAGCGGTACATGAACTGTTCCGCCGACAGGTAGACCACGTTCAGATGCGGCTGCCGCATGCGCAATTCATGCGCGATGGCGTGCATCAAATGCGTTTTTCCAAGGCCGACCCCGCCATACAGAAACAGCGGGTTAAAGGTGACGGGCCCACCTTCGGCGACCCGACGCGCGGCGGCATGGGCCAGCTCGTTCGGTTTGCCCACCACAAAGGTCTCAAAGGTGAACCGGGTGTCCAGCGGCGCGCCCGGCAATTCATCGTCGGCATGGGCGGCACGCCCGTTGGCGCGCGGCGCCGGGGCCGCCAAGGCAGGGCGGTCAATCTGATTGGCGGCAACCTGAAACTGCACGCGGCGCACCTGTTCACCGGCACGCGACAGTTCGCCCAGAATGACATCACCAAAATTCTGCGACACGTAATTGCCGATGAACACCGTCGGCACATCGAACAGCGCCACACCATCGGTGATGGCCGCGAACTTGAGGGGCTCGATCCAGTTCTGAAAGTTGTGTTTTCCAACCGTCTTGAGAAGGTTGGACCGCAATTGGCCCCATTGGTCCTGCGTCATGTCTTCTGTCCGTCCCATCCGTTCCGCCGTACCCCGGTTTGATACCGGTTCGAACCATTTACGCGCACCATCGTCCGTTGCGTCACGATCCGCCCGAGGGTGGCAGACACCAGAATGGGACACAGGCAACCGCCGTTGCACCGACCCGCCTGCAGTGGCGGGGCGTACCGTGTCCTGTGTCTGCCGCAGCTATACATGTGCGCGCAGCAGGACGGGTTCGCCTGCCAAGCGTTCGCATGATTGATCCGTATCCCCAGGAAGAAGTGACTCGCAGCTCTGAACCTATCAAGTCGCCGCAAAGCCCTGCAACTGAACTTCGCGCTTGACTCCGCAGCGGCTGAAAAAGAATCTCATCGCGCAAAAAAGCGTTATTTTTAACGCAAAAAGGGCGCTGCCCGATGGCAGCACCCTTGTCTGTTGAACGTGTTCAGAGATCAGCCGAGTGATTTGACCCGGGCAGCAAGACGCGAGATTTTGCGCGATGCGGTGTTTTTGTGCACCACACCCTTGGTGACGCCACGCATCAGTTCGGGTTGGGCGGCGCGCAGGGCAACCAGAGCGGCCTCCTGATTGCCAGATGCGATGGCCTCTTCGACCTTGCGCAGGAAGGTGCGGATGCGCGAACGACGCGCTTTGTTGATGGCGAAACGGGTTTCGCTTTGACGGGCGCGTTTGGCGGATTGGACGGTATTGGTCATGCTGGCGGCTTTCTGTCGGGTCTTGTGTTACAATATCGCATTACGCGGGAAAACCCGACTCCGGGTTCGCTACCGGGATCTCTGGCCAAAGCGGGCCTCACACGCATGTCTGGAGGTCGCGATAGGCGAGGCTGGCAGAAAAGGCAAGCCGGAATCGCGCCGGCAGGGCGGAACTCAGCGGTCGCGGAACTGCGCGGTGCGCTTTTCCAGAAAGGCGGACATGCCTTCCTTCTGATCTTCGGTCGCAAACAGCGCGTGGAACACCCGGCGTTCGAACAGCAGCCCTTCCTGCAGGGTGGTTTCAAAGGCGCGGTTGACCGATTCCTTGATCGCCATGGTGGTGATCATGGATTTCTCCGAAATCTTGTGTGCGGCCGCCATGGTTTCCTTGATCAGGTCCTTGGCGGGCACCACACGGCTGACCAGACCGGACCGTTCGGCTTCTTCGGCATCCATGAACCGGCCGGTCAGGTTCATGTCCATCGCCTTGGATTTGCCGACATAACGCGCGAGGCGCTGCGTGCCGCCCAGACCCGCCATGACGCCCAGGTTGATCTCGGGCTGGCCGAATTTGGCGGTATCGGCGGCGATGATAAAATCGCACATCATCGCCAATTCGCAGCCACCGCCCAGCGCATAGCCTGCCACGGCAGCAATGATCGGTTTGCGGACGCGCACGATCTGGTTGGTTTCAGGGGTGAACAGGTCCTCGAGGTACACGTCGGTGAACGACTTTTCCTGCATCATCTTGATGTCGGCACCGGCGGCAAAGGCCTTTTCGTTGCCGGTCAGGACAATCACCCGGACCTTGTCATTGGCCTGTGCGGCGGTCACGGCTGCGGCAAGTTCCGACAGCAGCGTGTCGTTCAACGCATTCAGGGCATCGGGCCGGTTCAGGCGGATGACGGCCACGTTGTCTTCGACGTCGACGATGATCGTCTGGTAGGCCATGAGAGGCGCCTTTTGTCTGTTAGCCTGACCCCGATTGATTAACCGATTGGCCGGGCTGTTCAAGTTATCTTTGGTCCGGCGTCCGTGGGTCGGTCAGCCCTGGCAGGCCGGGCAATAGAATGACGACCGCCCCGATTGGACCAGCCGGGTGATGGTGCCGCCACAGCCGGGCGTCCGGCAAGGTTCGCCCGCGCGTCCGTAAACATCGAAACTGTGCTGGAAATATCCCAGTTCGCCATCCGCCTGCCTGAAATCCCGCAAGGACGACCCGCCTGCCGTGATCGCCTGCGCCAGCACATCGCGGATGATCGGCACCAGCGACCGCACCTGCGCAATCGTCAGATCGCGCACCAGCCGGTCCGGCGCGATGCGCGCACGATACAGCGTTTCGCAGACATAGATGTTGCCCAGCCCCGCCACCAAGTGTTGATCCAACAGCGCCGCCTTGATCGGCGTGCGACGGTCACGCAGGGCCGCAAGCAAGTATTCTTCGTTGAAATCATTGCCAAACGGTTCCGGGCCGATGGCCGTCAGCAGCGGATGCTGACCCATCGTCGCCGTCGGCATCAGGTCCATCGCGCCAAACCGGCGCGGGTCGTTGAAGGTGATCCGCGCGCCCTGATCCATCTGCAATACCACATGGTCATGTTTCTGCGGCGCCGGATGATCGTTCACATAGGTGCCGATGGCGGCGCCCGACACCAGCATGCGCCCCGACATGCCCAGATGGATCAACAGCGTTTCGCCGGTATCCAGATCGGCAAGGAGGTATTTCGACCGTCGCCGCAGCGCCAGCACCCGCGCGCCCGTCAACCGGTCTGCCATCCGGTCGGGCAGCGGCCAGCGCAGGTCGGGGCGGTTCACCTCGGCCCGCGCGATCACCTGCCCGGTCATGGCGGGTTCCAGCCCACGACGGACGGTTTCAACCTCGGGCAGTTCGGGCATCGGGGCTCCTGACAGATGGGCGCATTGCGGCGGCGCACCAGCGCCCTATAAGACGTTTGTGTGCCAGAGGACAGCAAGACCCATGCAGGACAGCAGTGAAAAAACGACGCATTTCGGGTTTCAGGACATCCCCGAGGGCGAAAAGGCCGGCCGCGTGCGCGGTGTGTTCGGGTCGGTCGCATCGAAGTACGACGTGATGAACGACGCGATGAGCCTGGGCATCCACCGACTGTGGAAAGACGCGATGATGGACTGGATCGCGCCGCGCGCGGGCACGCGCCTGCTGGACGTGGCCGGCGGCACCGGCGATATCGCGTTTCGCTATCTGGCGCGGGCCGGATCGGCGCATGCCACGGTGCTGGACCTGACCGAACCGATGCTGACCGAAGGCCGCAAGCGGGCCGACGCACTGCGGCTGGCCGACAACCTTGATTGGGTGGTGGGCGATGCGATGGCGTTGCCGTTCGCCGCCAACACGTTTGACACCTACACGATCAGCTTTGGCATCCGCAACGTGACCCGCCCGGCCGAGGCGCTGGCAGAGGCGTTTCGCGTGCTGAAGCCCGGCGGGCGTTTGATGGTGCTGGAATTCAGCCAGATCCCCAATGACATGATGCAGCGGGCCTATGATCTGTATTCCTTCAATATCATCCCGCGTCTGGGCCAGATGATCGCAGGCGACCGCGACAGCTATCAATATCTGGTGGAATCGATCCGCAAATTTCCGGATCAGGACACGTTCCTGTCGATGGTCCGTGCCGCCGGGTTCGAACAGGCCGCCTATCGCAACCTGTCCCTTGGCATCGCCTGCCTGCATTCCGGCTGGAAGATCTGATGCGCGGGCCGCACAATATCTGGCGGCTGATCCGCACCGGGGCGACGCTGGAACGAACCGGCGCCATGACCGTGGTGCTGGAGGCGTTCAATGCACCGCTGCCCTTGCGCGCCGTGGTCCGCGCCGTGGTCTGGCCATTCCGCTGGATCGGAATCAAGGGCGATCCGGCCATGCCGCCCGCGACCCGCGCGCTGACCGCGCTGGGCCCCGCCTACATCAAATTCGGGCAGGTGCTGTCCACCCGCCCCGATGTGGTGGGCGAAGCCCTGGCCAACCAGTTGCGTGTGTTGCAGGACAGCCTGCCGCCGTTTTCGCTGGCGGTCGCCAAGGCCAGCATATCGTCGGAACTGGAACAGCCCTGGCACGCGGTGTTTTCCGAAATCAGCGAACCGGTCGCCGCCGCGTCCATCGCGCAGGTGCACAAGGCGCGGCTGCGCGAAACCGGCGAATACGTCGCGATCAAGGTGCTGCGCCCCGGGATCGAGCGCGCCTTTCGCAAGGATGTGGATGCGTTCCACTTTGCCGCCTCGCTGATCGAAAATCTGCCGGGGGGCCGCCGGTTGCGCCCCCGGGATGTTATCACGCATTTCGAAGGCGTGGTGATGGGCGAATTGGACCTGCGGCTGGAAAGCAGTTCCGCCGGTGAATTTGCCGCCAACACCGTCAATGACAAAGGGTTCCGCCTGCCGGACATCAAATGGCGCCATTCCGCGCGCCGCGTGATGACGCTGGGCTGGGTCGAAGGCGCGCCGATGGGCGACAATGCCGCGCTGGATGCCGCCGGGCATGACCGCGCCGAATTGGGCGAACGCGTGCTGCGGCTGTTTCTGATGCATGCGTTGCGCGACGGGTTTTTTCACGCCGATATGCATCAGGGCAACCTGAAGGTCGGCGCGAATGGCGACATCATCGCCTATGATTTCGGCATCATGGGCCATATCGACGAATATACCCGCCGCGTCTATGCGCAGATCCTGTTCGGCTTCATCCGCAAGGATTATCGCCGCGTCGCCGAAGTGCATTTCGAGGCGGGTTACGTGCCGCCCGACCGCGACGTGGACGAGTTTGCCCGCGCCCTGCGCGCCGTGGGCGAGCCGATCTTTGGCATGAATGCCACGCAGATCTCGATGGGGCGGTTGCTGGCGTATCTGTTCGAGGTGACCGAACGGTTCGGGATGGAAACGCGGACCGAACTGATCCTTTTGCAGCGCACCATGGTGGTGGTCGAAGGTGTGGCCCGATCCCTGAACCCGCAGATCAACATCTGGGAAGTCGCGCGCCCGGTGGTCGAGGATTACATCACCAAATCCATCGGTCCGCGCGCCACGTTGCGCGATCTGTCGCGCACTGCGCAGGTGCTGGCACGGTTCGGCCCGCGTCTGCCGGGGCTGGTCGAGGCCGCGCTGATCCGCCAATCCGCGCCGCAGCGGCCGGAAACCGGTCCGGTCCGGCGCATTGTCGCGATTTCGGGAGCCGTGGGGGCCATCCTCGGCGCGGCCCTCGTGCTGGCGGCGATGTGGGTCGGCTAGGCCCGGCATGTCAATCGGGCCTCAGGACCCAGGGTTGCGCATGGCGGTGACCTGATCGGCACCGATCACGGCGCCATCTTCGGTCACCAGCAGGGTTTGCCTGCCATCGATACGGGCCTCGACGATCCGCGAAAAGGATTGCACCGGAGTGGTGGTCAACAAATCCTCGCCCAAATAGCTTTCGACGTTGAATTGATACCGGCCGGGCAGCATCGCAAACCCGAACTCATCCTTGCCGGACCATTGCACCGTTCCGCCCCGCGCCGGCAGGTCGATGCGTTGCACCTCGCGGCCCCTTTCAGACATGACGACCAATTGGGCCCGGTTCGCGGTGGCCGCGGTTTCTGTGGTCAGGACCAACGGTGTCGCACCGTCAAAAGCGCGGGCGGCCGGGGTCCGCGCCTCCATTCCGACCCAGGCCCCCATTTGCGCCATGCCCGACACCCCCAGCTGTGCAGCCAGAGATTTCAGCAAATCATTGGTTTGCACCTGCTGTTCCACCGACGAAAACGTCGCCAGCTGCACAGCGTATTCCGACGAATCGACCGGGTTCAATGGATCCTGATTTTTCAGCTGGACCGTCAGCATCTTCAGGAAGGTTTCGAAATCCGACGCCAGCGCCTTGGATTTTGGGACTGCAGCAGCCGAGACGGCGGCAGGGGGCGGGGCAGTGAAGGCAGATATTGCATCGGTCATCGGGGGCTCTTTCGTTCAGAAGCGCAGGTCCAGCCCACCCGACACGCGGCGGGGCTGAGCGATTTCAGGCAATGACGGGGTAGCGGACGCAATCACAGGCGATGCGCCATCGGCGGGCGGCGGGCGCGGCGGCGGGCGTCGATCGCCTTGCGCCTGCATGTCCAGTCGCACCGAAGCATAGCCAAGGGCGCGCATGTCCTGCAGCAACTGATCCGCATGGCGGCGCATCAGGTCAAGGGTTTCGGGCCGTTCCACGGCGACAGCGACCATCATCTGGCCATCGATGTGGCGCAGGGTCAGCCGTATCGGACCCAACTCTTCGGGTGACAGGTGCAGTTCGATGCCCTGCCCGGCTGCCGCGGCCGGTGCATCGGCCAGATGCTGTGCGATCTGTCGCGGCAGGTCAGGCGCGGCGGCGTTCAACCGCGCGCCGCCGCGCAATTCCGACGTGCCGGTAGGGGCGCCCGCGGCATCGGACACGTCCCGCCCGGAAAAACCCGCGGCGTCCGGGTCCGTCATGGTCATGCCGGCGGCTGTGGTCTGGTCTGCCGCGAAGGTCATGGCGGACGTTTCGCCCGAAAGTTTTGCGGTTTCCGCAATTTCCGGTGTGACCCCGGCGGTTCGCAGCGCAGGCTTGGACGATACAGGCAGCGCTGAAAACCTGTCCTGCGCGCGGTCTGCCCTTGGCGCGCCTGATTGGCCCGGCGTTCCGGACGCGTCGCCCGGTTTTTGCACAGCCCCATCGGCAAAAGCCTCCGGCGGCAGCATCGGACCGGGCGTAGTCCCTGCTACCGGTGTACTGCCGGGTTGATCCTGACGGCCTGCGCCCGGGTCAGCACGACCCGGTAGCGCAGCGTTCGCCGGGGCCGCCTCGTCCCGTTGAGCGGCGCCGACCTGTGTTGCCAGCGCCGTCGCGGACAGGGCCGGCATCGCCCCGACCTCATGCAATCGCGCCGAGGGGGCGGGCCCATTCAGGATCGCCTGGAAAGGATTTTTTGGTGCGGGCGATGCCACGGACCTGACTGGGTGCCAGCCGACGTCAATCATAACGTCGGACGACAAGATCGCATTTGCCGCGATAGCGGGGGCGAATGTTACCTTTTTGGCTGTTGCAGGCCCCGTTGCAGGCCCCGTTGCAGGCCCGGTGGCAGGTCCTGTGGCGGGCAAAAGCGCGGTCTGCGCGATGTCTGAAGATGCGGTGACGGACCGGGCGGCAGCAGGCAAGGTGTCAGGTCCCCCACGCCCGCCACCCGGGCCCGCATGCGCAGATGCCGGCGGGACAGCAGAAGCGATGGCGAATACACCGTTGTTCAGGGGCATTTCAGCCGGTTTCGAATCGGCACTTCCCGCGACAGATCCAGGGTCGTGCGGACCGATGACGGATGCCTTCAAGCGGGAATTGATCTGGGCATGCGCCCCGTCGCCGGTCGTAGCCGCGGCTTCTTGCGACAGGCGCCCCCCAACGGTCGTGTTGGCGATCAGGGACATGACCGAAACTGCCCCGGTCGGAGTTGGCGTGTCGTGCGAAGCTGCCGGTCCGACGGCCGCCATATCGCCATCAGCAATGTCCGATTCGAGATTGTCCGATTCGTAACTATCCGGTTCCGGTGCATCCGTGCCGGCCATCTGATCGGCGGCAGCCGCGTCCGATCCGGCCATGCGTACGGGCCCAGCAGCGGGTCCAGCCATCAAGGCCGCGAATATAGCGGAGAACCCCTTGGCTGATGGCCCTTCGCGTCGGCCAGCGACGGTGACGACCTGATCACCGGACCGGTTGGCACGGGCGTGGGAAAGAAACGGTGACAGTTCGGTCATGGGGGCCTCGGGTTTCTCGGCGATGACGCTCTTATGGCCCAGGTCCGGTTACCGCTTCTTTACCGCCTTCGCGCATTTTAGCGAAAACCGCACAGGAATTTGCCATGACCTTGATCGCGCCCCTCCCATATGTCGCCCCGACCGCTGACGCGCGATTGCGCGCCGTCGCCACGCGTCTGGAGGCGACGTTTCTGGCAGAAATGCTGAAGCACGCAGGGCTTGGCCAAGCCAGAGACGCCTATGGCGGTGGCATCGGCGAAGACCAGTTCGCATCGTTTCTTGCCGAGGCTCAAGCCAAGGCGATGGCCGCGCGCGGCGGAATCGGACTGGCAGAAACCCTGTTCATTGCCCTGAAGGAGAACGCAGATGACACCGAACACCGCTGAAACCATCATTGCCGCACTTGATTCGCTGCTGGAACGCGAACGCCGAGCGATCCTCGCCGGTGCGCTTGACGAACTGGCGCCGCTGATGGCTGAAAAATCGGCGCTGATTGACGCCTTGACCAACGTCGGGCCGCCAAGCGTCGCCATGGTTGGCGTGCGTGCCAAGGCGCGGCGCAATCAAGATCTGATCGAAAGCGCGATGGACGGCATCCGTTCCGTCGCGCAACGGCTGGCGACGATCCGCCGGCTTCGCGCATCGATGGACACGTATAACAGTGCGGGACAACGTCACCCCACCCAGGGCGGCCGTGGCGGTAGCGTTGAAAAAAGGGCATAAATTCAGATCAAATGCGTGATTTTCAGCCTGTGTAGCGCGGGGAAGATTTAGGACTCTCTTAGGTTTTGGATGGGCAATCTGACACGGCATCCCAGACGGATGGCGCAGCGCCGGAAACCGGCTCTGCAGTGATCAGAACGGCAGTTGGTCCGCGGTAAATTGCGGAATTGCAAACCGGGTGAAACACCACCCTCTGAAACAAGGAAACGGCTCATGTCGAGCATTCTTACCAATGCCAGCGCAATGGTTGCGCTGCAGACGCTGAAATCGATCAACTCCAACCTGAACATGACCCAGAACGAGATTTCGACCGGGAAATCGGTGGGAAGCGCCAAGGACAATTCGGCCGTCTGGGCGATTTCGAAAGTGATGGAATCGGACGTTCAGGGCTTCAAGGCGATTTCCGACAGCCTGTCGCTGGGTGGGTCCAGCATCGCGGTCGCCCGCAGCGCGGCGGAAACCGTCACCGACCTGCTGACCAAGATCAAAGGCAAGGTTGTTGCCGCTCAGGAAGAGAACGTCGACCGCACCAAGATCCAAGACGACATCACGGCCCTGACCAACCAGATCAAGTCGGTGACCGGCGCCGCGCAGTTCAACGGTCTGAACTTGGTCAAGGGTCAGGCTGACGTCAACGTGCTGTCATCGCTTGACCGCTCCTCTGACGGGTCGGTCAAATCCAGCCAGATCACGGTGGCTCGCCAGGATCTGACCTCGGATGCAGGCAGCTACAACGCCGCAGGCACAGCCATCACCGGCACCGCGACGGCCAGCGCCGCCGCCGCAGTGAACACCGCGATCACGGAAATTTTGACCGTCGCCGGCACGATCGCGATCAACGACAAGTTCGACTTCAAGATCGGTGACAAGACCGTGTCCTTTACGACCGCCACCACCACCGCCGCTGATGTGGCATCGGGCCTGACGGCCGCGATCAACGCCGCCGGCATCAAAGGCATCACCGCTGCAGTGACGGGCGCGGCCATCACCCTGTCATCGACGATTGCCTTTGACGATACCGCGCTGACCTTCACCACGACCGGTTCCGGCACTGGCACCTATACCGGCAACGCAGCCATCGAAGCCCGCGCCGAAACCGTGACCTTCTCGGCCACCGCCGGCGTCAACGAAGGCGACGGTTACCGGGTTGCCATCGGCGGCACAAACTATGATTACATCGCCGGCAAGGGTGAAACGTTCGAAGACGTGGCCCGTGGCCTGAAAACGGCCATCGACGCCGCCGGCAGTGCCACCATCGCTACCGAGGTCGGAAAAAACTCGGCCGGCGCATGGCAGTTGAAGGTGGACAACAGCAGCACGACGCTGGCGTTCTCGGTCGCGGCCCGTGCTGGCGGCACGGCGACGGGCGGGCTGTTCGGCCTCGATTCGATCGACGTCACGAGCACTACCAAGGCCGCAGCAGCCCTGTCGAACATCGAAACCATGATTGGCGGCGCGATCAACGCTGCTGCTTCGCTGGGTTCGGCCCAGGGTCGGATCGCAACGCAGTCAAGCTTCGTGTCCAAGCTGTCCGACTCGCTGAAGATCGGCATCGGTTCGATGGTTGATGCGAATCTGGAAGAGGCCTCTGCCCGCCTGCAGGCGCTGCAGGTCCAGCAGCAGCTGGCAACCCAGTCGCTGTCGATCGCCAACCAGGCGCCGCAGTCGATCCTGTCCCTGTTCCGCTGACAGATACCGCCGGAGGCGCGCACGCCGCGCCTCCGGTTCTGCGCCCGGATCCATCCCCCACATAGAAAGATTGACCGTGACCGCAAGAATGCTGGCCGAACGCGGCTATCAAGGCCAAACCACCGCAACCCGCACGCCGCGCGGCATCGAATACGAAGCGTTTGCACGCATCACCCGTCGGATGGCCGCAGCGGCCCGCAAGGGCAAGGCCGGGTTTGTCGAATTGGCCGGCGCGATTCACGACAATCGCCGGCTTTGGACAATTCTTGCGGCCGATGTAGCTGACGCTGACAATGCGTTGCCACAGGACTTGCGCGCCCGCATTTTTTATCTGGCCGAATTTACCGACCAGCACAGCAACAAGGTGTTGGCCAGAAAGGCCTCGGTGGCCGCGCTGATCGACATCAACGCCGCCATCATGCGCGGCCTTGGCAGGACTTCATGACATGACCGGACTTGTGCTGAAACTTGGCCCGAAAGAACGCATCCTGATCAATGGGGCCGTGATCGAGAACGGGGAGCGCCGCTCGCGGTTGTCGATCGTGACACCGGATGCGCATATCCTGCGCCTGCGTGATGCGATCCACCCTGAAGAGGCAAAAACCCCGGTGCGACGTGTCTGCTATGCCGTTCAGCTGGTGCTGTCCGGCGATGCAAACCCGGACGATGTGCGTCTGCAACTGTTGCGACGGATCGAGGAACTGAGCCAGATTCTGGTCGATCCGGATAGCCGGGCGCATCTGGCGCAGGCCAGCGCCGGAGTGATTGACGGACAATTCTACCAGTGCCTGAAGGCGCTGCGGGCGTTGCTGCCCCGGGAAGACCGTCTTCTGGCTGTGGGCCGCTAGGATGTTTCGGCCTGTCGTACCCCTGTCCGGCCTTGCGGGTTGGCGTTTCCTGGAACGGACATCTGACGCGCAACGCACGAATTTTGACAAGTCGCCGGAACTGGCCCGTGACACCGATTATTTTGCTGCAAAAATCGGGACAATCACGTCGGCCGAGGCCCTCGTTTCCGATCGGCGGCTACTGCGGGTGACACTCGGGGCCTTTGGCCTTCAGGATGATTTGAACAGTCGCGCCCTGATCCGCAAGGTTCTGGAGGACGGGACAACGCGCACCGATGCGCTGGCAAACAAATTGTCGGATAGTCGATATCGGGCTCTGTCACGCGCATTCGGCTTTGGCGACCCTGACGGTCCGAAGACAACGGATCGCGGCTTTGCCGATACGATCATTGCGGCTTTCCGGGGGCGCAGTTTCGAAGTGGCCATCGGTGATCAGAATAACGGGTATCGTCTGGCATTGAACGCACGCCGTGATCTGACCGAGATCGTGACAGCCACGCAAAGCGATGACACGAAATGGTTTCGGATCATGGGGTCACCCCCGCTGCGTCAGGTCATGGAGGCCGCTCTCGGTTTGCCCCGCAGTTTCGGGCAGCTGGATATCGAACGCCAGCTGGAAGTGTTCAAGGACCGCAGCAGCCGGCAGCTCGGGCTCGCCTCCGTGTCCGATCTTGGTACGCCGCAGGCGATGGATCAGCTGGTGCAGCGGTTTCTCTTGCGATCGGACAGTGCCGGTGGTGCGATTGCGACGCGGTTTTCCACCGCTCTGGCCTTGCTGCAACGCTGATCCCGAACTGCGTTTCACCCGGGCGATTTTCGTCCTGCCCGAGGTCACGATCGCGCTTCGCCGCGATCTTCCCGGGCGTCAGCGCCGCTGAGGCGCACCCGGAGCAGGCCGGGGGACGGACCGCACCGGAAGACGCGCGCTGGCGTCGCGCGGCATATCGGTGGCACGTGTGGACCGCGCGCGTGCGCGCCGCAGGATCAACGCCAAACGGTCAAAACTGCTGGCGCTGTTCTGAGGTTCCGGCAAGGCGAGGAACCCGTCCAGTTCCTCCCAGACAGACACGGCACGATCCAGCAGCGGATCACTGCCTTCGGCGTAAAGACCGGCGCGGATCATCACCTCGGACTTGTCATAAGCTCCCAGCAGGCGCCGGGCCTCCGCCAAAAGAGCGTTCTCTTCGGTACTGGCGGCTTCGGGCAGGCTGCGCGATACCGACCGCAGCATGTCGATGGCCGGAAAACGGCCGCGCTCTGCTATGCGACGGTCCAGCACCACATGCCCGTCCAACACGCCGCGCAGAATGTCGGCCACGGGTTCGTCCATGTCGGACCCGGCGACCAGCACGGTAAAGATCGCCGTCATGTCGCCACGACCTTCGGCCCCCGGCCCGGCGCGTTCGCACAGCGACATGATCAGATGCGACGTCGAGGGCGGGAAACCACGTAGCGCCGCCGCCTCGCCGGCTGCGGTGGCGATCTCGCGATGCGCCTCGGCGAAACGTGTTACCGAATCGCACAGGAACAGCACCTGCTGGCCGGCGTCGCGGAAATGTTCGGCCACCGCCATCGCCGCCCAGGCACAGCGGCGCCGCACCAAAGGCGATTTGTCCGAGGTCGCGGCAACGACCACCGCACGCGCCAGACCTGCGGGCCCCAAGACCGATTCGACGAATTCGCGCAGTTCGCGCCCGCGTTCGCCCACCAGCGCGATGACGACGACATCCGCCTGCATGTGGCGCGCGAAATGGCCCAAGAGCCGCGATTTGCCAACGCCGGACCCTGCGAACAGCCCGATCCGCTGTCCGCGCACAATCGGCAAAAAGGTGTTGAACGCCGCCATCCCGGTTTCCAGCCGTGGTCCCAACCGCTGTCGGCTCGCGGCGTCGGGCGGCGTGGCACGCAGCGCAACGGTCTTTGGCCCGCGTGGCAGCGGACGCCCGTCCAGCGGCTGACCATAGGGGTCGACGATGCGCCCGATCCAACCGTCGCAGGGCGCAAGCCCGGCATCCTCGCGCAGAGTGACCCGGTCACCCAGCGCCACACCCGCCGGCAGCGCGTCCGGCAACATCATCAGCCCGTCGCCTTGCAGCCGCACCACCTCGCCACCCAGCGTGCCGCCATCGCGACGGGTCAGCAGCAGCAGGTCGCCCAACGCCGCCTCCCGTTCCAGACCCAACACGCGCAGCAGCCCGCCATCGATTGCAATCACGCGGCCGATCACGCGCCGCGGGGTCAGCCGAGAGATCCCTTCGCCAAGCTGGGCCAGATCGGTCAGTCGCATCATAATTTCCTCATATCATCTGAAAACCGTTTCTAAACGAATCGGGGTTAAGCCTTGGTTGAAACCAATCGAGGGAGAAGCCCCGATGTTCGGACAACTCGACATCTTCCGGACCGCAGGCGGTCTGGCGCGCCACGCCACCTTGCGGCAAGGCGTGATTGCAGAAAATATCGCCAATGCCGACACGCCCGGGTACACGGCGCGCGATGTGACTGCCTTTGCCGACATGGTGGATATGACCCATGGCATGCGGCGGTCGCGTCCGGGACATTTGGGGGCCCCGGATCACACCGGCAGCCGGATTACCACTGCCGGAACCATGCCATCGACCAACGGGAACTCCGTCGCGATCGAGACGGAAATGTTCAAGGCGATCGAGGTGCGGCAGCAGTACGACCGGGCCCTTGCCATCTATCGCAATTCGCTGGCGCTGTTACGCGCCAGCCTCGGACGCCGCTGAGGGGGCCATCATGACCGATTTCCAATCCGCGCTTGCCATTTCGTCCAGCGGCATGAAAGCCCAGTCGCACCGCTTGCAGCTGGTGTCCGAAAACATCGCCAATGCAGACACACCGGGCTATCGCGGCAAAACCGCGCCGTTTGAAACCGCACTGCGTGGGCCCGCGGCCGATGCCGAGGCCGGCGAGGTGCAGATCGGAACCGTGCGCCTCGACCGGACCGAACTTGAACGCATTTATGATCCCGCCCACCCGCTGGCCGATGACAGCGGACATTATGACGGATCGAACGTCGATCTGATGGTCCAGATCGCGGACGCGCGCGAGGCACAGCGCAGCTATGAGGCCAATTTGCGGATGTTCGATCAGGCGCGGCAGATGTCGTCTTCCCTGATGGATCTTCTGCGTCGTTAACCCTGAAAAAAGGAGTCCAGAATGGACATTCGTTCGACCGATGCTGCCCGCAACTATATGACATCACGCCCCGCCGTGGACCCTGCGGCCGACACGCTGGGCAGCCGCGCGCAAACCGCGATCCACGATTTCGCCAGCACGCTGCAACGGGGCGAAACGACGGCCATGGCCGCGATGAATGGTGGCGCGGATCCGCATTCGCTGGTGCAGGCGCTGGCGCAGGCCGAACTCGCCGTCGAAACTGTGGTGACGGTGCGCGACAAGGTCGTCGAGGCCTATCAGGAAATTCTGCGGATGCCGGTCTGATGCTGAACGAGGCCGCATTTTTCGACACGCTGCGCGAAGGGCTGTGGATTTCGGTGATCACCTCGGCACCGATCCTTGTCGCGGCGCTGGTCGTCGGTCTGGCAGTCGGTCTGTTTCAGGCGCTGACCTCGATCCAGGAAATGACGCTGACTTTCGTGCCAAAGCTGGCCGCGATGTTGGCCGTGTTCTGGGTATCGATGGATTTCATGACCGGCAAACTGGTCGCGTTCTTTCAGGACCAACTCATGCCCATGATTTCGGGAGGCTGACATGGATTCGACCGGCTACATCACTCTGTCGCGGCAATCCGGCCTGTTGCGCGAATTTCAGGTCATCGCCAACAATATCGCCAACAGCGCCACCACCGGTTACCGGCAGGAAGGGCTGATTTTCTCTGAATACGTCCAGGGTAATGGGAACGGCGATTCGATTTCGATGGCGGTTGCGCGTACCCGCAACACCTCGATGGCGCAGGGCGCGCTGACCCAGACCGGGGGGCGGATGGACCTGGCGATCGAGGGTGAGGGGTTCTTCATGGTTGAAACCCCGCAAGGTCAACGCCTGACCCGCGCGGGCAGCTTTGTCAGTTCGGCCGAAGGCGAACTGGTCACGCCGGGCGGGTACCGCGTGCTGGATGCCGGCGGCGCACCGCTGTTCATCCCGCCTGATGCCATCGACCTCAATATCGGGGCCGATGGCACGATCAGCACAGCAGGCCGAAATATTGGTCAGGTCGGGATGTTCCTGCCGGCCGAAGGAACCCGATTGCAGCGCGAAGATGGCGTGATGTTTGTGGCGACAGGCGCGGTGGAGCCCAATTTCGACGCGCGGGTCCTGCAAGGGTTCCTTGAATCCGCCAATGTCGATCCGATCGGGCAAATGGCCCGCATGATCGAGGTCCAGCGCAGCTACGAGTTGGGCCAGAAACTGCTGGATACCGAACACGAACGCCTCCGTGGCGCCCTGACCACCCTTTTCCGATAGGAGACTTGCATGCGCGCCCTAACGATCGCGGCTACCGGCATGTCGGCGCAGCAAATGCGCGTCGAAACGATTTCCAACAACCTCGCGAACATGTCCACGACGGGGTACAACACCCGCCGTGCCGAATTCGCCGACCTGCATTATCAACAACATTCCCGGGCCGGGACGATCACCGCCGCGGATGGAACCGTTCTGCCCACGGGCATCCAGTTGGGCCTCGGGGTGCGGCCCGCCGCGGTGACGGTCGAATTGTCCCAAGGTGCGCTGTCAGCGACCGGAGGCGATCTGGATGTCGCCATCGAGGGTCAGGGCTATCTGGAGGTGACCCTGCCCTCGGGGCTGACCGCGTACACGCGCGACGGGGCTTTAAAACGATCTGCCGAGGGCGTTGTCGTCACCTCGGACGGCTATCCGGTTTCGCCCGAAATCGTGATCCCGCCCGAGGCGCGGTCGATTTCCATCAATGGCGCCGGCGAGGTTTTCGCCTATTACTCGGATGCAGCCGAAGGGCAGTTGCTGGGCCAGATCGGGCTGGCCGGGTTCACCAACGCAAAAGGGTTGGAGGCGATGGGGTCGAACCTGTTTCTTGAAACCCAGGCATCGGGGCCGGCTAACGTGTCCACCCCGGGGCTCGATGGCCTCGGAACCCTACGCCAGGGCTATCTGGAAGACAGTTCGGTCGATCCGGTGCGCGAAATCACCGAACTGATCGAAGCCCAGCGCGGCTACGAATTGAACGCCAAGGTGATTTCCGCCGCCGATCAGATGCTCAGCGCCATGACGCAGGTGCGCTGATGCGGTGGCTGATTGCACTGGTGGTCACAGCGGGCACCGCGGCTGCGGATACGCTGGTCGCCGCCCGCATGATCCGGCCGCAAACGGTGCTGACAGAGGCCGACGTGGCCCTGCGCCCGGGGCCCGAAACCCTCGAACTGACCCTCGAAGCGGTGCTCGGCCTCGAGTCGCGCGCACTGATCTATCCCGGACGGCCGATCCGGCCAAGTGACGTGGGTCCGCCTGCGCTCGTTGAACGCAACCAGATCGTCGCGCTGCGCTATGCGGTTGGCCAGGTCACGATCCTCGCCGAGGGCCGTTCGATGGGGCGCGGCGGGGCCGGGGAAACCCTGCGCGTGACCAATACCGCCTCTCGCGTCACCCTGACCGGCACCGTGCAGCCAGACGGTTCCATCCTTGTTCAGCGTTGAAAGGCCCGCCATGACACTGCGCATCCTGCTGATTTCTGCCATGGCGCTGACCGCATGCGCGCGCGGTGACCACATTGGCAAGGCCCCCGGGTTCACCCCCACCAATGGCGGTCCCGAACAACAGGCGATGTATTATGCATCACAGCCGCTGGGTTTGGGCACGGTCACCGAAAGTGACGGTTCCTCGCTTTGGACTGGGCATCGCGCCTCGCTGTTCGGGGATCGGCGCGCCGTCAGTCCTGGCGATATCCTGACCGTGGTGATCGAGGTCGACGACGAGGCCGAAATTTCCAATTCCTCGCAACGTGCGCGATCCGGGTCGGAACAGTTGGGTATCCCCAACCTGTTCGGGCTGCCACAGCGGCTGGATGAAGCACTGCCCGACGGAGCTTCTTCGGCGGACGCCGTGGGGCTGAATTCCGCCAGCAAATCAACCGGCTCCGGTTCTGTGCGTCGCAACGAAAAACTTACGCTGCGCGTTGCGGCAACGGTTGTCGAGGCGCTACCCAACGGGGTCCTGTTCCTGTCTGGGACCCAGGAAATCAGGGTGAATTTCGAAATGCGTGAATTGCTGGTCACGGGCTATGTGCGCCCGGAAGACATCAGCCGCCAGAACGAGATCACGTATGACAAGATGGCAGCGGCCCGGATTTCCTACGGCGGGCGGGGCCAGATCAGCGATATGCAGCAGCCGCGACTGGGCCAGCAGGTCCTGGATGTGGTTTTGCCATTCTAGACGGGTATAAAATGAAGAAATTCCTGCCGATCCTTCTGGCACTGCTCGGCACCGGCGCCGGGGTGGGTGCCGGTTTGTTCCTGATGCCCCCGCCGGCCGAGCCTGATCTGGCCGCAGCACCTTGCGGCGAGGTCACCCCTGCAGACACGGCAGCCAAGAAGCCCGCCAAACCGGAAGCGGCAACGCAGGAGTATGTCAAGATGAACAACCAGTTCGTGGTGCCGATCGTGCTGTCAGAGCGCGTCCGGTCGCTGGTTGTCATGACCATCAGTCTGGAGGTGACACCGGGTTCAAAGGAACGCGTCTATGCCATCGAACCGAAATTGCGCGACGGGTTCTTGCAGGTCCTGTTCGACCACGCCAATTCCGGCGGTTTCGAAGGGGCCTTCACCAATGCCACGACGATGGAAACCCTGCGTCGGTCCCTGCAGGAGGTCGCGGGGCGGGTTCTGGGCGATATGGTATCGGATGTGTTGATTACCGACATCGCGCGTCAGGACGTCTGACCGTCACCGCCCGCCCCGGCCCAACAGGCGCAAGGCTTCGGATCGCGCAAACGCCAGACGCAACGCATCCGTAGCGGTCGCCCGGGTGACGCGCAGCCGCGCGCGGTCCATCTGCAATTCGGCGCGCCGGTGCTGCGCCCAACGCTCGAATGACGCGTCAGCCCCAGTTTGCCGATACGGATTTTCGACCGACAAGCGAAATACAGCCTGCACCTGATCATCGATCCCTGTCATCTCGTCGGCAATTTCGCGCTCGCGCATGGCGATGCGGGCCAGATCCTGACGGGCTCGGTCCAGTTGCAGATCGACCACCAGACCCAGATCATTCTGCGTTTTCAGGTCCACCTGCGCGCCCTTTTCCGCATATCCTCCGCAAAACGGATTGCGACGGCCACGGCCTGATAATGTTCCGTGGCGATTTCCTGACCGACATTCACCGTCGCATAAAGTGTCCGCGCCGTTTGCGGATCGGAATGCACGGGTATTCCCGATGCTTGCGCCAGCGTCCTGATGCGCAACGCCATTTCATCGACACCCTTGGCCACGCAAACCGGGGCCGAACCGCGCTGTCGCGACCATTTCAATGCGACGGCGTAATGGGTCGGGTTCACAATGACCACATCGGCCTTCGGCACCTCGGCCGCGACCTTTTGCGACGCAAGTTCCAGTGCGCGGGCGCGCCGATGCTGTTTCATCGCCGGATCGCCATCGGATTCCTTCATCTCGTCCTTGAGTTCCTGCAGGGTCATCCGCTGGCGCTTTATATGGGCGTGATATTGCCAGAGATAATCAATGGTAGCGATCACGATGGCCACCACCAGCACCCGCCACATGAGTTCCAGCAGAATATCCGCCATCAGCACAAGCGCCGGCCCCGGCTCTGCATAGGGCAAGGCTGTCAGAACCTTGATCCGGTCCACCAGAAACAGCCCCAGCACCACACTGTAGATCACCAGCTTTGCGGTACTTTTTGCAAATTCGAACAGACCGTTCGCGCCGAACTTGTTTCGCGCGTTCGCAAGCGGCGAAATGCGCGACATCTTTGGTTCAAGATTGCTGCCGGTCACCGTGAAGGCCCGCTGCGCAATCACCGCAGCCAAAGCTGCGAGGGCCGGAACGGCAAACCAGGGCGCTGTCACACGCACCGTATCGATCAGAGCGGCTTGGACCAAGGCACTGAAGGCGCCGCCCAGCGGCGCGGTTGCCAGCGAGCCAACCTGGCTGAACATCGCCATCATTTTACTGCCCAGCTCTGACACCGTGGCGGCACCCCAGACCGCAAAAACCAGAAGAAACCCGGCGTGCGCCGCGGCCATCGTCACATCGGCTGATCGCACCACCTGCCCCTTGCGACGGGCATCATCGAGCCGCTTCGGCGTCGGCTCGTGGATTTTGTCGGCTTCGTCACTGTTTTCGCTCACGGCCAGACCCCCGCAGGATTGGCGAGGGCGAGTGCGATGGCTTCGCGCCAGCGCAATGCGATCACCGGGGTCAGAGCCACCAGAAGGACGAGCGTCGCGAGTGAAATTGCCGGCGCCCCGACCAGCGCCACCATCAGTTGCGGCATGGCGCGGTTCACGACGCCCAGAATAATGTTGTAGGCAACCGAAACGAGGACAAACGGAAAGGCCAACATGAACGCCAGGGAAAAACTGCGGGCAACCTGATCGCGGCCCCATTCCGCGACGAGGTCTGCTGCCGGCAGACGGCCCAAGGGAAAAAGCGTGAAGGACGCGTGCAGAAACTCGATCACGCGCAGGTGAAGCCCCGATATGACAAACAGGGTCAACCCCGCCAGCAGCAGCACGTTGCCCAAGGCCGGCAAAGGGTCGGCGACAGCCCCGCCGAACAGTTGCGACAGCGACGTGGCTTGCGCGGCGATTGCTCCGGCCGTTTGCAGCGCCAGCACCCACAGGCGGATCATCATCGCCAACAGCGTGCCAACCCCGGCTTCCACGACGATCAGTACCAGCCAGGCCGACGGAACCGTTGGCGGAACCAGTCGATCACCCAACATTGGCGTCAGAATGGCGGCAAGGCAGAGCGCAAGACCCAGCTTGACCCGCCCGGGGATGCTGCGTTCACCAAGAGCCGGCAAAAACGCCATGACAGCCGCAACGCGCGGAAAAACCAACGCGACCTGCTGCATGATGCCGTTTGACTGGTTGATCAGATCGACCCACGACGCGGTCATGCCGCAACCGTGCCAACCAGCGCCGGGCGCGCTTCCAAACCGACCTCCTCGAAGGAAACGACCGGGTTCGTCAGCCCGCGTGCGCTCATGACGGTCCGCAGGAACCTGCGACGCCGCGCCGACGTGATCAGCGCCGGAAACAACCCGCGGTCTCCGCATTCGCGCAATTTATCTGCAAGTCCACCAGCAAGCCGGTTGAACAGATCAGGCGGCAGGGCCACGTCCAGACCGGACCCGGCATCGATCTGGTAGGCTGCAAATTTATCTTCCCACTCCGGGTCCAGCTGCACCAGAGGGATCGTGCCATCTTCGCGTTTCAGTGGGGCAACCAGTTGAAATCCCAAACGTTGCCTGACGTGTTCAACGACGCCTTCGATACCCGCATGCATCGGGCGGGCTTCGGCGATGGCCTCGAGGATCAGGGGGATATTGCGGATTGAAACCTGTTCTTCCAGAAGATTGCGCAGGACGCCGTGAAACAGGTCCATCGGGACCCGATCCGGGATCATTTCGTCAAGGAATCGCCGATTTGCCTCGGCCCGGGCCGGGTCCGTGAGGCGGCATAGTTCATCCAGCAGGCGGCGCAACGTCTTGAGGCTCAGCAAACGCCCAAGATTGCGGCGGATGACCTCCAGAAGATGCGTGGCCAACACTTCTGGCGGGGTGACGATGGTTGCCCCAGCCAGCGCGGCGGTTTCCTGTTCGGCGAATGCGATCCAGCGCGCCGGTGCGTTGTAGACCGGTTCCCGTACGTCTTCGCCGGCTGGCATGCCGTGTGCGGAGACCGGCAATAGCGCAAGCGACTTCTCTGTCCGCAGGACGGCGCGGGCGCGTTCAACGCCCTGGATGCGGATGACGTAGGTTCCGGACGGCAGCGACGGATCATCGGTCAATCGGATTTCCGGAAGAACCAGACCGTAAACCGCAGCCACATGTCGGCGCATATTGCCGATCCTAACATCCAGACCCGTGCCGGGGTCCAGCACCATCGCGACGAGGTCCGGGGCGAATTCGACATGCAGATCGTCAAGGTCAAGCAGATCGCCGATCGACTTTTCAGCAGGGCGCTCTGGAGGCGAATCGTTCGCCTCGGTCGCGGTAATCGCGTTTCCGTCACGCCTGCGCCAAGCAACAAAGGAAAGGATCGCACCACCTAGCGCAAACGGAACAAACGGTAGCCCCGGCACCAGACCAAACAGAAACATCAGAACACCAACGGTCCCCAAGGCCGCTGGATGGCTGCCCAATTGTCGAAAGACCGCGATATCGGTCGCTCCGGTATTGCCGCCACGTGCCAGCAGCAACGCAGCGGCAATCGAGATGATCACAGCGGGGATCTGGGTCACAAGACCGTCGCCGACGGTCAGGATTGTATAGGTTTCAAAGGCCTCCCCGATCGGCATGCCATGCATCATGATGCCGGCCGTCAGCCCGACGACAATGTTCAGCAGCGTGATCAGCAAGCCTGCAACCGCGTCGCCCTTGACGAATTTTGAAGCCCCGTCCAGCGAACCAAAGAATGTGGTTTCGCGTTGTTCGATTTCCCGACGGGCCCGCGCCTCGACATGGGTGATGGCGCCTGCATTCAGGTCGGCGTCGATCGCCATCTGCTTTCCCGGCATGGCATCCAGCGCAAACCGCGCCCCCACTTCGGCCATGCGGGCGGCACCCTTGGTGATGACCATGAAGTTCACGATCATGATCACGACAAAAACAACAATCCCGAGAAGGATGTTATCGCCCATCACGAAGCTGGCAAATCCGGCAATCACACCGCCCGCTGCATCGGGGCCGGTATGGCCATTACCGATGATCAATTTTGTCGAAGATATGTTCAATGACAGGCGCAGCATCAGGCTTGCAAGCAGGATTGTGGGAAAGGAAGAAAAGTCTAAGGGCCGTTCAATGAACAATGTGACCGTGAAGATTAGAATGGCCAAAGCAAAAGATGTGGCCAGGCCGATATCCAGAATGAATGGCGGCATGGGCAGGACCATCATCACGATCACAGCTATCAATGCGAGCGCCAGAAGAATGGTTGGACGAAATAGCGCTACCATGTCACCAGCCGCTTTCTGTATAAGCCAATATGACTCAACTTAGCGCGAAATCTAAAACAAACCATGAACATGTCCATTATAAGATTATGTAATCATTCGGTTGTATCGCTGTCCGGGCTCAAGTCGACAGGCTGTTCGACGAAATTCAGCAAGCTTGCAATGACCGCGCGCGTCCGTTCGCTATCTGACAAAAGAGTCCGTCCAATGTGAAGTGGCTCGTCTTCGGTCAGGTCAGGAATTATAGGAGCTGGCTCCAGCGCCAGCGCACCGAATTCGGCCATGCCCTCCGGGCCGACCTCGCTGACCCGTGGCCAGTTTCCAGCAAGAAAGGCTGCTTCGACCTCATTCGCTGTCGCGTCAATGCTCCGAAACAGTCGCTGCGATGTCGCAAAATCGCCGGTGGCAAGGCGTGTTTCGGCCCGCAAGCGATCAATGTCCGCGCCCGCTAGGCCAGTGAGTTCTGCCTCGGCCCGGCGGGGACGATTCTGCAGCAAGGCAGCACGCGCACGTAATGTTTTGCGCAGGCGCGCAGAATCATCCTCAGCCCGACCGGCCAGAAAAGTTTCGGCGGCCGCCGCAAAGCCAAGCGCAATGAGCCGATCAGCAACGGCATTTGCGATATCCGGATCAAGAATGGTCTGAAATTCGGGTGGAACATTCATTGCCCAACGCGCAAACTCCATATCACTCGCCTGCCGTGTCAAGTTCTGCAATGTCGCGGACCAGGAATTCGCACGCATTTCTTCGGGACGAGGTTCGGAAAGTAATACAAAAGCCCGGTCAAATTGGTCTGTCGCCGCAAGAGCAAGTACATTCACGCGCCAAAGGTCGTCAGCAATGGGAGTCCTGCGGTATTCGGCTGCATAGGACTCTGCAAGCATGGCAGTTTCAGACAAGATCGGCCGTCCAGCCGCAATTTCGACATCTATCATTCGCACAAGTGCTTCTGGCGACAACTGCCCATTGGCCTCTGCGACATTTCGGAGCAGTCTGATCGCTTCGGCCTCAGAATCGGCCGCGAGGGAGACCTCGGCCTCTTCGATCTGCAAGGCCGGCGAACTCTCATCCGTGGCACGCTTGATGATCCGCAGAACAGTGTCTGCAGTCTCGGTGTTTCCCGCAGAGCGCAGGCGTTGCACCAGAACGGGACCAAGACTGCTTTTAAGATGCCATGGCAAAGCAGTAAATGCCTGAATTATAGCACCTATTTGCGCTTCTGCAGTGACTGCCGGGGCCGGGTCAGCCAACACTGCCCATAATGCGGCCGGTGTGTTGCAATATTCCTGGGCATCGAAAACGCTGCTGTGATCATCGTTTACATTGTCCATGATCTGGGCCAGCGCGATTAATGGCATATCCTGCCCGCCAGACAGATCGGCAGAGGCAAGGATGGCGCGGGCCTCGGCACCCATTCCGAAAAACAAGTAGTGACGTGCCAATAGCCGCGCGGCCTTGGCGTCGGGGCGGCCGGTTTCGGAGAAAACATCGCGCTGCATTTTGCCGAGGTCCCGCGCGAACGCATCAGGTTCGCCCCAGGTTGCGACATCAACCCGATCTGCGGGCAGGCATCCAATGGTTTGGCGGTCAAGGTTTGCCAGAACACTCGGGTTCGGCATGTCCGGACCTGCGTTGGTGTCTGATCGTACCTGAATTCCCGGGCGGGAGGTCAACATCTGCGGATCGGTCACCCGACTGCGGCTCACCTGTGGTCCCGGAGGCGGCTTGTCCGGCGCAAGAGCATCTTCCGGAACATTTGACGGGTCCAGCAGGCCTTGGGACGCTGCGCGCGCGATCTGAAACTGAAGTCCGCGCGCCATCTCTGGATCGAGTCGCGTGCCATGGGCGTCCGGAATGGCAGCCTGGGGCAGCGGGCTAAGGGGCAGGGCAATTTTAGCTGCAGATGCGGCCACACCGCCTGCCGGCGGCAGTCCACCAAAACGCAATTGGGGCATCTGCGGCGGGCGTATTTCGGGGGAAACCAGGCTAACCTCGGGCGTCGACAGGTCGGGCACCGGTTTCGGCCCTGCATCTACGATGTCAAGGGTGATGACACCCGGTCCACCGCGACCCAGAACCGGCGTGCAGGGACACGCCATTGCAACGCGCAGCCGATTGTTGCCTTCGCTGGTGATGTCCGTGATGCGGCTGCGCCCGATCCGACGAAACACATCTGCGAGATCGATCTGATGCGGCCCGTTGGCGAATGACAGCACCACGCTGTCTGGCTGCGTCTCGAGGGTGACAGCGATCTCACTGCCCATCAGAACAGCGATACGCGTGAAATCCGCATGTTCTCCAGTTATGACCCTGAGGGTTTCCGCTTGCGCCACCGTGCCCCAAAGACAAGCGAGAATTATCGTGACGCGGATCATGCGGCCTCCTGTTTCAGAGTCTTGAGCGCCTCTTCAAGTTCGGCAAATCCGGGGCGTGAGTGACCCGGGGCATTCTGACGACCGACTTCGATGCAGATATTTGCAGGATGGTTGTGCAGGTTTGCGATCAGGACTTCACGGATAAGATTGTAGAAATGCCCGTCCTCCTCAGCCACCGATTGCAGCTTTGCTGCGAACGGGCCGACCAGACCATATGCAAGAAAGACCCCAAGAAAGGTGCCAACAAGCGCGCCACCGATCATCTTGCCCAGAATTTCCGGCGGCTGATCGATCGAGGCCATCGTCTTGATTACGCCCAGAACAGCGGCCACGATCCCGAGTGCGGGCAAGCCATCCGCAACGCCCTGCAAGGCGTGACTGGAATGCAGTGCGTGATGCAGCGCGGTATCCATCCGCTTGTCCAACACTTCTTCGACCTGATGCGGATCGTCGTAGTTCATCGAAGCCGATCGAAGCGTGTCGCAAATCAGGTCGCGTGCTTCGGAATCAGACCTTATCTTGGGATACTTGCCGAAAATCGAAGAGTTCTCTGGATCTTCGATGTGGGCCTCGATGGCGACCGGATTTTGCCGCGCCAGACGGATCAGTTCGAACAAAAGGCACAACAGATCGCGATAATCATCATGTTTCCACTTAGGGCCCTTGAAGACCTTTGCGATGTCCTTGACCGTCTGTTTGACCGCCGCCAGATCGTTGCTGAGCAGGAATGCCCCCACGGCGGCCCCGCCGATCATCATCATTTCAAAAGGCAAGGCTTTCAGGATGATCCCCATCTTGCCGCCGGCGGCGAGATAGCCGCCAAAGACCATGACAAAAATTATCGCAATACCGATCAGACCCAGCATGTCATCCACCTTTTGTCATCGTGCGAGTCAGCCTCGCAGAGCCGCGTTAACAAAGCGCTGATCCGGATGGATTATTTGCGCGGAACGCCTGCGTTGCGTCCGGCCAGGATCGCGCTGACTGAATAGGCCGCCTCTGTGCGCATGCCGGCCAGAATCGGCGCGGCGATTTCAGGACGCATGCGGCCGAGAAAACCGGCCGAGAAACTGGGTTCCATGGCATCGAACAACACGGCGGCTTCTTTTGGCTTCATGGCTTCGTACACGGCGACAAGGCGATTGATGTCGTCCTCGCTGGCGGTTTCGGCGAGGGCGATCGTGTCACGCAATCGCGTTTCCGCTTCGCGGAGCGCATCAAGTTTCTTCTGGATCTCGGCATCGGCGGCGGCGAGGGCCTGCAGCCGTAGCCGGGCCTGGGCTTCCTGACGTTGCAGATCAGTTTCGCGATCCCGCAGCGCAGCCAGTACCGGCGCCATGTCCGCATCGCTGCGACAGGCGTCGGGAGGCTGCGCGGTTTCGGATTTTGCGGCGGAATCGGCAAGAGGCGCATCGCCTGCCTGCGCCAGCGCAGTGCCGGCCCCCACCACCAGCCGCAGCACCGCAGAGCCGACCAGAAGCGCCGCGATGACGACCAGTGCCCCGCGACGGGGACGGCGCAATATCTGGGGCGCGCGCATCTCAGGCCTGCCCATGCCGGACGAACATCGGTTCGCGCGCCGGCAGCTCTGTGCGTTCCGCACTCGATTGATCAGGAATGTCGTGCAACGCCGCGACCATCAATTCAAGCCGCCGCGCGGCTGCCTCGGCCCTTGCCGTCAGGCTGTCGAGCGATTGGGTCGATGATCCGGCCGTTGCCTGCGCGGCTGCCAGAGCGCGGGTCAGGTCGTCGACCTGTGCTGACAGTACGGCAACAGCACCGCCCATCCCGGTTTCGAGGTCATTGAATCGTGCCAACCGCCGCGCAAGCACGTAGCAATACAGGCCTGCTCCCAGCGCACCGGCGACCAGCAGAATATCCGCGATCAAGGTCATGACGTTTCTCCTCAGTTCAACACGAATTCCATCACCAGCAAATCCTTGACGCGACCCTGACCGGTGACGACCTGCACACGCCGCAACAATTGGGATCGCAGGCGTGGCAGAACCTGCGGATCCTCGAAATCGGCGGGCTCAAGGGCACGTAGATAGCTGTTCATCACATCGACGATGCGCGGCATCAGGGTGCGCACCTCTTCGGCATGAGCCTTCGCCACCTCGATCTGGCTGCGGAACCGCAGCTGCCGGACGTGCGATTCGGGCGACAGGGTCACCAGAATCGGATCCACCTCCAGAAAAGCGACATCCGGCATGTCAGGGACCGGCGATTCGTCATGTGTCTCGGTGGGGGCGCCGCCGAGCAGGCCGCTGGTGGCGGCGTAAAACCCGCCGCCGCCGCCCGCCACGGCCAGCACAAGACCGATCAACAGCGGCAGTTTCGACGATTTCCGGGGCGTGGGTGTTTCAGTCGCAGCGATTTCCGCCATGGCATCATTCCGGTTTTGTTCCACGGCATCAATACCGGTGATCCACTAACCGATTGTTAAGTCTGATCCGCCAATCTGCAGTCGATCCGCGCAAAACGCCGGATGGAAGGAGACCGCCCTTGCAACAGATCCTGACCCTCTGGTCGTCGCTTGACTTGCGCCGACGGGTCATCGTTGTGGCCGCAACTTTGGCCGTTTTCACAGCGGTCATGATGCTGTCGCGCATCGCCACGCAGCCATCGCTGTCGCTGCTGTATTCCGGCCTCGAATCGTCGGCCGCCGGTGAGGTCGTCGCCGCCCTGGACACCCGCAATGTGGCTTACGAAGTTCGGGGCGGGTCGATCTTTGTCGATACAAAGCGCCGCGACGAATTGCGCATGACTTTGGCCAGCGAAGGCCTGCCGGCGAATGGCGGCCGCGGTTACGAATTGCTGGACAGCATGACGGGCTTCGGAACCACCGCCCAGATGTTCGACACCGCTTACTGGCGCGCAAAAGAAGGCGAACTGGCCCGCACGATTGCCGGAAACCCACAAATCGATGCCGCGCGGGTCCATATTGCCGGAACTTCTGGCAACCCATTCCAGCGCAATCTGCGCCCCACCGCTTCGGTTTCGGTGAAAACCCTTGGCGCCACTTTGTCACCGCAACAGGCGCGGGCAATCCGGCACCTGGTCGCCGGTGCCGTGACCGGCATGGTGGCCGAAGATGTCGCCGTCATCGACAGCGCAGGCGGCCTGATCGCAGGAGACGAAACGGCACCTGCCAACGGGATGAACGATCGCACCACAGCCCTGCGCGAACGGCTGCAACGCCTGTTGGAGGCGCGGGTCGGACTTGGCAATGCGATCGTGGAACTGGCGATCGACACGGTGACCGACAGCGAGCTGATTCGTGAACGACGGGTCGATCCGGCCTCGCGCACCATGATCAGCAGCGACACAGAACAAAGCAGCGGCACGGAAAAGGGCGGGGGTGGCGTCACGGTTGCCTCCAATCTGCCCGATGGCCAGGCCGCAGAAGGCGAAGGCAGCAGCAGCCAGTCGACCCTGACCCGCGAGCGAATGAACTACGAGGTCTCCGAAACCGAACGCGAGGTGACACGTGGCCCCGGCGCAATCCGCCGCATGACCGTTGCGGTTCTGGTCAACGGGATCCCGGCTACGGATGCCGCCGGGGCTGAAACGATCCAGCCGCGGCCGGATGCAGAACTGGAGGCGTTGCGCGACCTCGTCGCGTCGGCCGTGGGGCTGGACACGGAGCGCGGAGACGTCATCACGATCAAATCCATGACCTTCGACCCGGGCGTGCCGGCCGGTGCGGCAATAGCAGCCGGGTATCTGGCGGGCTTTGTGCCTGACCCCATGACATTGATTCAGCTGGCGGTTCTGGCAATCGTTGTTCTGGTGCTGGGCCTGTTCGTGATCCGCCCGATCCTGCTGGCCCCACCGCGTGCATTGCCTCCGCCGGTTGTGGCCTTGCCCCCGCCAGGCATGCAAGGATCGAAACGCATGCGCAGCGACACCTTGCCCGCGCTGACCGGTGAAATCGCCGGCGATGACGGCGCGTGGCTGGTTCCGGGGCAGGACAATCTGGTTGATGCCGGTTCAGGCCGCGTGGTCGAAAGCCCGGACCCGGTCGAGCGGCTGCGTGCGCTGATCACCGAGCGGCAACAGGATTCTGTCGAAATCCTTCGGTCCTGGCTGGAAGAGCGCGAGGAACGCGCATGACGCGGATTGCCCATCTGCTTGAAGACTTTTCCCAGATCGGGGCGGCCCGGCGGGACTCCGATCTGGCTCTCAGCGAGGATCGGCGGCTGGAAGTCTTTGAAGAAGGCTATTCAGCGGGCTGGGCCGATGCCGCCAAGGCCTATACCGAAGATCGCACGCGGGCAGACATGACCATTGCAGCGGCCGTGTCCGATATGGCCTTTACCTTTCATGAGGCCCAGAATGCGATGTTGCAGGCTCTGGCCCCGTTTCTGGGTCAACTGGTCGATACGGTGTTGCCGGAAATGGCCCGGCAGGGGCTTGGGCTGCAGGTCCGTGAGGCCTTGCTGGCCGCCCTGACCCGGGACCATCCACCCGACGCGATGATTTCGGCCCGTCCCGATACGCTAGAAGCGATCCGTCGCGCGCTACCGGACCCTGCCCCCATGCCGCTACGGTTGCAGCCGGACCCGACGCTGGCGGATGGCCAGGTGATCCTGCGGATCGGGCAGCGCGAGCAGGAAATCAATAATGAGGCTCTCCTCACCCAAATCCGCGACGCCATGGCGGCGTTCTTTGCAACCGAACCGAAGGAAGCACGATATGGCTGACACCGAACAAAAACGCACACCGTCCGAACTTGGCGGACCGTTTTCGAATGTGCCGATTGAAATCACCATTTCGGTTGGCAAGGCGCGGCCATTGATCCGTGACCTGATGCAGCTTGGGGCCAACGCCGTCCTCGCGCTGGACAAGGGCATCGACGATCCCGTTGAGCTTTATGTCGGTGACCGCCTGATCGCGCGCGGCGAACTGGAAGAGCTGGAGGGCGGGCAAAAGGGTCAACTGGCGGTGCGGCTGATCGAGGTTGCCGATATCCGCGATACGTTGTCATGAACGGATACGGTATCGCGATCGGACGCTATCTTGCGCTTGGATTGGTGGTCGCAACAGTTGCTTCGCCTGCCCTGGCTCAGGACATCACCCTGTCACTCGGTGATGGTGGATCCCTGACTGCGCAGGGGTTACAGCTGATCGCGCTTCTGACCGTTCTCAGCCTTGCGCCGGGGCTGGCAATCACCATCACCTGCTTTCCGTTCATCGTCACTGTGCTGTCGATCCTGCGGCAGGCTATCGGGCTGCAACAGTCGCCGCCGAACATGCTGATCGTCGCGCTGGCGCTGTTTCTGACCTATTTCGTGATGGACCCGGTGTTCACCCAGGCTTGGGAGGCCGGTATTCGCCCGCTGCTTGACGAAGAGCTGGACGTGGGAACGGCCCTGCTCCGCGCGCTTGACCCCTTCCGGATCTTCATGGGTGCGCGTGTTGATCCGGACACCCTGACTACCCTCGCCGCCTTGCGCGATATCACCTTTGCGGAGGCGGCTGAAGAGATGCCGTTGTCTATCCTGATCCCCAGTTTCATGTTGTCGGAAATTGCACGCGCGTTCGAAGTCGGGTTTCTGCTGTTCTTGCCATTTCTGATCATCGATCTGGTGACGGCTGCGGTTCTGATGTCGATGGGGATGATGATGGTCCCCCCGGCGATCGTGTCGCTGCCCTTCAAGCTGGCCTTCTTTGTCGTTGCAGACGGCTGGTCGCTGGTGGCCGGGGCGCTTGTGACCGGATATCAATAGCGCGTTGCACCGCCGGGTCGATGCGGCTGCAGGTTTGACACTGCCTCCGCATGCATTTGCTTACGCACTGATGTCATTGGGTGACTGGCGTCGCTTGCGTCGGGCCTGTCACGACCCGCCAACATTTCCGGCCGCCCAGGGTTCAAAGCCTCGCGATCTTGAGGCGGACGCCGAGATGGGGGCGGTCTGCCCTCAAAACCCGACCAGTTAGATTTCTTCGCCATCGATCAGAATGCCTGCCCAAACCACGGCCAAGGGCGGAATGGCCTTAGTTCACCACGAATTCCGCGTGCAGAGCACCAGCTGCCTTGATGCTTTTCAGGATGTCGATCATGTCGCGCGGTGACACGCCTAGCGCGTTCAGGCCGGCAACGACCTCGGACAGGCTGGTTCCGGCCGGCACCTCGGCCAGACCGATCCCCGCCTCTTCCTCGATCGCCGCCTCGGTCCGCGGGACGACAACTGTTTCGCCGGCGGCGAAAGGATTCGGCTGCACGGCCATGGGATTTTCGGAAACCCGAAGGGTCAGGTTGCCCTGCGACACCGCGACACGGGATATACGGACATCTTCCCCCATGACGATTGTGCCGGACCGCTGATCGATCACGACACGGGCCTTGCGTTCGGGCTCTACCGAAATGTTTTCGATGCGGCTGAGGGCATGCGCTGGGGACCGTTGCCGGGTTGCGGCGATGTCTACCTGAACCGTGCCGGAATCCAGCATCAAGGCCACAGCCCCGCCAAGTTCGCTGTTGATTGCGCCCTCGATCCGCGCGGCGGTGGTAAAATCCGGATTGCGCAAGGCAAGGCGCAGGCTCGAAAGGCTCGAAAGATCGAAATCCACCTCGCGTTCGACATAGGCACCGGCAGGGATTGAGCCGGCAGTGGGCACGCCCTGCGTGACTTTACCGGCCTCGCCTTCTGCCACCACGCCGCCCGCGATGATCGGACCCTGGGCCACCGCGTAGATCTGACCGTCGGCCGCATTCAGCGGCGTCATGATCAAGGTTCCGCCCAGCAGGCTTTTTGCGTCACCAATAGCCGAAACCGTCACGTCGATCCGTGAGCCGGACCGGGCAAACGGGGGCAATCCAGCGGTCACCAGAACGGCGGCCACATTCTTTGGCCGAAACTGTTCGCCCGAGACGTTCACGCCAAGACGTTCCAGCAGGTTTGCCATGATTTCTTCGGTGAACGGCGCATTTCGGATTCCGTCGCCGGTTCCATTCAGCCCCACCACCAGACCGTAACCGATCAGGTCATTGCCCCGCACCCCGTCGAATTCGACCAGATCCTTGATCCGTACCGGACTGGCAAGCGTCGGTCCGGCCAGCGCCAGGAACATGGCGATCCCCAACAGACGGCTCAACGCAGATACTCCATCAATGACAGGCGGGATAACCGCGCCGTGACAGCGTACAGACTTTCGAGGCGGAATTCGGTTTCTGCCAACCGCGTCGCGCTTTCGTAAGGATCGACAGACAACAGGCTGCCACGGGCATAATCGAGAGCCGTGCGTTCCGCGGCCAAGCGGCTCGATGCCTCTTCGAGGCGCGATTGGGCAAAGCCAAGGTCGGCTCGCAATCCAGTCAGCGCATCGTTTGTCGTCAGGATGCGTTCGCCCACGCGACGCTGCAGCAATGCCACACCCCTGTCATCCAGGCTTGCCGCCGGATCGGTCGACAGCGCAGCCGCTGCCGCATCCGCAAGAACCGCCCGCAGACGCGCATCATCTGCCCGGAGGTCAAGGTCGATGGTGCTGCCTTGGGCAACCCGGAAAGGCGCCAGACTGGTTGTGGCGCCAAGGTAGCCAACGGTATCAAACCCGCCGCCCGGGGCGAACCATGCGTCAATCGCCGCAAGATAGTCCACCGGATCGGTGAGACCCGCAATGGCAGGGCGCAGGGCCGCAAGCATTGTGTCGGCGGCCGCCAATGCGGGACGGTCTGTGGCTATGCCCGCAAACATGCCGCGCCCGGCCACGCTGGTGTTGATCGCGGACACGATCGTGTCCATTCGGCCCGCCGCATTATGCGCCACGCTTGCGCGCACGGATGGCAGGGCCGCATTGCTGGCCATCAGCAGGTCGGCGGAAAGCGCGGTCGTCGTGTCCTGAACGGCGCCAAGCACCGCCTGCATGGTATCGGTGAACTGCGTCGCTTCGGATGCGGCCAGACCGTACCCTTTCACGATGCGCAAGGATTGTTCGATGTCAGACAGGTAAGAATAGTCACCCCCCAGATGCCGCGCGACATTCTGGGTTCTGCCGCTGCCAATTTCGGCGGTCAGCGTGTTCAATTCACCCTTCAGGACCGCATTCTGGTGTCGCATCACAAAGGAACGCGCCAGATCACCGATGGTTGTCATGGTCATGGTCAGATCCTCAGAAGGGTTTGCATCAAGTCATCGACAACCTGCATTATCCGGGCGTTGGCGGCGTAGGCCTGTTCGACCAGGATCAGGCGTTGCATCTCCTGATCCGTGTCCACCCCGTCAGCCAGTTCGGCCGCGCGGGTTTCGGTGAACCGGGCGGAATTGAACCCCAGCGCCTGTTCCCGAACTTCGCGCATCGTGCCGACCTGTGACAGGTAGGCTGACGCCAGATCGCTTGCGCTGCGCGACGCGGCGCCGAAATTGCCGCTGACCGGTGTGCGCTGTGTCGACAGGGCGTCCGACCAACGGGCCAGCTGGGTTGCGTCGCCGACCGGACCTGACGTTATTGCGCCCAAGCCATCCCGCAGGCGGGAGACCGTCCCGCCGCGGGACGGATCAACGATCGCATTGACGGCAAGCCGCATCGACAGCCCGGTTTCGTCACTGGCCGCGAAACGCGCGGTTCCGTCGGTGAACAGGCCCGCAGCGGTTGCAGCCAGGGTCGGGTCCAAGGCCGGGTCCTGAAACCGTTCGACCAAATCGCGCGCGACGGCATCAAGACCGGTCTGCGCCACGACAGAATGTTGATCGCGCTGATCGACCAGTGCCGCCAGCGTACCGCCGGCAAACAGGCGCTGCGCATTGTCGGGGGTCAGCGCGACGCCATTGAAGGCAAAGCCCGACAACAGCCCGTTTTGTTGGGTCATATGTGGCATGACCAAGTTGACCGCACTGAAAGCGACCTGGCCAGCGGTCCCGTCCAGCAGAATTGCGCCGCCCTCTGTGAACAGGGCAACGGCGCCGCGGTCGCGGTCCACCTCGCGGATCGGGACAATTTCCGCGATGCGGTCGATGATGGTCTGGCGATGATCTTGCAAGGCCGTGGTATCCACGCCCTGATTGAGTGCAGCAGATACGCGCGCGTTCAAATCGCGAACCTGACCCAGCGACGTGTTCAGCAGATCGACTTTCTGGGCGATAGCGCGATCGGCTTCGGTGCGCATCGCCTGAATTCCGTCTGCGGCGGAATTGAACGCCCGGGCCACTTCGGTGGCGCGGTGAAACACTGTCATCAGTCGTTCGGCGCTATCGGGACGCGATGCCGCCGTAACCAGCGATGCTTCGAAAGCGGCCAGCCGGGCCGACAGCGAATGTTCCTGATCCGGTGTGCCCACCAGACCTTCGACCCGCTGCAGGAAATCCACCGTGACGCGGGAATTTTCCTGCGCCGCCTGGGCCTGCCGCCGGTCACCCAGCAACCCGCGATCGACGTGCCGCGTCACCGTATCAACCGCCGCCCCGCCGTAGCTGCCAATGGTGCGGGCCGAGATGGCGATATCGCGGCGACCATAACCTTCGGTCAGCGCATTGGCGACGTTGTTCGACACCATCTCTGCGGTACGCGCAGCGACGGTCAGTCCGGACAGGGCGTTTGACAAGGCACCTGATATGGTCATTAGCGGGCTCCCGTTTCAGGATCATCGTTTGATGTTTGTGGTTTCCTGCAACATCTCGTCGACGGTCTGGATCACCTTCGCATTGGATGTGTAGGCGCGCTGAGTCTGGATCATGTCGGTCAGTTCGCCGGCCACGTCGGTTGCCGATTCCTCGCGTGCGAAGGCCACGACATCGCCGGTCGGCCCATCGCCGGCATCCCACAGGAAATAGCTGCCGCTTTCCGGTGACGGCATGTAGGTCTGGAAATCCATTGCAACCATGCCGTTGGGGTTCGGCAGATCGACCAGCGGAATCTGGTAGATGCGCCGCGTGATTCCGGTGTCGAAGAAGGCAAACACAAAGCCGTTCGCATCAACCTCGACCGAGGTCATGTTGCCCACGGGCGAGCCGTCCTTGGCGATTGAAACGGGGGCGAAACTGTCCGAGAGCTGTGTGATGCCATCCGATTCGCCGATCGTGCCGATATCGATTTCCATCGGGCCGGCGGCCACGTTGACGATCAATTTTCCGGTCATCGCGTCGTAGTTGCCACCAGACACGGTGCTGACCGAGGCCAGCGTGCCGCCAGAGGCGCGGCTGTCGGCGAATGTCATCTGATACGACCCGATCGTCACCCCCGGGCTGGCGGTGTCCTTGATCGTCATCGTCCAGGCGTTCGATGACCCGGTCGCGGGGACGGTCGGCGAAAATTCGATGATTAGGCTTTCGGATTTGCCAAGATTGTCGAAATACTCGACGGACAGATCGCGCAAGGTACCGGCAGACCCGGATGCGGTTTCCGTGGCGGGCAGGTTGATCCCCAAGGTCAACTTGGTGGTCGGTTCGCCGGTGAACTGGTTCACGTTGATCTGCACCGGTTGCAGGCCAGCTGACGTATCACGGGGGAAACTGGGGATGGTGCCATCGGGCAGCGCGGGCCATCCGAGCAGGATCAGACCCGCCTCCGACCGCAAATAACCGTCTGCATCAGTCCGAAACGACCCGGTCGTGGTCAGAAACATCTGTTGTGCACCGTTGCCGACACCGACATCCGTCGCCTTGGCGACCGGAATGAACCCACGCCCCCGCACCGCAAGATCCGTTGCGTTCGCGGTGGCGACCAGAGGGCCGCGTTCGTCGATCAGCCGCTGGGTGGTGACCCGAACACCGCCGGCGGAATAGGTCCCGCCCTTGTACGCGATCACCATCGAATGAAAATCCGCCTCCATCCGCTTGTAGCCATAGGTGGCCGAGTTGGCGATGTTGTCGGAAATGGTCGCCAACCGGCTGGCATTCGCGGCAAGGCCTGAGACCCCTGCGTTGAGCGAGGAGGAAATCGTCATGGATACGCCTTTCTGCTGCATCAAATCTGGTTGTTGCAGCTAGGCTTACCCCCCCGGCCTTAACGGGCGCCTAATCCCTAAAATGCGTCCTATCCGGAATCCCGCAGCAAGATGATTTCCAGCCGGTTATTGCGCGGCGACATGGGATTAGGCGTTGCGTGCTGACGGTCGGCATGGCCGGTCACACGCGCCAGACGCGCGGGGTCGAGGCCCTGTTCTTCCAGCAGGGCCCGCATGGCCTGCGCCCGCTGCGTCGACGTATCCCAAACAATTTTATTCTTCGCGACAATGGTTTGCGATTGCACATGCGCCTCGACCGCGACCTTGTTCGTCACGATGCGCATCGCGTCCGCCAGCATCTGCGCCAGGCTTTCCAGAACCGGCATCGGGGCCCCTGTCTGTGGGTCGAACAACGGACTGCCGGCCAGATCGAAGAATTCGATGATCAAGCCTTCGTCGGTCAGCAGCAGGATGACGTGCTTGCGCAATGCATCGTCCATTTCGCTTTCGGCACCGCTGCCCAGCAGCAGTTCCTCGACCTGTTTCAGCGATTCGTCCTCAGCGCCCTGATTGGCCGCGGCCGTCTCGGCAAGACCGGTTTCGCCGCGCGCCTGACGCGATTCAGTCGGGCGCAACGATGTGGCGCCGGTACCGGACTGCGACAGGATCTGTTCGGAAAACACCGATTCCCCACCGAAACTGCCTTCGCCGCCGCCGGAAATCCGGTTGATGGCGATGGTCGGGCTAAAGTAATCCGCCAGACCCTTGCGTTGTTTTTCCGTCGTCGCGTTCAGCAGCCACATCAACATGAAGAAGGCCATCATGGCCGTCACAAAGTCTGCATAGGCCACTTTCCACGCCCCACCGTGGTGCCCGCCGCTGACAATGATTTTCTTCCGTTTGATGATGACTGGCGACGCATTGGCTTGCGTGCCCATCTCCACCACCTTTAATCTCACCCGCGTTCAGGTTTAGCCAACAGAGGTTGCGCGGGGCTTAACGGGCAAAGATCTTAACGGATAAAAGGCGAGGCGTTTTGCGGCAGCGCCAGTTTCTGCGGCCAGCCAAGCCCCAGCCGCGCCGCCAACGCGATGGCCCCCGGCGACACACCGTCCTGCGCCAGTGCCTGCATTTCGGCGATCATCACTTGTTGCAGGCGCGCGAGTATCGCGGCGCGGGGCATCGGGTCGGGCGCGATACGGGCAAACCGCGCTTCTTCGCGGGCCAGATCCTCGATCAGCGGATCGATCACACGCCCACCGCCGCCCGGATAGCGATACCACCCCCAACCCAGCGCGCGACCGATGCGGCCTTCGGCATGGGCGCGAGGCAGGATCGGGTTGCAGTCTGCCGGTGCCAGCAAACGCCGCAGATCCAGCGCGCGGTCCAGCCCGTCCTGATCCTGCGCGGCATAGGGTCCGATCGCGAAACCGGCGTCTTCCATATCCTCGTCGATTTCCCAAGGCACCGCACCGCGCAGCACCAGATCATCGGCGGTGCGCCATAATGCACCCTGCAGCCGCGCAGCGGGGGACGGACCAGTGCCGGTGCGCAGCGCAAGACAGGCACCCAGAGCGGCGGCCAGTGCGCGCGGCAGCGTATCGGGCAGCGCGCCGGACAGCCCGATTTCCAACAACGGCGGCAGGTCCGGCAGGCGGTGCAGATCCAGCACCATGTCCGCGCCGGGCCCGGGGGTCAGGCGGGCCGTCGGCGCCAGTCGATCCTCGGGCGGCGGGGCCAGTTCGCCGGCGGCATCACAGATCAGGCCGATCGGCGCATCGGGCATGGTTGCAGACACCCGCACCCGTGCATCGGCGCGGGCCAGAATGGATGTCAGCCGTTCGGCATCATGCGGATCGGGTTCCACCAGCCACACATCGGTGCCGCCCCGTGCCAGTGCCACCGACAGTTCCAGCGCCCTGACAGACCCGCCCAGAAACACCACCCGGGTCAGTGCATCGGCATCTGTCACGCGCGCGGCGGCAAACAGCGGCCCAAATTCCGTTTCGGCCGGAATGGTCACGCCAGAAACCCGCGCGCCCGGATCAATGTCGCCAGATCGGACAGCGATTGCGCCTCGGTGCGCCGCGAAGTGTCCAGCATTGCCTCGGCGCGGGCATACAGCGTTTCGCGGCTGGACAGGATGGATTTCAACTGGGCCATCGCCTCGGGGTTGCCAGCCATCGGCCGGGTATCGCCCTGAGCGCGGACCCGGGCCATGTGGTCGTCGGGCGTCGCCCGCAGCCAGATGGTGTGAAACCGGTTGAGCAGCGTCGCATAGGTTTCCGGTTCCGCCACGATGCCGCCCGCCACGGCCAGAACCAGTGCATCATGCGTGGCGATCACCCGGTTGATCGCCTCGGCCTCCAGCTTGCGGTAGCCTTCCTGCCCGTACAGCGCCAACACCTCGGTCACCGGCATGCCCGCCAGATCCTCGATCTGGCGGTTCAGTTCGACGAACGGCAGGCCCAGCGCCGCGCCGACCTGTTGCCCCAGCGTGGATTTTCCCGCACCGCGCAGTCCTACCAGACAAATCCGTTTGGCGCGTGCGTCATCCTGCGGGGTCAGCCGGGCCAACACCTCGGCCCGCAGTGGTGCGGGGGCGGCGCGATACAGCGCGGCGAACCGCAACGCTTCGCTTTGTAGCGGGTCATCCTCGGACAACAGCCATTCGATGCGGTGGTCCAGCGCCTCGGCGACCCTGTGCAGCAGCGCGATGGATATATTGCCCTCGCCCGCCTCGATCTGCGCCAGATAGCGCGGCGATACGCCGGACCGTTCCGACAGCACGCGGCGGGGAATGCCCTTTGCCTCGCGTGCGCGGCGGACACGGTCGGCCACGCGGCGGATCAGCGCCTGTTCGGTGGCGTCCGTCACTGCGGGCTGCGTGTCGCCGCGAAAATCGGTGATTTCAGACATGGTCCGCCCATCCGTACACTGTGCACTATAATTCACATCGTGCGGCGGGCAATGGGGTTACGTCGCCGGATCGGGTTCCAGCAGGGTCCGGATCATCGCGGCGATATCGGCAGGCGGGCGCGTCTTGCGGAATTCCTGCGCCACGATGAACACGCAGGTGAACCGGCCCTCGAAACACAGGGTGCCGTCCTGATAGCCGTTCACCCGGAACGAGACCGAGGTTTCGCCGAGGCGGGTCGGTGCCACCTGACAGATCAGCCGGTGCCGGGGCGTGATCGGCGCACGGAAATCAAGGCTGAGGTGCACGAACGGCGTGCCCAGATTGCGGTCGATTTCCATCTGGAACCAGCCGTCACCACCCAAATGATGTTCCCACCACGCGTTGATCGCATCCAGCGCAAACCATGGAATACGCCCCGTATAGGCGATCTGCGCCGGATCGCAGTCGCCCCAGGTCACCCGGATTTCATGGGCAAATGGCAATCAGTAGGTTTCCACATGATAGCGGCCGTCATTGCGCAGCGTATCGCGCAGCGCGGGCCAGCTTTGGCCATAGCTTTCCGCGATATTGACAAAGGCTTGCTCCACGCCGTCTTCCATTCCGCGCAATCCGCAGATGTAGATATGGGTGCGCGGATCCTGCAACATCTCGGCCACGGTGTCTTCTTCGGTACGCAACCGGTCCTGCACATATTCGCGTGGCTGGCCGTCGATGCGGCTGAACACCAGATGTTTCTGCAGCAGCGTTTCCGGCACTTTGGCCAGCGGGCCGAAATATGGCAGCGACCCCGGCGCGCGCGCGCCAAAGAACATCACCATGGGTGACATATGGGAATTGCCGGAATGCGCCCCTATGCTGCGCTGGCGGCGCATGGTGAACGCCCGCATCGGCGCAGACCCGGTGCCGGTGCAGATCATCAGCAAGCGCGCGGCCGGATCATCCGGCATCAGGAATGTGGCACCGAACGGGCCGGTCACGCGGACCTCGTCGCCCTTTTGCAGGTCGCAGATATAGTTGCTGCACAGCCCCCCGGCCTCGCGTTTCACGGTCAGGGACAGGTTGTTGAAATGCGGGCGTTCACCATCGCGCGGGCTGGACACGGAATACAGCCGCGGCAGATGGGGCTTGCCATCCGCAGCAATGCCGGGCGCGATGATGCCGATGGACTGGCCTTCCAGCACAGGAAACGGCTGGCCGCCGAAATCAAGGATGATGTGGCGCACATCGTGGCCTTCGTCATCGGTCAGGCGGTAATTGCCCTGCACGCGGGCGATGGCCGGTTTGCCCAGATTATACATATTGATTGACGGCTTTGCGGCACTGGCCGGCGCGCGCGCCTTGCCACCCGCGCCGCGATGCGCATCGGCCAGCAGGGCGGCCATGGCGTCATCCAGCGCTTCCAGTCCCGTGGCGGCCTCGTCCTGACCCAGATCCTCTTGCGCCGGCAGTTCCTGAAACGCGAATTGCTGGTCCAGCGTATAGGGCGTGGCAACCACGCGCCATTCGTCGATCGACCCGGTGGGGCAGACCGGGATGCAATCCATGCAGAAATTGCATTTGTCCGCATCGACCACGACATTGTTGTCGTCATGCGAGATGGCCTGAATGGGACAGGACATTTCGCAGGTGTAGCAGCGGATACAGATTTCGGGGTCGATCAGGTGTTGCTTGACGGGTTGATTCATCGCAATTCCTCTGCGCGGGGCCTTAGCGCGGGTCCCGGTGATGCAGCACGATCTGCGGCACCACCACCACCTCAATCATCGCCTGACACAGCCCGCCGCAATCGGTGCAGCCGATACAGGTGGTGGTCATGCGCGATACGTCCTGCGCCAGCGCGGCGGTGCGCGGAGCGTGGGCAATGCTGCGTTCGATCATCATGGCGTAGTCCTTTTCCCGCAAGATGCGTTTTCCCTGCGATTCGATCGTAACCCCGCCGCCGGTCCGGGCATAGCCCCGGTTATGGAGAATCCGGCGGGGGGTAATCTGGCGTCACGCCATGTGCAGTTTGACGTATTCGAAATCGCCCGGCTTGTTGTCGATGCCGACCTTGGGCGCGGCGATCCAGCTGGCATATTGGCCTGGCTCGTAGCACGGCTTCATCAGCGACTGGATGAAATCGCCATCGGCGCGGGTGGGCAGCCAATCCGTCACGCCTTTGTCCCATTCCGCAGCGGATACCAAGCGGCCCTGCGGGTCGATGGAATGGCTTGCGAACACGCCGATCCGGCGGTTGAACGCCTCGTGCGGCAGATGCATTTCGAATACGACGCCGCATTTCTGGATGATCTTGTTCCAGCGCCCGATGCCGCCCGATGCGTCGCGGGTGTAATCATCGCGCAGACGCATGTTGATGGCGGTCAGGGCTGGCACGTCGTGGTGCGTCAGTTTGCCATCCACCATGTCCCAGACCGGATAGGTGGCATTGGTCAGCCGGTGGTCATCGTCGATGCGGCTTTCCATATACCGGCCCTTGATGCCGGAATTGAATGCGTTGGCGGCATTGGTCGACACCTCTTGGCCGAACAGGTCCAGCGACAGGGTATAATGCAGGTTCAGCTTTTTCTGGATCGTCGGCAGGTCGATCACGCCCAGCGCCCGGATGCGGGCAATGTCATAGGGGTCGTCGATGCCGGCGGCGACCATGGCCTGACAGGTGCGTTCGATGGTGCGGCCCACGCCGGTTTCACCAACGAACATGTGATGCGCCTCTTCGGTCAGCATGAACCGGCAGGTGCGCGACATCGGATCGAACCCGGATTGCGCAAGGCTTTCCAGCTGCATCTTGCCGTCGCGGTCGGTGAAATAGGTGAACATGAAGAACGACAGCCAATCCGGCGTTTCTTCGTTGAACGCGCCCAGCATGCGCGGGGCTTCTTCGGACCCCGACTGGCGACGCAGCAGGTCATCCGCCTCTTCGCGGCCATCGGCACCAAAGTATTTGTGCAGCAGATACACCATCGCCCACAGGTGGCGGCCTTCTTCGACGTTGACCTGAAACAGGTTGCGCATGTCGTACAGCGACGGTGCGGTGCGGCCAAGGAACCGCTGCTGTTCCACCGATGCCGGTTCGGTGTCGCCTTGAATGACGATCAGCCGCTTCAGCATGTTGCGGTATTCACCGGGCACTTCTTGCCACGCCGGTTGTCCGGCATGTTCGCCACAGGGAATGGTGCGGCCTTCGACCTGCGGGGCCAACAGGATGCCCCAGCGGTAATCCGGCATTTTCACGTAGTCGAATTTCGCCCAGCCCTTTGGGTCCACCGATACGGCGGTGCGCAGATAGACCAGTGATTTCTGAAAATTGTCCGGGATCAGGTCATTCCACCAGTTGATGTAGCCGGGATGCCATTTTTCCAGCGCTTTCAACACGCGCTTGTCGGTGCTGAGGCCCACATTGTTGGGAATAAGCGTGTCGTAGGAAACGTTGATAAGGTCTAACATGGGGTCCTCCGTTGGGATGGTGGGGGCGGGACCGACCGGCGCCGGGACCCGCTAGGTGGGTGATTTAACCCACCGCAGGGGCGCATCAGACGCGCTGCATGCTGTAATCGCCGCGAAGGCCGGTGCCGTAACGCTGCAACGCGCCATCGGTCCCGGTCGCGTTCGGGCGAATGAAGATCCAGTTCTGCCAGGCGGTCAGCCGGCCGAAAATGCGGGTTTCCATCGTTTCCGGCCCGGCAAAGCGCAGGTTCGCCTCCATCCCGGTCATCGCATCGGGGCTGAACGACGCGCGTTCCTCCATGAAGATGCGGATTTCATCCTCCCAGTCGATGTCGTCAAAGGCAAAGGTGGTCAGCCCCAGATCGCGTGCCTGATCGGCCTCCAGCGACCGGCCCACGTGATCCTTCAATGCCGTCACATGGTCAGGATCGGCCAGAAACCGGGTCTGCAACCGCGTCAGGGCGTTGCCCATCGGAAAGGGGCCGAAATTGCCGGGCGACAGCGTGATGGCGGCCATCGGGCGATTGTCGCCGTCAAATTCGCCTTCCATCATATAGCTGCGATCGCCGGCCCAGATCAGTTCGGCCAGCGGCCCGGCAAAGCAACTGCCGTGTTCCACCAGCGTGACGAGGGACCGCGAGGTGACATCGACCCGCTTCATCACGCGTTTCCAGTAGGTCAGGATTTCATTGGCCAACCAATGGTCGCGGTTTTCCAGCAGGAACGCCTCGTTCGCCAGCACGGCGTCCGCCGCGCCTTGGGTGCGGAACACCCACAGGCCGGCTTCGGTTTCGTTCAGCCGCAGATGCAGGATCGCATCCTCGAATTCCCGCGCCAGCCGCAACAGCCAGCTTTGGCCGCCTTCGGCCATCAGAGCGTCAGTGGACGCGGGCACGTCACGGTCAGGACCTGCCAGCGTGATGCTGACGCGGCGATTTGCGCGGTCCACCGTGGCCTCGACCAGCGAATAGGACAGCGATCCATCGTCATGGATCGTGCGCGCCAGCGGGCCCAATGTGATGCCGTGATGCGCCTTGGCGGGCGTTGCGGCGGCAAATTCCGCGGCGCGTTCCGCAACAACAGTGTCGAATTTGCTGTTCGGAGCGATTTCATCGACCAGCCGCCAATCGACGGCGCGCTTGCCTTTCACGCCTTCTTCGACCGAACAGAACACATCCGCCAGATCGCGGCGGACCTTGCGTTTGTCTGTCACTCGCGTCAGCCCGCCCGTGCCCGGCAACACCGCCAACAGAGGCACTTCGGGCAGTGCAACGTTGGACGACGAATCGTCCGTCAGCATGATGTAATTGCAGGCCAGCGCGAGTTCATAGCCACCGCCGGCGCAGGCCCCCCGGATCGCAGCGATGTATTTCTGACCGCTTTCCGCCTCGGCGGCCTCGAATGCGTTACGGGTTTCGTTGGTGAATTTGCAGAAGTTGACCTTGTGGGCATGGCTCGCGCCGCCCAGCATGCGGATGTTCGCCCCGGCGCAGAACACCTTGTCCTTGGCGGACTTCAGCACGACCACCTTGACCTCCGGGTGTTCGAACCGCATCCGCTGCACGACGTCGGACAGTTCGATATCAACGCCCAGATCATAGGAATTCAGTTTCAACTGATACCCGTCGAACAGCCCGCCGTTTTCATCCACATCCATGTAAAGCGTCGCCACCGCACCGTCATAGGCCACGCGCCAATGGCGATACCGGCTGGGCTCGGTCTGAAAGTCGATGGTCTTGGTCACGTGGGTCTCCTCCCTGGTGTCCGTTTGCCAGACAATATGGCGATTCCTGCGTGGGTCAAAGTTATTTTTGCATGATAGTGCAGAAGAATGAATTTTTACGTACTTATCATGCAATAGTATGCATTATAGTGCTACTTGTGCCCTCAGTGCAGCGACTTCCAGTCCCAGCACCGGCGCCTCACCCAGTTCTGCCAGAATCGCCCCGGCCTGAGTCCGGAGCCGCGCCGCCGCCCGGGGTTGTCCCATTCGCGCCTTCAGCCGCGCATTCGCCAGCTGGATCAACGCGCGGCACAGCGCACGTTCGCGGCTGTTGGGCGGGCAGGCCATCCACACGGGTTCCAGCACCTCATGCGCCTCCCAGAACCAGCCGGTGTGCAGAAAACGCAACCCTTCCCGCAATGCGTCGGACGCAGCCAGTTCATCGGGTGTCATGCCGGGGTGAACCGTGTCGCGGATCGGGTCATATCGACCCTGTTGCGGTCTTTTCGTGACGCCAGGCACATAGGGTTCAGCCAAGAACCACCTCGGCGGCTTCGATCCGTTCCAGCCGGGCGCAGAATTCCGTGATCTGCGCCAACACCGCGTCGGGCTGGTCCAGATGCGGCGCGTGGCGGCAGTTATCTATCACCGCCACATCCACCGGCGCATAGCTGCGGGTGTCCACTTCGGTTACCTGCGCCATCGTGCCGTACTGGTCATCGCGGCCTTGAATTACCAGCGCCGGGATACGCCAGTAATCGATGACATCTGCGACGTTCCACGCTGCGAAGTTCGGGTCTAACCAAGCGTCATTCCAACCCTGGAAAGCATTGTCCGGGTCCGCATGATGCCGCGCCAGCCGCGCACGCAGATCGCCCGTGGCATAGGCATCACGGGCGCGGGCGATTTCGGTCAAACCGACCGGTTCGGTAAAGAAATGCGGCGCCATCAGGATCAATCCGCGCACCCGCATATCCGACACTGTTCCGGCATGGATAGCGGCAATCGTCGCGCCGTCGGAATGCCCCAGCAGCACACAACGCCGCACGCCCGCCGCATCCAGCACCTGCGGCAGCACATCCACTGCCTCGCGCGTCATGTAATCCAGCGGGCGCGGCAGGTCTGCGGCGTCGGACTGGCCATATCCGGCGCGGGAATAGGCCACCACGCCGAACCCGGTCGCCTGTGCCAGCCGTTCCGGAAAATCCCGCCACAGTCCCGCCGACCCAAGGCCCTCGTGCAGCAGCACCAGCGTCGGCGCATCTGCCGCCCCAGCATAACGCATTTCCAGTCGTTTGCCGCTGACCGTGATGAACGGATCGCCCCACATCACGCGATTTCCCGCAGCTTGAACCGCTGGATCTTTCCGGTCGCGGTTTTTGGCAGGTCCGGCACGATATCGATCCAGCGCGGGTATTTCCATTTGCCGATGGCTTCTTTGACGTGGTTCTTGACGCTGTCCAGTTCATCCGCGCCATGGCCGGGTTTCAGCACAACAAACGCCTTGGGTTTTTCCAGCCCATCGTCATCGCGTTTGGCGACCACCGCCGCCTCCAGCACTGCCGGATGGGAAATCAGAGCCTGTTCCACCTCGAACGGCGACAGCCAGATGCCCGACACCTTGAACATGTCATCCGTGCGCCCGCAGTAGACGAACCGGCCCTCGGGCGTCATTTCATACTTGTCGCCGGTGCGGGTCCATTCGCCTTCGAAGGTCACCCGGCTTTTGCCGCGCTGGTTCCAGTATCCGTCTGCGGCGCTGGCGCCACGCACCAGTAATTCACCAATGACACCGGGGCCAAGGTCGCGCCCATCATCATCGACCAGCCGCACCTCGTACCCGGGCACGGCAAAGCCCGAGGTGCCATAGACCACATCGCCCGGCCGGTTCGACAGAAAGATGTGCAGCATTTCGGTTGAGCCGACGCCATCGAGGATATCGACCCCCCACAACCCCTGCCATTTCCGCCCGATGTCAGCCGGCAGCGCCTCACCTGCGGAGATTGACCGCCGCAGCGGTGCTTTGGGTAACGGGGTCTTTTCCCAGTGATGCACCAATGCGGCATACAGCGTCGGTACGCCACAAAAGATCGTCGGCTGTTCGGCGTCCAGAATCGCCGAAACGGTATCGGGTGTGGGCCGCCCCGGCAGCAGGATCGTGGTCGCGCCGACCGAAAGCGGGAAGGTGCAGGAATTGCCCAGCCCGTAGGCAAAGAACAGTTTTGCTGCGGAATAGACCCGATCCGATTCGACGATCCCCAGCACTGCCCGGCCATAGGTATCCGCGGTCGCCTTCAGGCTGGCGTGGACATGACGCACGCCTTTCGGCTGTCCGGTCGACCCCGATGAATACAGCCAGAACGCGGTTTCATCGGCGCTGACAGTAATCGGCGGCACAGGGCGCGCATCCGCCATGAAGGCGCGCCAACTGATCGTTCCGGCCGGCGCGGCATCGCCGCCGATGACCACCACGACCCGCAGGCTGTCGGCGGCGGCGATGGCGGGTTCCACCACCGGCCACAGGTCAGCGGACACGAACAGCACGCGCGCCCGGCTGTCCTGCAAGATGAAATCATAGGCCGGCGTTGCCAGCAGCGTGTTTAGCGGCACCGCCACCACCCCCGCCTTCAAAGCACCCCAGAAGATCATCGGCCATTCGATCTGGTCCTGCACCAGCATCAGCGCGCGTTCTTCGCGCCGGATACCATGGCGGGCCAGCGCATCGGCGACCTTGCCCGAACAAATGGCGAGTTCGGCATAGGTCAGGCCGCGCCCCGTCCCCGCCTCGCGGAACGCAGGTCGGGCGCTGCGGCCATCTGTGATGTGACGATCAATGAAATAGGTTGCGGCGTTGGCCGTCATGATGTCCTCCCTGCGCCATGGCGAACCCGGCACCTGCCACGATAACGTGAAATTCCGGACCTGCGCGAAATTTACGGCGTTTGCGTCGCGCTCATCCTCCCTGACTCGCGCGAATTGTGCTATATAATGCATCTAGTATGCGGACTGGCAACCCATTTTGCGGGGATATGCATTTTACTGCACACTTCTGGTGAATCCAGCGCGACACGGGCACAGGTGGTCACAGATCGCGGTTGCGACGACCGGGCTCTTTTCGAATGGCTGCGCGGGCTTATGTCCGATGCAGAGGGAAATCTTATGCTTTTGCGCCTGCACGACGTTGCGAAAACCTATCCGGGGACCGAAATGGCGGTGCTGCGCGGCGTGTCGCTGACGATGGTCGCCGGGGACATGCTGGCGCTGACGGGCGAATCCGGGTCGGGCAAGAGCACGCTTTTGCATCTGGTGGGCGGGCTGGATACCGCTGACAGCGGCGTTGTGGCGATTGATGGCACCGATCTGACGCCTCTGGATGATGCGGGCCGCGCAGCGTTGCGGCGCGGCACGGTCGGGGTGATTTTTCAACAGTTCAACCTGATCCCGTCATTGACGGTGGTGGCGAACATCGCGTTTCAGGCGCGGCTTGCCGGGCGGCACGATCCGGACCTTGCACTGGCACTGGCTACCCGACTGGGTCTGGCGGCGCATCTGCACAAATATCCGGAACAACTGTCCGGGGGGCAACAGCAGCGCGTCGCTATCGCGCGCACGCTGGCGGCGCGGCCGAAACTGGTACTGGCCGATGAACCGACGGGCAATCTGGACGAAGCGACGGCGGACACGGTGTTTGCGCTGCTGTGCGAACTGGTGGGCGAAACCGGCGCGGGCCTGATTTTGGTGACACATTCGGAACGGCTTGCAACGCGGATGCCCCGGCGGTTGCACCTGTCCGAAGGGCAATTGACGTGACCGGCTCGATTCTGGCGGCCCTGCTGGGGCATTGGTGGCGCAATCCGCTGCAGGCGTTCACGCTGCTGGCCGGGCTGGCGCTGGGAACTGCACTGTGGTCCGGGGTGCAGGCAATCAACGCCGAGGCGCGGGCCAGCTATGACGCGGCGGCGGCGACGCTGGGCGACGGAAACCTGGCCCAGATCACGGAACGGGACGGCGGGGTCATTGCACAAGACACCTATGTGGCCTTGCGGCGGGCCGGGTGGCTGGTGTCGCCGGTGATCGAAGGCAGGCTGGGACCGGTGCGCGTGGTCGGGATCGACCCCTTAACAGCCCCGGGCGGCGTGGGGCCGGTCGGAACGACGGATGGGGCCGTTCTGGAGTCGTTTCTGTCGGGCGAAGGCCAGATTTTTGCGCAGGCCGCCACGCAGGCACAACTGCCGGACACGGGAGCAAACGGTATGCTGGCCCCGGATGCTGCCCCGAACACCGCGATCATGGATATCGGGCTGGCACAGCGGCTGCTGGGGCGGCCCGGGCAGATAGACCGGTTGCTGGTGGCCCCGGAGCAGCCGATCCGGCAGACCGCCTTGTCCGACGTGGCCCCGGATCTGGCGTTGCTGCCCCCGCAGGACGGTAGTGACGTGGGGCGGTTGACCGATAGTTTTCACCTGAACCTGACGGCCTTCGGGCTGTTGGCATTTGCGGTGGGCCTGTTCATTGTGCATGGCGCGATCGGGCTGGCGTTCGAACAGCGCCGGCCGATAGTCCGCACGCTACGCGCGCTGGGCGCACCGCTGGGACGGTTGATCACGTTGATGGCGGTGGAACTGGCGGTACTGGCGTTTGCGGCGGGGGCGATCGGCGTCGCGCTGGGCTATGTGGTGGCGGCGGCGCTGTTGCCGGACGTGGCGGCGACGCTGCGAGGCCTGTACGGCGCGGATGTGTCGGGTCAGCTGGCGCTGCGCCCGGCGTGGTGGCTGTCGGGGCTGGCAATGGCAATGGGCGGCACAGCGGTGGCGGCGAGCGGCGCGCTATGGTCGCTGGCGCGGATGCCGCTGCTGGCCAGCGCGCAACCACGGGCCTGGGCCATGGCGCGGCAGGGCGCGGGGCCCGTGGTGGTGGCAGGGATGCTGCTGGCGGTGGCGGGCGCGCTGGCGATCTGGGGCACCGGGCTGCTGGCGGGGTTTGCGATGCTGGGGGCGCTGCTGATCGGCGGGGCGCTGGTGTTGCCCCCATTGCTGGCGCTGGTGCTGCGGTTGGGGCAGGCGCAGGCACGCGGAGCGGTTGCGCAATGGTTCTGGGCCGATACGCGGCAACAGGTGCCGGGGCTGTCGCTGGCGTTGATGGCGCTGCTGCTGGCGATGGCGGCGAATGTCGGGGTTTCGACGATGGTTTCGTCATTTCGCCTGACGTTCACCGGATTTCTGGATCAGCGGCTGGCGTCAGAACTCTATGTCCGCACAACAGACGCCGCACAGGCCGATGCGGTGGCGGCGCTGGCAACCCCGCTGGTGGATGCGGTGCTGCCGGTTTTGGCCGTGGATCGCCAGATTGCCGGATATCCGGCCGAGATCTACGGCGCGCGCGACCATGCGACCTATCGCGACAACTGGTTGTTCTTGCGCGCCGCGCCGGATGTCTGGGATGCGCTCGCCCGCGGCGAGGGAGTATTGGTCAATGAACAGCTTTACCGCCGCGCGGGGCTTGATCTGGCAGCGGATGTGGTGATTGCGCCGGGGCTCAGCCTGCCGGTACTGGGCATCTATGGCGATTATGGCAACCCGGCGGGGCAGGTGATCGTGACAGAGGCGGTGTTCCGGCAGCAGTTTCCGGATGTGCTGGCGCTGCGCTTCGGGCTGCGGATAGACCCGGACGGGGTTGCGGCGCTGCGCAGCGTGCTGCGCGATCAAGCGGGCGTCGCGGACGCGGCAATGGTCGATCAGGCGGCAATAAAGGCACTGTCGCTGGAGGTGTTCGAACGCACGTTCACTGTGACCACGGCCCTGAACATCCTGACGCTGGCGGTGGCGGGGTTTGCGATCCTGATGAGCCTGCTGACACTGGCCGCGATGCGCCTGCCGCAACTGGCCCCGGTCTGGGCGCTGGGTCTGACGCGGCGGCGGCTGGCGGGGCTGGATCTGGTGCGCGCGGTGGTGCTGGCAGCGGTGACAGGGGCGGCGGCGCTGCCGCTGGGACTGGCGTTGGCCTGGGCGCTACTGGCGGTGGTGAATGTCGAGGCGTTCGGCTGGCAGTTGCCGATGTATTTGTTCCCACTAGATTATCTGCGGTTGGGTGCACTGGCCCTGCTGGCGGCGGCGCTGGCGGCGCTGTGGCCCGCGTGGCGATTATCGCGCATGCCACCGGCACAGTTGTTGGGGGTGTTCCGGAATGATCGTTAGGGTTCTGGTTCTGCTGCTGTGGTTACCGATGCAGGCCATGGCGCAGGGGTTTGCGGGGCTGGGGACTGATGGCGCAGGGTTTGCGCAGGCAGACCCGGATACGGTGTTGCAGTTCCCGGCCGACCACGGCGAGCATCCCGATTTCCGCATCGAATGGTGGTATCTGACAGCCAACATGACCGGGCCCGACGGTACGCGCTATGGGCTGCAGTGGACGCTGTTCCGGTCGGCGCTGGCCCCCCGCGACGGACAGGGCTGGGATACGCCGCAACTGTGGATGGGGCATGCGGCCATCACCACGCCGGATGCGCATTTCGTGTCGGAACGGCTGGCGCGCGGCGGCATCGGGCAGGCCGGCGTGCAAGTCACTCCGTTTGCCGCATGGATCGACGATTGGGCGATGGAAGGCGCTGATTTCGACGCCTTGCGCCTGCGCGCGTCGGGGCCGGATTTTGCCTATGATGTGGGGCTGACGGCGGCGGGGCCGTTGGTGTTGCACGGAAAACGCGGCTATTCGGTGAAATCGGCGGCAGGGCAGGCCAGCCATTATTATTCGCAACCGTTCTTCCGGCTGACGGGCACCCTGACCCTGCCGGGCGGGGATGTGCCGGTGACGGGCATGGCGTGGCTGGACCGGGAATGGTCATCGCAACCGCTGGCAGCGGACCAGACCGGGTGGAACTGGTTTTCGCTGTCGTTTGACAGTGGCGACAAGCTGATGGGGTTCGTGCTGCGCGGCGACGCCGATTTCACGGCGGCGACATGGATCGCGGCGGATGGCACGGCGACAGCCCTGCCGGACGGGGCGTTTGCGGCAGAACAGTTGGCGGAACACAATGTTGCCGGCCGCACCGTGCCGGTGGACTGGCGGGTGCGACTGCCGGACCGCGGCATTGACGTCACGGTACGCGCGATGAACCGCGATGCGTGGATGGCCACATCCGTGCCCTATTGGGAAGGGCCGGTGACAGTGTCGGGCAGCCATGCCGGCGTAGGGTATCTGGAGATGACGGGTTATGACGACTGATCTGCACAACTGGGCCGGCAATCTGGCAACACTGCACGCCCAGATCTGGGCGCGGCTGGTACGCGGGGCGGGCGACCGGCACGCGCCCGCGCGGCACCCGACATTCGCCACCGTATCGCCCGATGGCTGGCCAGAAGCGCGCACGGTTGTGCTGCGTGCGGCGGACCCCGTGGCCGGCGCGGCGGATGTGCATACCGAAATAACGTCGGCCAAGGTGGCGGCATTGCGCGCCAATCCGCGCGCAGCCCTGCATGTGTGGGATAGTGCGGCGCATTTGCAGACGCGCCTGATGGTGCGCGTGGATATTCTGACCGGACCGCAAGTGGCGGACATCTGGGCCCGGGTGCCCGATCCGTCACGGCAAGGCTATGGCACGAGGCCGGCGCCGGGCTCACCGATTGCGGATGCGCTGGCATATACCAAAGGACCGGATGCGAAGTCATTTGTCGTGCTGCGTTGTGTGGTGCAGCAGATCGACGCGTTGCATCTGGGCCCACAGCACCGCCGCGCGCGGTTTGACCGGACGGATGGGTTTGCCGGACTTTGGCTGGCGCCGTAGATTATTTATAGAGCGCGCGGCGATCGCCGAATTGCCGCACGCGTTTGCGCCATGCGCGGTAACTGCCGGGGGCTAGCCGGTCGCGCATCAGGGTCTTGACCTGATCGGGCGACAGTCCGTGCTGGGCGCGGATCTGGGCAAAACTGACATGATCGCTCAGCGCCATTTCGATGACCTCGCTGATGATCGCGGGGTCATCGGTCATGGCGTTCCGGGTTTGCGGGCCGTGCCCATGTACAGGATCGCGGTCACCGGCAGCGGGCCAAAAACCAAGTCGCCGTGCCGGTTGATGCCGCGCGGACCCAGACCGGTGATCGGCCCCGGCAGCAGCCCGGCATTCTGCATGGCGCGGCGCAATTCAGCCGGTTTGATGAACATCGCAGGGTCATGCGTGCCGCGCGGCAACAGGCGCAGCACGTCTTCGGCCACCGTGATGGTCGCCAGCCGGGCCAGCAGATTGCGGTTGATCGTATCAAACAGGAACATTCCGCCGGGGCGCAACACCCGCGTCACCTGCGCCAAAACGCGGGTCAGGTCGGCCACATGTTCCAGCACATCGACACAGACCACGGCATCAAAACTGGCGTCGGGATAGGGCACCGCCTCACCGACACCCACGTCATAGCCGATCCGCAAACCACTGATGCGGGCATGGGCGCGGGCGGCGGCAATCGCCTCGGCGGCCGGATCGATGCCGGTGACGTTTGCGCCGCGTCCGGCCATCGCCTCGGCCATGAAACCACCAGCGCAGCCGAGATCCAGCACATCGCAGCCCTGCCAGTCGAACTGCCGGTCGAACCATGCCAGCCGCCCCGGCACCAGGTTTTTCAGGGTGCGCACCCAGCGGATATCGTCAGACCACCATTGATCGGCCACGCGGTCATAGATCGTCAGGTCATTGCGCATGGGGGTCGTCCTTTCCGGACAGGCGCGGCAGCACGTAGGGCACCGCGGCACGGTAGCGCAGGAAACGGTCGCCATAGCGCGCGGCAAAACGGCGTTCCTTGCGCCGGGGCGCCAGCAGACAATAGGCGGTGTAACAGATGGCAAGGATCAACTGATCAGGCGTCCATACCGGCACCGTCCACAGCGTCAGCGCAAAGGCCACATAAATCGGCTGGCGGATCAGGCGGAACAGGCCCTGCGTGGGCATGTCGGGAAACACCGGTCGGATGCGTGCCAACAATGACAGCCAGCCAAGTGCCCCGGATTGCACCTCGGCCCCGGCATCAAAGCTGGCTTTCAGCAGGATAAGCCAGCTTGCGGCATAGGCAGCACACAGCGCCCAGAACGCCGCCCCGTCGGCCCGCCACCAGATGATACCGGACGGCGTCCACAGCGAAAACAGCGCCAGCAGTTGGGCGGACGCGATGATGGCGTAGGTGGTGGTGGCCAGCGTGCTACCGTGCGGGCCGGGGATCAGGTGCGCCAGAACCCGGCCCCCCGACCCAGTCAGCAACAGGGAATGCACCAGCGGAAATTGCACGATCAACGCGGCATTGGCCAGCGCGGCCCATGGCCACGGCACGGTGCCGAAACTTTCGCTCAGGCCAAAGAACATGGCGGCGATCATGGCCAGCACACCGGCGGCGAACAGCGCGTGACAGATCACGCCCAGCGTCAGCGCAACCGCCATGCGCCCGGCACCGGGCGGCGGGGATAGCGCGGCCCGGATAAGGGTGATCAGCCGGGCGATGCGGGGATCGGTCAGCATGATGCTCGGCCCAGCAGATCGGCGGCCGCGGCGGTGCCGCTGTCCCATGCCGCCTCGATGCGCCGGCCGATGCACCAGTCGCCACCCAGATACAGCGTGGCGTCCGCATTGCGCAGAAACGGCCGTCCCAGCGAGGTTGCAACGCGGGCATAGCGCCAGCGGTGGGCAGACGCATGGGTGACGGCATCGGCTGCGACGCCCAGACGGTCACACAGCAACGGCAGCATCAGGGCGGCGATGGCGGCGGCTTCCTTTTCCAGATGCGTCTGGCTGAACCCGTCGCCCGCCTGCGCGACCCACGTGGTGGCAAAGCCGGCGGGGCGGCCGGGTTTGCTGCCATCCGCCGCAATCCACGCCAGCGGGTCATCGGGATCACTGTGGGTGATGAATGGCGCGGGCGCGTGGATGGCGGCCATCAACGTCAGACAGGGATCAAATGTCACGCCGCGCAACGGGGCGACCAGCGAATGATCCCCGCCCAACAGGCCCGCGACCTGCGGTGCGGGAACGGTGATGACGACGCGAGCAGCGCGCAGGTGGGCGTCACCGATCCGCAACACCCAACCGTCATCCGTGGGCAAAACGGCGGTCACCTGTGCGTTCTGGCGCACATCCAGACCGCGGGCCATGCCCTTGGCCAACGCCGACATGCCCGGAGCGCCGACGGTTTTTGCGCGCGCCGAGCCATCGTCCCAGACGGCCACATGCCCCACAGCGGCAAGGTCGCGCAGCAGTCCGGCAAAGCCATCACCGCGCGCCGTCAGATATTGCGCGCCGTGGTCAAATTGCAGGCCGTCCACCCGCCGGGTTGCCACCCGCCCGCCGATGCCGCGCCCCTTGTCAAACAACACAGGCTGAATCCCGCCCTGCATCAGACGCTGCGCACAGGCCAATCCGGCAATGCCCGCGCCTATGATGGCAACGGGGATCATACCGGAACCATCTGTTCCAGAATGCGCGGGATCTGCTGTTTCACCTTGAAAAAGCCCGCCGTCGCATGGGGCCAGATCACGCTGTCCCAGTCACGCCGCCATTCGCAGAGCGTGATGCCGCAGGTGGCAAGGTAAGGCGCGGCCTCGGCCAGCCAGTCATGCAAGGGGCCGCGTGTGACATAGGGCGTGGCGATCTGCGTCGCCCCTGCCCCGGCAGCCCATTTCGCCAGCATGTCAGGGTGACCTGCCCGCAGAACGATAGGCACCTGCCCCACCCGCCTGGCGGTATCAGCCAATGCTGCGTCCTCGAATTCCGCCACCGCATCGGATACCGGCAGGGAGGACCGCAGATGGCTGGCCGACAGCGTCGCGGTGGTGCGGATGTCCAGGGCCGCCAGATCGAAATCCTCGATGCGGCAGTCTTCGTCGGTGATTAACAGCGCGGTTGGCTGTCCAGGCCGCGGCAACGTGATCGCGCGCAGCGGCAACACGGACGGCAGGCCATCGGGCTCTGTCGTCTCCAGCCCCTCTGTCACCTCGACCAGATCACCGGGGCGTGGCGTGAACCGTCCGCTGGTGAATGTGGTGATGTTGTCTGCGCGCGCCGGATACGGTTTGCCACGGGTGTGCAAACCGGCGGCCCAGCGCCAGCCCAGCGTGTTGGACGCGGCGTCGCCGTCCAGCAGATGCCGGTAAAAGAAATCCACCCCCAGCCGCCAAGGCAATTCCAGCGTAAAGATCCAGATCGACGCGAACCACATCCGGGCGTGGTTGTGCAGATAGCCGGTTTCGACCAGTTCGGTCGCCCAGGCATCGAAACAGTCCAAGCCCGTCTGACCGGCCATCGCGCGGTCGACATCGCGACGCAGGCGGCGGTCGCGGTCAAGCGCGGCCAGATCGGATTGCACGCCCCGCACATAGCCCGTCCAGACCTGCGGGCGACGTTCCAGCCAGCCTTTGAAATAGCCGCGCCAGATCACCTCTTCGATAAATTTTTCAGCATTTTCATAGCTATGCGCCTGCACTGCCGCCACCACCAGTTCCTGCTCGGTGATCAGGCGGCGGCGCACGTAGGGCGACAGCATCGACACCGCCTTGTGCCCGCCCGGCCCCGCGTCATAGTTGCGCCCGTTGGCATAGCGCCGCCCCATTGCGGGCACGAACGTCTGCATTGCGGCCAATCCAGCGGCGCGCGTGGCGGGAATAACACTGGTCATCGCATCGGGTTCCTGCTGTTTTGGCCTGACATGACGCGCGCGCGGCGAAAATCAACGCGGCGGATCAGCGATAGCGTTCGACCAGCGCGCGCAAATCGACCCGCGCGCGCAGTTTCGTGGCCAGCAGATACATGCCGCCGATCTTGCGGTGCAGAAACAGGGTTTCGGCAGGAGGCACGTGCATCAGGTCGCGGTCATTGCCGATGGCCATGCCGCTGTCACGCAGGTGTTCCAGCAGGGTCGTCTGGGCGAAATCGAACACTGCCGCCTGCTGGAACGGCTGCATGGCCATGGCGAACATCTGCTGGATCAACGCCTGATGATGCGGTGCGGTGTCCGGACCGAAATACCCGATATCGAGCATCGCATCCCGAACCCGGTCCGGGTTGCCATCCAGACCCGCGTTCAGCAGATTGCGGAACACCGCGCTCTGGTCCGGCGCGATCCGGCGCACGGCCCCGAAATCCAGCAGAACGATCCGGCCGGTGTCGGGTTCAACCCGGTAATTCGCCAGGTTAGGGTCGGTTTGCATGGCATGGAACGTGAAAAGTTCCTGCAACACCAGATCGATCAACACCGCAGCCGCGCGATCGCGCGTATTCTGGTCGGCCTCTATCAGGGTGTCGATCGGCTGACTGCGCAGGTAATCCATCGCCAGCACGTTGCCGGTGCTGAGATCGGCGTGCACCCGTGGCACGACCAGCGTTTCAGACCCCGCCAGCAGTGCCGCGAAATGGCGCAGATGGGCGGCTTCGGCGGCGTAATCCGCTTCGTCGTGCAATTGCTGCTTTGCGGCGGCCAGCAGCGGGGCCATGTCCATGCCGCGCGGCACCAGACCCGGCAACCGCATCAATGCTGCGATGTTGTCGACATCGCTGTCGATGCTGGCGCGCACCCCGGGGTATTGCAGTTTAATTGCCAGATCGCGGCCGTCGACCGTTTCGGCGCGATGCACCTGCCCTATCGACGCCGCCGCGAACGGCCGCACGTCAAACTTGCGAAACCGCTTTTGCCAGTCCGCGCCCCATTCGGCATTCAGGACGGTCTGCAACTGTTTCGGCGGCATGTGTTTGGCATCGGCGCGCAGGGTGGCCAGAATGTCGGTCAACTGCGGCGACAACACGATGCCGGTGTCCATCGACAGCATCTGTCCCAGTTTCAACGCCGCCCCGCGCATATGCGACAGGCCATTGGTCAACCGCGCCGCATTGGGTGGGGTCAGCAGCAGATCGGGCAGGTTGGGCCGCTGACCGGCTGACAATTGCCGCAGACCGCCAACCACCATGTCACCGGCGATCCCGGCGGCAATCCCGCCCATGTTCAAAAGCCGTGCTGCCCGACCGACAGGAACGGCCGACCAGTCTTGATTGGAACGTTGATCTTTCACAGCGGGCCTTTCGGATAGCTGTGACTGAAGTGGGGCGGAACGCCGGCATGTAAAGCCACGCCGCAAAAGTGCCACGGCGCGCACATCGACGGGGCGGCCTGCGGGTTCAGACCGATTGTAATAAGATGATCGCCTGTATGCTGTTGTGCCGCCTTTGGGCCGGCGCTTTGAACGGTGCCGGGTGCCGGGCAGAAATTTTGGCTCGGTGGTGGAATGTCGCCGAGTCTGGTGCGTTGTCGCATATGATCCTGGACGCATGTGATCCCGGGCGCGGGCACGTGTGATCGGAAGGGGCAGGGCCGGATGCGACAGACCATTGCGACATGCTTGCGCAGCCTCGGTTGGGCCGGAATGGTGGCGCTGTGCCTGATGCTGCCTATGCTGACGCCGGATCCTTGGACGGGTCCGGGGGCCGCACTGGCGGATGACGACGGCGGTGACGACGGCGACGATGCGGATGATGACGGCGGGCAAGGCGGCTTTGAAAGGGGTGGCAATGCTCGGTTTCGCGATGGCCGCGCCGGCGGAACCACGCGGTCTTCGAACCGGCCCGCAACCGTCGTGGTCCAGCGCCCGGTCTTTGTGCCGGGCGAAATCATCGTAACCGATCCGGCCGAAACCGATCTGGCCCTGCTGCAAACCGAAGGTTTTGCGCTGATTGAACGGCTCGATTTGACCGCGCTCGCGATGGTCATGCACCGGTTGCAGCTGCCGCCGGACCTGACCCCGGATCAGGCCCGTGACCGTGTCCGCGCCCAGCCCAGCGGGATTACCGCCGATTTGAACCACTATTATCGCAGTGACCAGACCCCGCCCAACGCCTTGGCCAATCCTGTGGCCGACCCCGTAGCCGAGCCCGTGGCAGATGCCCCGCCTGCCCACCTGCCCGTGCCGATGCCACAACTGGTGGCGCTGCGGCCCGATCCGCCCTGCACGCACATGAACTGCGCCGTGCTGGACATGATCGGCTGGCCCGTGCAGCGCGATGCGACCTGCCGGGTCACCGTGACCGTGGGCATGATCGACACCGGGGTGAACCCCGCACATGACTCTCTCGCGGGTGCCGATATCGAAGTCATCCGCCTGACGGCCGAACCGGCGGCCCCGTCCAGCGCCGTGCATGGCACCGCAGTGGCTGGTCTGCTGGTCGGCCAACAACCCGCCCGCGCGCCCGGTCTGATCCCCGAAGCGCCGCTGATCATCGTCGATGTGTTTGGCCGTGACGGCGGCGATGAACGCGCGCCGGTCGCGGCGCTGTTGCAGGCGCTGAACCTGATGGCGGTGCGCGGGGTGCGGGTCGTCAACATGTCGCTGTCGGGCCCGGCAAACACCACGCTGGAATCCGTGCTGACCCGGCTGTCCGGCCCGAATGGCGCGCTGGTGCTGGCGGCGGCGGGCAATGCCGGGCCGGGCGCGCTGGTCAGCTATCCGGCGGGCTATCCCGACGTCATTGCGGTAACGGCGGTGGACCGGCGCGGCCAGGTCTGTCGCCGGGCGCAACGCGGGCCGCATCTGGATCTGGCCGCACCGGGCGTCGAGGTCTGGAGCGCGACGTCCATCAGCGGGTTCAGGCCAAAGACCGGCACGTCCTTTGCGGTTCCATTTGCCACGGCGGCCGCCGCCATCCTGATGTCACGCGATCCGTCCACCACGCCCGCCGGCGTGGCAGACGCACTGCGCGCTCAGGTCCGCGATCTGGGTGCGCCGGGCCCCGATGCGGTGTTCGGTGCGGGCCTGCTGGCGCTGGGCAACTTGTGCCCCTGAAAATTTTCGCGGGCCCGTGGAATGTTCCGGCAGCCTCTGCGTTGTCCTGATGTGACCCCGCCTGCGGATGGGCCGCCGCGGCAGATCAGGAAAGGCGATGACCATGACCACATTGACCCTGCGCGGCAACCAGATCGGTGAAGCGCTGCAATTCGACGGCAACGGCCCCATCACAGCGATCGAGATCGGACGCGTCTGGTTCGCGGCCACCGACACGGTGCGCATCACCTTCGCGCCCGCCAGTTTTGACCCCATCACCGGGCAGCTGACCGGCGGCGCGGGGTCTGTCACCGGCCTGACCGTGACCACGTCGACCGGCCTTGTCACCACCTTTGGCGTGTCCACGGCAAACCCGCTGGACGTGGACCCGGACCAGTCCAAGAGCGGCGCCGATTTCTTTTTTATCTCGGAATCGCCCGCTGCGGGTCTGGGGGGTCGTTATGCCGGCCCGCAACTGGAAAAGATCGTCGTGTCGGATGTCGCGCTGGTGGCCGGCACCTCGCCGATCTTTGATCTGCTGGGCGGCTATGTTCCAGTCAGCGGCACCGTCACCCCGCCCGCTCCGCAACTGACCGGCACCAATGACAACGATTTCTTGACCGGCACCAATGCCGCCAACATCATGTCCGGGTTGAACGGCAACGATCAGATCCGGTCGCTGGGAGGCAATGACCGGGTTTTGGGCGGCGATGGCAACGATATCATCGATGGCGGCGCGGGAGCGGACCAGCTGTTCGGCGATGATGGCAACGATCTGCTCTGGGGCGGCAACGGCAACGACCAGTTGACCGGCGGTGCCGGCGATGACGTGCTGAATGGCCAGAATGGCCGCGACATCCTGACCGGCGGCGCCGGCGGCGACGTGTTCGTTTTCGGCGCAGGCGACCGCGTGATGGATTTCAACCGCGGTCAGGGCGACCAGATCCATTTCGACGCGACCCTCGGCCTGTCTGAGGTCGACCTGATCATCCGCATCACGGCCCAAGGCACGGTCGTCGGCGCGGTTGGCGTGACGGGCACGATGCTGCTGTCGGGCTATTTCGGTGACTTCGACACCGGCAATGATTTCAAGTTCGACTATACCCCGACCTTCGATTTCCTCTGACCGGGCGCCGCCCTGCCATCTGGGGGCGCATCCGCAGGGATGCGCTCCCTTTCGCACGATAGACAGGGGACCCCGATGCTGCGCCTGTACCCTGCGCCGACCATCACGTTTACCTGCGATCCCGCCGATCTGGACGTGATCGCGCCGCCCGTACCCGCCCGCGCCTGGTTGCCTGACTGGTTCCGCAAGCTGCCCGCCGTGGATGACAGCGTGGTGGGTCTGAACAATACCGGGTTGACGGTGAAACGCTGCCTGCCCTTTCTGGACGCGATGACCACGGGCTGGATCATCCCGCTGCCCGCCTCTGTGCGGCTGGCAATCCGGGACGGCGGCACCCGCGTCGATGCGGGCTGGGATTTCGACCGTCAGCTGGTCAGTTATCACGGCGCGCATCAGGTCAAGGGTAATCCCCACGGCGCGCGCCCGGCCTGCAAGTTTCACAGTTTCTGGACCATCACGACCCCGCCTGGCTGGTCCTGCCTGTTCACCCAGCCGCTGAACCGCCCCAATGGCCTGTTCGAGGTGGCAGCCGGCATCGTCGATACCGACACCTACCGCGCGCCGGTGCATTTCCCGTTCTTTGCCACCGGTGATGACGGATTGCATGTGATCGAAAAAGGCGCGCCACTGGTGCAGGTCATCCCGTTTCGCCGCGACAGCGCCGCGATCGGTGCCGACATCCGCGCCGAAACCCCCGACGAGGCGGCCCGGCGCGACAAAGTCCACCGCAACACCCGCGCCGCATACGGGTGGTACCGCAGCGTGGCGCGCGCAAAACGGTGATCAAGACA